>MNEA01000050.1 GCA_001917435.1 Acidobacteria bacterium 13_2_20CM_2_57_6
ATGGGACTCTCACCCATTGGATTGACTTCTAGCCTTGCTGCGCGCCCGCGACAAAGAGGCGGCAGCTAATGGTCGAAGTGCAGCGCGTGGGCGACTCTATTTGGAGCAGTTGCGGAGTGGGTGGGCCGGTCCGCGGCGGGTTGCCGGAGTAAGTGGCTGGTGTGACCGACGTAGCGGGTTGCGTTGCGGGAATGGGATTGGGGGGCGGTGGGGGTGGCGGGTGTTCGACGACCATGTGTCCCTTTTGATCCCTGAGCAGCTACATTCCGTTTCTCGCCTCAAAATAAATAGTCTGTAATGCCTTCCGCGCTCCTTCGATGAAGCGCACAACGGGGCGGCCCGTGAATTCGGCTTGCGGGGGCGCTTCTGTCCAGATTTGTCCTGGCTTATAAACCGCGATGTAGTCCCAGACGACGCTCGGACGATCATGCTCTCCCATAGCGTGGGAGAGAATTCGCTTTGAGTCCCAATATTGCTTCACGCGCGGATCATGTATCCTCCGAAGAGTGATGGTCGAAGGCGCGCCCAAGTCGGTAGCCAGCACTGGTTCCCAAATTACGAACACGCGCAGATGCGAGTCTGTTTGAGTTTCCAGCAATGATTCGAGTGCGGAGGCCCCCCGCACGCAAACCGGTCAAGTCGGGGAAAGAAGCACCAGCATTCGAACATTGGCGTGACTGCTGTTGAACTCATTTTTGAGTTCACTCAGGTTCGCCGTATTTAGATCGGCAAGAGGCGCTTGGCTGCTGGGAGTCTGGTGTCCGCCATAGAAATAAAGCAGCCCAGCAAAAATGGCCAGGGCCGCAAGACCTAGTGCAATGTTTCTGCGGGTCATAGCAGCCTCTCGACCAGATCCGCGAAGGCCTGTGGAAGCAGAATCGAGATGGCAACAATCAGGGCCGACAACCACAGAACTACTTGGCTGAGAACACTCGGTTTACAATTACATTGGCTGGCGCGTCTGCTTTGATAGAAGCCGAGCGCAATGAGGAGAACGGACAGCCCTAACAGGTATGGCCGAAGAACCCCGACGAACGAAGACAGGAGCCTCGCACTCCCCGCCGTTCCGGCAGCGAGTACAAAAGGAAGTAAGGGTAGGCAACATGTCGCCGCAGCTAGAACACTTCCTACCGCTGAGAGCGCAGCCGCAAGTCCCCCTTTCGAAGAAGCTTTGCCGGTCGCGCTAATCGTTTCGCTACTCATCAGAAACTCGTTCCCCCTCTAGGCCCCTTGGCGCACGACGCGTGCATGACGCCACTCCACTAGAAACGCTGCGCCTACTCCAATGAGGACGAATGGCCAAATCAGAATGGGATTGACGTGAAGGATGTTTACCTCGGATAGCAAGAACACAACGGCGGCGATCAAGAGTAGTGGCGCACTGAACGCGCAGTGAAGAGTGCGATTCCTGACCAAGTTCGCAACGCAGCCGATGCCCATGGCAAAAAGGACGGTGGTGGCGGACGACCCATGCAGAGGACGCCAATAGATTCCTATGAGGCTGAGTGCTCCCCACGCAATCAAAGACACAGCGAACCAATAGCACATCGCCGCCGGTGAGCTGCAGCAAGCTCTCTTTTCCTCTGTCACAACTTGGACCCTCCATTCATGGAACTCAGGATTTGCCCCGAGGAAGGCCGAAACGCCCGTGCTCCTTTCACGTTCTGGCGCCTTGCCGTCCTTTCAGCACTGCCCGATGAACCATCTCCGCTGGTGGAAGCCCGACCTGCTTCGATCCAGGATACAAACGGCAACTCAGCGCGAAACTGCGAGCGTTCTGCGACTCTCCCGCGACGTCTCGTCCATTAATTCGGATTGTTGGTGAGCCGCAAAATCCAAGTTCGTTGGCCATCCCTTCGTCCCTGACGAGTACCTCGTGGATCTCCGCCTCGACACCTTCTGCGGCCAAGACTTGTTTAACCAGATTCACTGCCGCAGGGTGAGTTGGGCAGTCTGCCACATATAAGACCTCAACTTTCACTGGGCACTCTCCCGTTTGCGTGCATTCGTTCCTCGTAAGATTGGGCAATGAGCGGATCGCTTGCGCAGTTCTTTGTTGCAACTGCGCAGAGCCAAACGCAGCTCGCGTTCTAGCTTTTGAAGGTCGGTAAGTCTCCGCCGCACGTCGACCAGTTTTTCTTGAAGTCGGCGCCGGACTGGCGCACAAGGTTGCACACGATTCCCTCGCAGCTTCAAAAGGCTTCGAATCTCACTGAGCTTGAACCCCAGACGCTGAACTCGTCGTATGAAAGCTAGAGTCTCGACGTCGCTTTCACCATACCGACGAAACCCTCCCTGCGTTCTCGCCGCCCTCGGCAGCAACGAGTTGCGCTCATAGAAGCGGATCGCGTCAACACTCAGACCGATCTTCTTGGCGACAATACCAATTTGCATGACCTCAACTCCTCTCCAGAAGCTACACCCTGGAGTGTAGTCCAGAGTCAAGTCATTTCTCCGGTGCCTGGCATTGCCGAGTTCTGTCCACGCATTGAGTTGTGCTTGATTAACGGTAACCGGAGAAGTGCCAGTTACCTCCCCAAAAGGCCGGTTTTGGCAAATTGTATCCCTGTTCGAGCCTACTGTCCGATGGTGGGCGGATTACGGGGAAACCGGATTGCGACCTGAAAGCTGTTGGAATGATTGTCTGGCAAGGAAGAAATCGATCAGACTGTGCGTCCCATCGCACATAGCCTACGAGGTTGGAGCGGCGAGGCAAAACCGTCCTCCGTTTTAAACGACGGGTGGGCGTGCTTAACCAAGTCAGTTAGAGGCTGGCCTCTGGATTGCGGAGGAGCGGCCACCGGAATGGGCATAAGCGGCATAGAGTAGCGTGCGCTGCGAGAACGGAAGAAAGGCAAGAGCGGCCGCACAGAGCAGGACTAGTCCTCGGAGCTGAACGAGGAAGAGCAAGGGCGTCGCGGCCCAAACCGTATCGAGCAACAACACGGCCGGAAACAACAAGCGAAACTTCGCGCCGAGGTCTGGGTAGTCGAAAGCCAGGGCGGTGAACTGATAGAGCCGCACTGGTACAATGAGCATTAGCACCGCGCGGACAACACCACGCGTTATCGATAGCGGCGGCGCAGGCCCAGCAGCCGTTACAGCAGCAGTTCGTCCCGACGGCTCGAGGCTTCGACGCAAAGTTACCAGATCGAGAGCAAGGTCGCGCGCCGACACGTAGCGCTCGTCAACGCGTTTGCGCAGGCATTTCTGCAGGATGCGCCCGAGTTCAGGCGGAGCTACAGGATTCTGCTGCTCAAGGCGCGGCGCTTCTTCTTTGAGAATATTGGCGATCGTTGAGCTGGCCGATTGTCCGAGAAAGGGATTACGCCCTGTGGCCATCTCGTACATCACGAGACCGAGCGCGAAAAGATCGGTGCGCGGGTCCACCGGCTCGCCTTCCAACTGCTCAGGAGCCATGTAGCCAACGGTGCCGACGAGCAGGCCGGCCTCCGTGGAGAGCGTAGCCGTGTCTGCTGCCGTGGCGCCAACACTTACCCTGGTAGCCAGCGGCCGGAGCAGTTTGGCGAGGCCGAAATCAAGGACCTTGACTTGGCCGCGGGACGTCACGAAGAGATTCGCGGGTTTGATATCGCGATGGACGATGCCCTTCGCGTGCGCGGCATCGAGCGCGTCGGCAATCTGTGTGCCGACGTCCAGAAGCCAGATCGTATTGAAGGGCTTTCTGCCAACGTAATACTTGAGCGTCTGGCCTTCGAGCAGCTCCATGACGATAAAGAACACACCCTCGTGCTCATCGATAGAGTGGATCGTGCAGATATGGGGGTGGTTCAAGGCTGATGCGGCACGAGCTTCCCGCCGAAAGCGATCGACAGCCTGATGGTCTCTAGAAAGCTCTTCGGGGAGGAATTTCAGCGCCACCGAGTGACCCAAGCTGGTG
Source organism: Acidobacteria bacterium 13_2_20CM_2_57_6 (assembly GCA_001917435.1). Lineage (GTDB taxonomy): Bacteria > Acidobacteriota > Terriglobia > Acidiferrales > UBA7541 > Acidiferrum. The sequence continues at coordinate 3,902 of MNEA01000050.1, forward strand.
TCCTCAGCTTTGTAGACGACACCCATCCCTCCGCCACCCAGCTTTTCAATGATTCGAAAATGCGAAATGCTCTGTCCGACCATAATTCAGGAGGAGCTTGCTCTTGGTGGGCCATGTTAGGCCCGGACCGCAGGCAAGTCAAACGAAGATAGATCCAAGCCCTTGGATTCTCTGGGCATATCCCGCAAAAGGTGTAAGCGTGGTTTCCTCGCCGGGCACCTAGTGTTGGAGGCGCGTGTGTCCGGCCAAAATGACGATGTCAGAAGATTCTTGCGGGGTGGAGGCTCCAGCGTCCAAGTTGGGTCGCACCATTGGCTTTGTTTCCCTCCACATTGGTTTCGCAAGGTGTGGACTGAAAAGTGCGACGGACAGTGTCAGGTTGTTTGGCGCAAGTGAACGGAGGTCGGAGCCATGCGGAATGTAATGTTAGCCGCGATAAAGCAGCCCTCCACGCAGTTTTTCCTTATTGCACCGTCTTCTGCCGCGGAGCAGAATGAGGGTCATTCCACGGTAATCCTTCCTATCCAAGAGAGGTCAATATGCGCTCCCCAAAAATCATAGCGGCAATCACTCTGGTCGCTGTTTCTTTCCCCCTATCAAATGCACAGACCACCGCACCGGCTTTGTCCGGAGATCAGGTGGTGGAGCGGGTTTCGCCTTCCGCTGTATCTATTCTCGTCGGTAAAGGCGACGGCCAAGTCGCAGGCGTCGCTTCCGGAGTGATCATTCGAAGCGATGGCGTGATTCTGACTGCAAACCATGTGGTGAAAGGGATGCGGGAGTTGCAGGTGCGGCTGAAGAGCGGCGAAATCTACGACCAAGTTGAGTTGATGGCGTCTGATGAGCGACGCGACGTTGCGGCACTGCGCATCGCGGCCACGGGGCTGCCGGTGCTGCCCGTCGGCAACTCAACCAATGCGGCATCGGGCGCTGCGGTGTTCGTCGTATCGAATGCCGTGGGGTTACCCTGGACCGCATCTTCAGGCATCCTAAGCGCCACGCGAATGGCTGAGGATGTTCCCGGAGCAGGGAGTGGTTACCGGATTCTCCAGTTCACCGCTCCGTTGTCGCCAGGGTCCAGCGGCGGAGTGTTGGTCGATGCTGAGGCCCGGATATTAGGAATAGTCGTGGGATCACTCAGCGTCGGCCAAAACATCAACTTCGCCGTACCGATCGAAAGCGTTGCTGGCCTCGCGAATGCATCTGGTGGGACGCGTTTTGACTCTGGCGGTCGACTACAATCCTTGGGCGCGAAAACCACAGCCTTCCCGGCTGCTCCTGCCAACGCTCCTGGAATGGGGCAAGCAGTTCCCCCGAACCCACTCTGCCGCGCCCGGACCAGCGGCAAATGCACACCATTTCCGTGCACTCCAAAACAATTTATTTGCGCCGCGAGCGGCTGCAAGACGACATTCATAAAACGGCGATGTTCCCGCACTTGGGATTGCGCTTCGCTGATTACGGGCAAACTGCCGATATTGCAACCACGGTTGACCGGCCGGTCATGACGTTGACTGGACTTACACGCTGGTTTATCAGCCGAAGTCCTTGACTCTCGCCTCGGGCATGGTGGAGGCAACCGATGAATTCGACGCGGGTCCGAAGCTGGCGGCAGTAATCGTGGAGCAGCTCGCCAGTGCCGTGCAGTTCCCGCGCGAAGAGCTGGACAGACCGACTGGAACATCGGAGGCGAGCGGTACGGCAATTCGTGAATCAGGAAGCGATCCGGCAGGAATTCTTCGCTCTGCTCGATCGATATTTGTGGAATCCCACACGATCTGGATGAAGGGGAATTTGCTGCAGGATACGCTTTACACGCGTCCCGAGATGCGGGAGTGGGGCATCTGCATCGTCGACGACCGCAACGGGGCCGATATCTATATCGATGTCACACGGCCCTTCCTGACATACGACTGGATCTTCAAAATGATTAACCCGAAAACAGGCATGATCCTTGGCACGGGGAAGGTGACCGTAATTGACGGTCCCGCCGCAGCGCAGCGGCTGGCGATCGACATTGTCAACCAGATCCGCAGTGTTCGTCCTGTTCCGGCAACGCCGTGATCATGTGAACGGTGCTGGTTGTGCTAGGGATGCACGATTCATGGGAGAAAATCAAAAGCCCCAGGTGCAAGAGCGGCACCTGGCCCAGCCGCAAAGGCAGAAGGCAAAGAGAGATTCCTCGCTGCGCAGGCCGATTATCTCGCAGGAGCGAGATGGGAAGAAAAAATCGGCCTGCTTCGCTCGGAATGACAGTTTTTGGGGGTTGCGGTGCTATGTCGGAGCTAAAACTCCGACCCCCAAAGGCCGGCTCGAATCCTGCTCTACCTCGGTTTCGTTTCCCTTTTACTGCTCAGCGGCCAACCATTTTCTGCAAGTGCTCCGGATAGCGAGCGCCTTGCACCGCGATCTTTGAGGCTGCGGCCTCCAGTTGGCGGAGATCGTCGGGCGAAAGTTCGACGTTAGCGGCTCCGATGTTTTCTTCGAGGCGATGCAGCCTGGTTGTGCCTGGAATTGGCACGACCCAAGGCTTTTGCGCGAGCAGCCAAGCGAGTGCGATCTGGGCAGGCGTCGCCTTCTTCTGTTGTGCAAATTTGCCAACCAGGTCCACCAACGCCTGATTCGCTTTGCGGTTCTCCGGCGTGAAGCGAGGCACGATGTTGCGGAAATCGGTCTTGTCGAACTTCGTATCTTCGTTGATCTTCCCGGTAAGAAAGCCTTTGCCGAGAGGACTAAAGGGAATGAAGCCGATCCCGAGTTCCTGGAGTGTTGGGATCACCTCCGCTTCAGGTTCTCTCCACCAAAGCGAGTACTCGCTCTGGAGCGCAGCGACGGACTGAACTTTGTGCGCGCGGCGAATCGTCTGCACTCCGGCTTCCGAAAGACCGAAGTGCTTCACCTTACCTCCTTGGATGAGTTCCTTCACCGTTCCCGCAACGTCTTCGATCGGCACGTTCAGATCGACGCGATGTTGGTAGAAGAGATCGATGGCATCGACCTTGAGGCGCTTGAGCGACGCCTCGGCAACCTTCTTGATGTGCTCGGGGCGACTATTTAGGCTGTTCCACTTACCTCCGTCGGCAGGATTCGCCTCCCAGCCGAACTTTGTGGCGATGACCACCTGATCGCGGAATGGAGCGAGAGCTTCGCCCACGAGCTCTTCGTTCGTGAAGGGACCGTAGACCTCTGCGGTGTCAAAGAATGTGACGCCGCGATCGACTGCCGCTCGAATGACGGAGATCATTTCCTGCTTGTCTCCGGCAGGACCGTAGCCAAAGCTCATTCCCATGCAGCCGAGCCCGATAGCCGAGACTTCCAGATTGCTTTTTCCGAGTTTGCGCTTTTGCATTGTTTCTCCTTCCGCAGCGGTTCTCTCATCCCGAGATTAGGATCAAACGCCGCGGAAGCGGTAGCCCGATCCTTTCGATTTATTGCCTATTCCTCTCGTTCTGTGAAAATTCACTAGTGTATCCGAAGGCGAGCAGCTATCTTAGGCACGAGACGAGGAAGCGCTGACAATGAAAAACGCCGGTAAAAACGCTACTGCGCCGCCAGACCCAGCTCGTGCATTGCGGGCGGAGCTGGCCCGTAAGATTGCCTTTTCCATTGGGTCCAGAGAGAGACTGATCACCGACGTTCCCGGCTTGCTGCTGAGCCGCAGGACTGCCCCTGCGGCGCCCGCCCCAGCGACGTACCAGCCGAGCCTGGCCGTGGTGGCGCAGGGACGAAAGCGCGCGGACCTCGGCGGAACGACATTCATCTTCGATGAGTCGCGATACCTGCTGACGTCGCTCGATTTGCCAGTCATCTGCAACGTAATCGAGGCAAGTGAGCAGGTGCCCTATCTCTGTTTCGTACTGAAACTCGATATGCCGGTAGTCCGAGAACTTCTTAGCCGAGAGGAGATTCTAGCGACTGAGGCGCCGTCTGATAGTCCGGCCATGGCCACTGGTGAGACCACGGCCGAGTTGCTCGATGCCTGCTGCCGACTCATCGACCTACTGAACACGCCGCAGGACATTCCATTTCTGAGCGGCCTGATTCAGCGTGAGATCATCTACCGAATCCTCCGGGGACCTGCGGGGGCGCGCCTTCGAGCGATTGCCACGCTGGGGGACCAGAGCCAGCGGACGGCAAAGGCAATCGCGTGGGTCAGGGCGAACTACGCGAAGCCGCTACGAGTGGAAGATCTTGCAAAAATCGCGGGCATGGGCGTCTCTACACTGCACCACCATTTCCGGGCGCTGACAGCGATGAGTCCTCTTCAGTATCAGAAGCAGCTTCGGCTGCAGGCAGCGCGGGAACGCATGCTCATGGATGGTCTGGACGCCGCCAGTGCGGCTTTTGAGGTCGGATACGAGAGCGCCAGCCAATTCAATCGCGAATACAGTCGCTTCTTCGGCCAACCACCCATGCGGGATATTCGGACTCTCCGCTCGCCCACGGCTCTGCCAATGGAGTTTGGTAATCGGCAAAGCGCTATCTGATGGTGTTGCTCACAAGCCGCCGGCGTCATCTACTCAGGCTGGGATTTTGGGGGATGCAAACTCATTCGTGGTTAGCGCGTTTCCCCCACTCCTCGACTCGCACAACAAGCTGGAGGCCAACAGCAAATTTTGAACTCTCCACGCGCTGGCAGTAAACCACGCGCGCGAGCGACTTGACGCCTTCCTGGGGGGCGGTAACTACCACATGCTTCCCCGGAGGGCAGATGCACTCAGTCACAACGCGTGCGCCTCGTGGGCTTACGTTTTCAGTGACCGCGCTCTTAATGCGTTGCGACTCGTCCAAGCGCAAAAGCTCTACGTGCACTGCCTTCGAAGTGCGCTTTTCATATCGGCCAGTGGGTACATGCATTTAGCACTTGCTTCCTGTCGCTGCATTACTGGGATGCCGGCCGAGTTGCGTCCGAATAGAAGCATGGAGATTTTAGTCTCTCAGTGTTCTAGCGTCTGTGCAAAAAGGAACACTGCCTCTGAGCAGCCTCCTTTCGTTGCCTCCGTTCGGCAACAGCGAAAGTCTGGTGGCTCTAAGAGACTTGTTGGGCTCTCAGGTCGAGTCAGGGTAATGCGGCGGGCTGCACGTGCGCGACGGAAGGCGCGCTCGGAGCCGGAAGAAGAGGATACCTGGCCGTGCCCTAACATCAGGGTACGTCCAAGGTTCCGGACTCGCAATCCGAGAAAAATCCCAATCGATATGGGGAGAATCACCAATGTGAGAAATGGACACGAAAGTAATGAGGAGGTATGTAAAAAATGCTAGCTTTGCAAGCACGTTTCGGCTTCCTTGTAGGACAACTAACTGGGACCCGCGCGGGGCGCGAATCTTGACATTCACGTCGCCGAGGCGTACGAGTTGAGATGAGTCCCCGCCCAGCGGGAGAGCTCATGTAAAGTGGAATTGAACCAACGTGCATTGCAGGCTGGGGTTGATGCCGTTGCCGATAGGAAGGCAGTGCTCACACGGAAAAGGATTACGATCTCTTCGAGCGCTCCAAGGATCAATCCCTGGTCTGGCATGGTTGCGTGCACGGACTGGAGAATGCCCGTCGCAAGCTTCAACAGCTCGCAAGAACCACAACCAACGAGTGTTCCGTAATATACCTGCCAGCCCGCCAGGTCGTTGCTCTCGCGAATATAGCCCGGGGTAAACGCGTGGTGTTTCAGGTCGCTTACGAGGAACGACGACTTGAGCAAAGGGCCGGTGTGCTGAAACGTGTTGGGTACGAGGTGATTTCTGTGGTCGGCAACGAGCGTGCGCAAGCCGTCTTAAGCTTGCCGCAACGCGTCGACCTTTTTATCGTCGGCCATAAAGCACCTGAACAAACGAGGAGGGAAATTGTTGTTTGGCTGAAGGCCAAATACCCCAAGGCTCACGTTCTCGCCTTGAATCCGCCCGAATGCCTGCAACTGCCCGGTGCTGACTACAACGTCGAGCTCAATGGTCCTGAAACGTGGCTCCCGATCGTCGAGGCCGCAGTAGCATGATGCGGAAGAATGCAATGCCCAGCTGAGGCGAGAAAATCAAAAGCCCCAACTTTGGATCAGCGCCGCCCAAACCCAAAGGGTAGAGGAAACGCATGGTCTGACATCTCCGACCCGCGCTATACTCGGAGCACTCGACACTCTTGTCGACATCGGCGTTCTTGCCGAGAAGGAGGTGATCCAGTGAGGTACGGTTTACGTTGAGGTAGTGGAGGAGGCGCTTGTGAGGTTGCCGAGCGCCTCTCTCCTTTTGCCCGCCCTGTCCGAATGCCCTGTGATTTAGCGAATTCACTCAGCGCGTTATCCCTAGCCAGTGGTTAGGCCGGTGGCACCGGCAAGTAATTCAACAGGTCAAGAAAAGGCGGCGCGATGCCCTGCGTGCGAAGGAGTACGCTAATCTGTGCCACGTGCCGCGCCTCGTGGATTATGAGGTTCCACAGCAGGCCGTCCACGGTGTACCGCTTCCCAGGCCTGTCGTGCACAGTCACAATCCGGTTCAACTCGTCGTCATCGAGAGAGGAGAGGTACGTGACGGTGCTCTGCTCTACGACCCGCCAGTAGTCGAGCAGCGTTTCGAGCGCGAAACCCGCAAAAACAGGGCCGCCCTTCGTATCCTTCAAGGCGGGATTGGTTTTCCGCGCCGGCTGCTCGCGCAGGATTTCCTCGCGAATCCAGAAGTCCTCGGTGGAGGCTATGTGAAACACGAGGTCCTTGATGCAGTGAAGCTTCGCGCCGTCCAGCAACGGGCGAGATAAAACCTCGTCCGGCACGCACCGCAGCGCGCCCCACAAGTCCCGGCGGGCGCGTACGAGGTAATCGTAGGCCTCAGAAATGTTCATTCGTCCTTCCCTCAGCGCAAAGGGTTTCGAGTAAGCAGATTCTAAACTAAAGAGTTGGGGCGTGGCGCAACGTGCGCGGTAAGTCAAAGGCAGAAGGCAAGAGCAAAGAGAAATTGTGATTGCTACTGGTTGGCGGTGAGGCGGCGGATCAAGTCTGCTTCGGCCTGGCGGTAAGGCGTTCCGTCGGGGCGCAGCACTTCATGAAACCATACGGGCGGTTGGCCGAGAATGTAGGGATGCTCCCAGGATTCCCAGGGCAAATTGGTTTGCGTTTTGCCGGCGACGAATCCCCAGTTGATGGCCCCAACATGTTCCTGCTTGGCGATCGGCAGTATCGTGTCAAACGTGCTGCCTACGGACCGGGCCATGTATTCCGTACAAATTACCGGCCGGTTGTACTTCTTTAGCCACGCAATCTCCTGCTTGAAGTATTCCGGCCAACTGTAGTTGTGAAAGGTGACGACGTCCGATTCGCGAAGTTGAATCTGCTGGATTTCAGGGAGGTTTGCCCCGTCGGGCGAGGTGTCCATGCAACAGACTCCGCTGGTGAGTGGCTGCGTGGGGTTGGCTTCGCGCGCCCAAGCGAAAACTTGGGGCAGGAGAGGGATCACGCGAGCGGTCTTTTCTTTCAACTCTTGTTTCGCGTAGCTGCCAGCGTTGTCAGCACCTGGCTCGTTCCAAACGTCCCAGGCGAGGATGCGGTCGTCTTTGGCAAACGCTCCGATGACGCCTTGGACGTAGGCTCTCAGGCGCGGAACTTGTGTGGGGTCCGCCAGCGCCGCGGCGCCGGGACTTTGCACCCAACCGGAGTTGTGCACGCCGGGAATCGGCGGATGCTGCGGGCCAAGATGAGGCAAAGGGTCCCAGCAAGAGTCGAAGAGTACAAACATTGGACGGATGTGGTGGCGCGAGGCAATGGTGAGGAAGCTGTCGATGCGCTTCTGAAAGCCGGCAGCGTCCTGCTGCCAGAGAAGATCGTGGAGAAAGACGCGCATAGTGTTCATGCCCAGCGATTCGGCCCAGGCTAATTCCTGATCGATCTCGTCGGGATTGAAGGTGGCTTCCTGCCACATTTCCAACTGGTTGATCGCCGATTTGGGAGTGTAGTTGCTTCCGACCAACCAGGGTTGTTGCGCGTACCAGGCGCTGGCTTTTTGCTCGGGCCAGCGCGATGATTGCGGTTCTGCGGCGGTCGCAATGGGTTATCGACGGCCGGATATAAGGGGCGCTATGGCGGTGATTATTTCCATGCTGCGCGCCGTCAATGTCGGCGGCCACAATAAGATCAAGATGGATGCGCTGCGAGCGCTCTATGAGTCCCTGAAATTGCGGGATGCGCAGACGTACGTGCAGAGCGGCAACGTGATTTTCAGGAGCGACGAACGGGACATCGCACGGATCGCGAAGCGAATCGAAGAGGGGATTGAGCGGAAATTCGGGTTTCGCCCCGCTGTGATTTTGCGCACTGCGGCGGAAATGCGAGAGGTGATTGCGAGGAGCCCATTCGCGAAGCGGCACGGGATCGAGCCGGGCAAACTCGTGGTGAGTTTTCTCGCGGGTGACCCTGGGGAGGAAGCTCGGGAGAAGGTTCGTCAGATAAAGTGCGATCCGGAGGAGTTGCGGATCGAGGGGCGAGAGCTGTACATCTATTTTCCCAATGGCCAGGGACGGTCGAAACTATCGGGCGCGGCACTCGAGAAGATGCTGAAGACACAGGGAACAGGGAGAAACTGGAGCAGTGTGACGAAAATGCTGGAGATGGCGGAGAAGATGGAAGGTTCTTGCTAGAGCGACTCGCCCCTGGCGGTTTGGCCTCGGAGCAGGAAGGTCTTGGGATACGAGCCGCGGCCACAAATCTTGAATGAGCCAAAATCCTTATACCAGTCACCTTCGGACACTTCTGGTTGTGACTCAATCCAAAGACGAAGTTGATTTAGGTCGGCGAGCCTGATGGCTCAGTCGCGCATTCGCTCGATCAAGTGCCGGCGGACGTTCGGCGGCAAGTTGTCCCAGCCTGCAATCTTGGGCATCAGCTGCCAAAGACCAGGCGGCCCAATTCGTCACCAAGACGCTTAGCCTCTTCTGGGTCGGCCGTGTTGCGGAACCGCTCGGCCAGTTCGAAGAACTCTTTCTGCTTGCGCTTTTCAGCTTCAATACCGTTCTCGATGAGTTCCACGAGCATGCGGTTAGAACTCAGCCTGCGAGTCTTGGCCAGGTTACGAACCTGCGATGCGATGTTCGCTGCAAGAGTAACGCTTTGGCGCACGGTCTTGTTTGCGGGGCTCATAGCACCAGTATGCACCATAATGGTGCGGTTGTATAAGTCAAAAAAACTTGGTGCTAATGGAGTACTCGTTGCTGTAAATCGCGGGCGGCTTGGGCGAGGTCGGCGGGGCGGCCGAGGTCGCGCCAGTAATATTGCTCGGCGCGGAAGGCGAGAATTTTTTCGCCTTGGGCAGAGAGGCGAAGGTAGGAGGGAATGATGGAGAAAACGCCTTCTTCTGTAAGCATGGGGAGGAGGCGCTGTGAGATGACGTGGATGCCAGAGAAGGCGAGGGATTGGAGTGGAATAGAAGAGAGATTTCCCGCTTCGCTCCCCGACGCGGTCGGTGCAGGCGAAATGAGAGTATTTTTGTTGTCGATTCGGCGGCCGCGGAGTTGAAGGTCGCCGTCGAACAGGAGGGGGCGGGAAGTTTCACGGGATTGGACGGCGAGAGTGGCGAGAGCGTGGTTCTCGTTGTGGAATTCGAGCATGCGGCGGAAATCGATGGAGCTGATGACGTCGACGTTGTGAAGGAGGAAGGGCTCGTCCACTGGATTGGAATCGCTACTTTTGGAGTGGCGGCGGCTGGAGTCTTCGAGGAAAAACCAGGAGGCCTTTTTCAGGCCGCCGCCGGTGTCCAGCAAGACGTCTTCGCGGGAGATTTCGACGCGCATGCCGAAATTGCCGTGCGATTTCAGATAGTCGATGACCTTATCGGCGAAATGGTGGACGTTGACGATGACCTCGGTGACACCGAAAGCACGCAGGCGGGAGAGAGTGATTTCGAGCAGGGTGCGGCCTGAGAGTTCGACGAGGGCTTTGGGGCGATCGTCGGTGAGCGGGCGGAGGCGCGTGCCGAGGCCCGCGGCGAGGATCATGGCTTTCATTGGGGGGGGGTCTCCGTGGAGGAAAAATGTGGCGAGTCGTGAGTGGCGAGTGACGAGAAGAGAAAAAAGATAACGCGGAGACGCAGAGGACGCTGAGGAAACGCAGAGAAGAGGGACAACTCTTGAAAAATAACCTCGGGCTTCATTGGAGCGATTTCCGCTTGCCCAGTTTTTCCAATTCGAGATGGCGGACGGCGACTTCCAAGCCGTTCCTGGCGCGCAAGCGCTTCGCCAATTGTTCGGCTAGGAAAACCGAGCGATGCTGGCCGCCGGTACAGCCGAACGAAACCATCAAATTTTTAAAGCCGCGCTGCTGATAGTTGCTGATGCTGGAATCCACAAGCGAAAGGACGCTGGCGAGAAACTGATGCACGCTCTCCTGCTGATTGAGATAGTCGATGACCGGAGCGTCTTTACCGGTGAGAGTCTTGAAGCGCGCTTCGCGGCCAGGATTGGGCAGGCTGCGGCCATCAAAAACGAAGCCGCCACCGTTGCCGCTTTCGTCCTTGGGCAAGCCGCGGTGAAAGGAAAAACTGAAAATGCGCACGACAAGATTGTCGGCTTCGGAAGCCAGGCCCTGCAACCTCTCTGAGGCCAGCATGCCTTTGAAAGCATCCATCAGCGCCGGCAGAGGCACGGGCAGCCTGACGTGATGAAGGAGCCAGCGGAGATTTTTTAGCGCATACGGGACGCTTTGCAGGAAATGTGCCCTGCGTTCATAAAAGCCGCGAAAACCATAAGCACCGAGCGCTTGCATGATGCGAATGTAAACGTAGGCGTAGTAGTGGCGCAGGAAGGCTTCGCGATCGAGGGGGATGAAACCGCCCAGCGCGTGAAGATAATGATCGAGAAGCTGCTGGCGGAGGTCGGGTGGGAGATCGGCCTTGGCGTCATACAAGAGCGAGGCAATGTCATATTGCAGAGCGCCTTTGCGGCCACCTTGATAGTCGACGAAATAAGGATCGCCGTTGCGCAAAAGGATGTTGCGGGACTGAAAGTCGCGATAGAGAAAATAATCGCGCGGGGCGCTGAGAAGGAATTCGGTGAGGCGGCCGAAGTCGTCTTCCAGAGCTTGTTCATTGAAGGGGATGCCGGCGAGGCGAAGAAAATAGTATTTGAAATAGTTCAGGTCCCAGGCGATGGATTGGCGGTCGAAACTGGAGATGGGATAGCAGACCTTGTAATTCAGATCGCGGCCAGCTTCGACTTGAAAGCGCGGTAGCACAGCGACAACCTTGCGATAGGCTTCCACAACTTCGGGAGCAATGTTTCCGCCCGTGCGGTTTTTGGAGAGGAATTCAAAGAGCGTGGTGTCGCCTAGGTCTTCCTCGAGATACGCGCCGTGGTTGAGGTCTTCGGCGTAAATTTCTGGGACGGGAAGACCGTGGCGGCGAAAATGTTTGGAGAATTCGAGGAAGGCGGCGTTTTCTTCGCGGACGCCATAGAGAATGCCGACGGCCCGGCTTTTCTTGTTGGCCAGCCGAATGATTTTGCGGCCGGAGCCGCCGAGTTCGCCCTGCAACGGCACGATGCGGTCGGGCGGCGCGTGGAAATGCTGCTCGAAGAGTTTCTTGAGAATGTCCATTGATTGACTACCGCCACTCCGCGGCGACGAATTGCTGGGACCAACAGTTTTAGCATAGCTGATTGGCCTGGACGAGATTTGATTAGGGCGGAGTTGCTGTCCTTCGCGTTAACTAACGGGGCAAAAGAGACTTTCTTTTGGCGGGGAGCGCGCGGGGCCTGCGACTGCGCAGATATAATGCGGTGATGACTTTCCAGCCTAAGAAACGCAAGCGCGCGAAGCGCCAGCACGAGAAACATCGGTCCATAAAAAATCGGTCCAAAGAAATCCTCTTTATCGACCATCGGCTGACGGAACAGAGGAATGCGGCGTCGCGAAACCTGGACCGCATGACGGCGATGGAGATTGTGCGGTTGATGAATCGCGAGGACCGCAAAGTGGCAATCGCTGTGAGGCGAGAGTTGCCGGCGATTGCGGGTGCCGTGGACGCGATTGTGAACGGGATTCGAAGAGGCGGACGGCTCTTTTATGTGGGAGCAGGGTCGAGCGGAAGAATGGGAGTGCTGGACGCGGCGGAATGTCCGCCGACGTTTGGGACTTCGCCGAAACTGGTGCAGGCGCTCATTGCCGGGGGCAGGCGCGCGATTACCCACGCAGTGGAAGGAGCGGAGGATTCGACGCGGAACGGGGAGCGGGATTTGCGGGCAAAGAGATTGTCGCGGAACGACGTGGTGGTGGGAATCGCAGCGAGCGGCACGACGCCGTATGTGCTGGGGGCGCTGAAGTATGCGCGCAGGCGCGGCGCGACGACGGTGGCGGTGACGTCCAACCTGCGCATGCCGGTGGGACGGTTGGCGAAAATCGTGATTGCGCCGGAAGTGGGGCCGGAAGTGCTGACGGGGTCGACACGGCTGAATGCGGGGACGTCGCAAAAAATGGTGCTGAACATGCTAAGTACGGCAGTGATGGCGCGACTGGGGCATGTGTATGAGAACTTGATGATCGATGTCGTGATTACAAATGAGAAAGTTGCGGAGCGAGCACTGCGGATTTTGGCAGAGGCGAGCGGGAAGAGAGTGTCTGCGGCGGAACACGCTCTGCGGGCGGCGGGACACGATATGCGAGTGGCGCTGGTGATATTGAAGCGGGGCGTGGGAGCACGTGAGGCGAAGAAATTGATTGCAGAGGCGAGGGGAGATTTGCGGAAGGCGCTGGGGGAGTAAGTAGCGACAGGGTAGGAGCGAAGAAAAGGATAACGCAGAGACGCTGAGGACACAGAGGCGCGCAGAGGAAAAGCAAGCAAAGATGGCGACGTCCCGACCGGGTCGGGATAAATTCCGTCGCCGCTACAAGGAAAAGGCGCGAGGCAGGATGGACAAATTTCGGATCAAGGGCGGGAAGGCGCTGCGGGGGACGGTGGCGGTCAGCGGAGCGAAGAATTCTGCTCTGCCGGTAATGGCGGCGGCTTTGCTGACGGTGGAGAAAGTTGCGCTGCACAACATTCCGAAAGTGCGCGACCTGATCACCATGAGCAAGCTGCTGGCGTTCATGGATGCAAAGGTGACGATAACGGAGTTTCCGAGCAGCGATTATGTGATTGAAACGCCGAAGTTGAATCATGCGGAAGCACCGTATGAATTGGTGAAAACGATGCGGGCGTCGGTGCTGACCCTGGGACCGCTGATGGCGCGCGTGGGAATTGCGCGAGTATCCTTGCCGGGCGGATGCGCGATCGGGGCACGGCCAGTGGATTTGCACTTGAAGGCGCTGGAGCAGATGGGGGCGGAGATTGGAACCTCGCACGGATACATCGAGGCGCGCGCACCGAAAGGACGATTGAAGGGTGCTCACATCGTGTTCGAGAAAATTACGGTGACCGGGACGGAAAATATTTTGATGGCGGCAGTGTTGGCGGACGGGGAGACAGTGCTCGAAAACGCGGCACGCGAGCCGGAAGTGACGGATTTGGTGGCGATGCTGCGGAAAATGGGGGCGCAAATTTGCGGTGATGGGAGTTCGACGCTGCGCGTTCGTGGTGTGGAGAAGTTGCACGGGACTGAACATACCGTGATTCCGGACCGGATCGAAGCGGGAACGCTTCTGGTGGCCGGGGCGATTACGGGCGGCGATTTGACGATTAAGGATTGCGCGCCGGAGCATCTTGGGGCGGTGATCGCGAAATTGGAGCAGGCGGGAGCGCCGATTGAGATCGTGGATAAGACAACGGTGCGCGTGCGGGGCGCGAAGAAACTGGTAGGCGCTGATGTGACGACGGAGGAGTATCCAGGATTTGCGACGGATATGCAGGCGCAGTATATGGCGCTGGCGACGCAGGCGGAAGGCACGTCGGTGATCAGTGAAAGGATTTTTGAGAATCGCTTTTTGCACGCGAGTGAAATGATGCGGATGGGCGCGAACATTTCGATTGAAGGGCATACAGCCACGGTGCGCGGGCCAGCGGCGCTCTCCGGAACCGTGGTGCAGGCATCGGATTTGCGGGCGAGCGCAGGACTGGTGCTGGCGGGGCTGGTAGCGAGCGGGGAGACAATGATTGAACGCGTGTATCACATTGATCGTGGGTATGAGGGAATTGTGGAGAAGCTGCGCGGAGTGGGGGCGGAGATTGAGCGGGTTCATACCGCGGTTAGTTAAAAATCATCGCGAATGTCACGCTGACCGCCCTCTCGTCTTGGAGATCCACTCTCTTATGAATCCCTATTGGATAGAAGCAGGCCCATTTCGTCTGGCGATCTTGCCGAGACCTAGAGGCTATGACTGGCTAGCACACGACATTGCTGCGGCCCGGCGCTCAGAAGTGAACGTAATAGTCTCAGCGCTCACAGTAGCAGAGACCTTGGAATTAGGACTCTCCGAGGAAGCGCAATGCTGCAAGGAATCCGCGATTGAGTTTCTTTCCTTCCCCATTGAAGACAGGTCGTTGCTTGATTCGGAGGAAGGACTAGAAGTGTTCATTGGTTCGCTCGATGAAAGGGTGAGACAGGGGAAAAGTATCGCTATCCACTGTCGGGCGGGTATTGGACGTTCCTCAATGTTGTGTGCCTGCTTGTTAGTCAAGCAGGGATTTTCCGTCGAGTCTGCTTTTCAGAAAATTCAAGAGGCTCGCGGATGCGTTGTACCGGACACGGCCGAACAGCGCACATGGGTTGAGTCTTTCGTCTCAAGATCCAAATCTGAGTAGAGCTTCTATAAAATTGCTGCGCGGGTTGCGAAAGGCGCACAGCCAGGAGTAGCTGTGCTACCCGACAAACCATTGGAAAGTCTGGTACAATGCGCGACACGTTTATGAATGGGGCGAGCGTAGGCAGAGACCGGGATGCGGCCTACGGAGGGGGAACGACCATGGCGAAGGCGGAATTGCTGAGAAAGCTAGACGCAGCGATTGCGGAGAAAAGTCTACTGAAGCATCCGTTTTATCAGGATTGGCAGGCGGGGAAGCTGAGTAGAGAGGCGCTGCAACTTTATGCAGCGCAATACTACCGGCACGTGGAGGCGTTTCCGAAACACTTGCGCGTGCTGGCGGCGCGGACGGAGGGCCCGCTACAGGGGTTGATTCGGGAAAATCTGGCGGAGGAAGAAAATCCGGCGGGGCCGCATCCGAAGCTGTGGCGGGATTTTGCGGCGGCACTAGGCGTGGGGGAGGACGACATCACGTGCTGCCCTGCCCTTCCGGGGACGCAGACGGTGGTGCAGAAGTTCCGGGAGATTTGCGGGGACCGGCCGGTGGCGGAGGCGGTGGCGGCATTGTACGCGTATGAGTCCCAAGTGCCGGAGATTGCCACAACGAAGATCGATGGGCTGAAGAAGTTTTATGGCGTGACGGAGCCAGAGGGGCTGGCGTACTTCAAGATCCATGAAGAAGCGGACAAGGCGCATCGGGCGGCTTGGCGCGGATGGCTGGAAGAACACGCCGATGGAAATGAGGAAGACATTTTGGCGACGACCCACGAGGCGCTGGATGCGCTTTGGGGCGCGTTGGATGCGGTGCATTGCGAGAGGCAGGAATTAACGACGTAAGGGAGCAAAGAGGTAGAGACAAGAAGTAAGAGGATAACGCGGAGACGCAGAGGACGCGGAGGAAGCGCAGAGAAGAATAACCCGAATTAAGAGATAGATAAACAAAAGGCCCCCGATCGCGGACCTTTTGTTTTGGGGCGCGGTCGTGTGCAAACCAGAACGCAAGTTATTGCGGTTCGAGCGAACAGGGCGCAGCATGCTGCGCCACTACAAGCAAAAA
The DNA here is from genome assembly GCA_001917435.1 of Acidobacteria bacterium 13_2_20CM_2_57_6. Taxonomy (GTDB): domain Bacteria; phylum Acidobacteriota; class Terriglobia; order Acidiferrales; family UBA7541; genus Acidiferrum. The sequence goes on from MNEA01000050.1 coordinate 19,655, forward strand.
GAGGGACGGGCCAAAGATGCCGTCAGGAAATGGCCGGAACGGCCGACTATTCGTGATTACTCGTGGGAGCCGGAATCCCCGCCGCCTTCACCACTTGAGGAGACAGGGTTGCCTCCCCCACCAGCGGCGGCTTTTTGTTGCTTTTCGCGGGCTTCGCGGATGAGAGCCTTGCGCGAGAGGCGAACCTTGTTTCCCTCGATGGAAAGAACTTTCACGAGGACCTGGTCGCCGAGTTTCAGCTCGTCGCGAACGTCGCGGATGCGGTGCTCGGAGATTTCGCTGATGTGTAGAAGGCCGTCGGTGCCGGGGAAAAGCTCGACGAACGCGCCGAATTCCGCGAGGCGCACGACTTTGCCGAGATAGGTCTTGCCGATTTCTGCGCTGGCAGTAACGTCGCGAACCATCTGCAGAGCCGCATCGCCCCCGGCTCCGCTGGTGGAGAAGATGTGCACGGTGCCATCTTCGAGGACGTCGATCTTGACGCCTGTGGCTTCGATAATGGATTTGATCTTCTTGCCGCCCGGCCCGATGAGGTCGCGGATTTTGTCCTGCGGGATTTTCAGTTTGAAGAGGCGCGGAGCGTAAGCCGAGATTTGCGTTCGAGCTTCGCTGAGCGTCTTTTCCATAGTGTCGAGAATCTGGAGACGGGCTTTCTTCGCTTGCGCGAGGGCTTCGCGCATCATGGCGATGGAGATGCCGAGGACCTTGATGTCCATCTGCAACGCGGTGATACCGGCGCGAGTGCCGGCAACTTTGAAGTCCATGTCGCCGTAGTGATCTTCCGCTCCGGCGATGTCCGTGAGAATCGAGTACTTGTTGTTGTCACCGACGACGAGGCCCATGGCAATGCCCGCGCAGGGAGCCTTCAGGGGCACGCCCGCGTCCATAAGGGCGAGCGAACCGCCGCAGACGGTGGCCATCGAGGAAGAGCCATTGGATTCCAAAATGTCGGAAACGAGGCGCATGGCGTAGGGGAAGTCCGCCTCGGCAGGCAGCAGATTCATGAGCGCGCGCTCGGCAAGGGCGCCGTGGCCGATTTCGCGACGGCCGGGGCCGCGCAGGAATTTGACTTCGCCCACGCTGAACGGCGGGAAGTTGTAGTGCAACATGAAGCGCTTGAACTGGTCCTGCTCGAAGAGCAGGTCAAGGCGCTGCATGTCTTCCTTGGTGCCGAGAGTTAAAGTGGCGAGCGCCTGTGTTTCGCCGCGAGTGAATAGGGCGGAGCCATGCACGCGAGGGAGCAGGCCGACTTCGCAAGTGATCAGCCGAATCTGGTCGAAGGCGCGGCCGTCCGGACGGCGGCGGGCGTTCAAAACATCATCGCGGAAGATGTTTTCGCGGAGACGCTCGAAAGCGCGCTTGGTCAGAGTGCGCTTTTCGTCCATCTCCTTTTTCGGCTCTTCAGGAATAAGCTTGATGATCTCTTCCTTGAGAGCATCGACGAGATGATAGCTCTCCTTCTTGGGATGCTTTTCGGTGTTTACTGCGTCATGGAGGCGATCGCCGTATTTCTTCTGGAGGTCCTTGTAGATGGCTTCATCGAACGGGAGCGGCGCAACAGCGACTTTCTTGGGCTTGAGCTGGGCGTACAGTTCCTTGATGGCGGAGACGATTTTCTTAATTTGCGCGTGGCCGAACTCGAGAGCGTCGGCGACGGCTTCTTCGGAAACTTCGAGGGCACCGGATTCCACCATGACGATGGCTTCATCGGTGCCGGCGATGATGATGTTCATCAAACTTTTCTTCTGGTCGGCGACGGTGGGATTGATCACCAACTGCCCGTCAACCAAGCCAACGCGGACGCAGGCGATGGGCTTCTCGAACGGGAGGTCCGAACAGTAGGCCGCAGCCGACGCGCTGGTCACAGCGATGACGTCCGGATCATTTTCGCTGTCCGCGGAGAGCACCATGGAGACGACTTGCGTTTCGTTGCGCCAGGATTCCGGGAAGAGCGGGCGCATGGGGCGGTCAATCAAGCGGGAGGTGAGAACTTCCTTCTCCGAGGGGCGGCCTTCACGCTTGAAGAAGCCGCCGGGGATTTTTCCGGCAGAGTAGGTGTTCTCGCGATAGTCCACGGTGAGGGGAAGGAAGTCGCGGTCATTGGCGGTGGGAGCCATGCAAGCCGTAGTGAGCACGACGGTATCGCCATAGCGCGCCACAATGGCGCCGTTGGCCTGTTTGGCAATTTTTCCAGTTTCGAGAGTGAGAGTGCGGCCGCCGACATCCACCGTGACGCGATGGGGTGCGGGAGTATGTGTATTTTCAGACATGAATCATTTCCTTTGGCTCCGACCGAGTCGGGGCATGTTGAGGCGCGTTCGACGAAGCAAACGGGCCTTGAGCTTACGTTGACCGCAGCGCGGCCATCCATGAGGAAGAGCAAGAGGCGAGAAGAATCGTTAGGCGAACGAAACGCGACGGACTACACCACGAGAATTTCCGGCACTAACTCAGCCGGATGCCTGACGACAGACTCCGTGTGGAATGTGTCAATTCGTGAGAACGCAGTGGATACCGCCCTGATTCCAATGGAAATGCAGGACGATTACTTGCGCAGGCTAAGACGTTCAACAATCTCGCGGTACCGATCCGGGTCGCGGCGGTTGAGATAGTCCAGCAA
>MNEA01000017.1 GCA_001917435.1 Acidobacteria bacterium 13_2_20CM_2_57_6
CTGGATAAGAGCAAGGCCTCGTACGTCTATCAGACTATGGGAGAGCCCTATGTTGAGAAGGTCGTGGAACCGACGTTACGCGCGGCGATTCGCGCTGCTACTTCCGCGCACTCCGCGAACGCCCTGTACACGAATGCTCGCGAATTGGTGCAAGCGCAAATCCAAGATGAGCTGACCAAGGAACTCGCGCCACGTGGCGTAATCGTGGAAAACGTGCTGCTGCGCGATGTGCAACTGCCGGCGATGCTCAAAGGCTCAATCGAGGCCAAGCAGCAGGCGGAGCAGGACGCGCTCCGAATGAGTTTCATCTTGCAGAAGGAGAAGCAGGAAGCGGAGCGGAAACGCATCGAGGCCCAGGGCATTGCGGACTTCCAGAAGATCGTGGCGACAGGCATTAGCGCGCAACTGCTCGAATGGAAAGGGATCGAAGCCACGGAGAAACTGGCGGCCAGCTCGAACGCCAAAGTGGTGATTATCGGCAATCCGAAGAATGGCCTGCCACTCGTGCTGGAACCAAGGTGAAGGGCACATAGGCACGCATACGGCACAGATGGGAAATCACGTGCGCGGTGATGAAAACAGGAATCTGTGGACGTATCTCCAAGTGGCACTACTAGTATGCACTCTGACTATCGGGTCATCCTGGTACTCGTTGTGGCAGCACTACGTTGTAACCCGGCCTAGAGCCAGGCAGGTTGAAGCTGGAAGAACCATACCGTTGGTGAATCACGGGGTGGTTGTGTACCTGACCCAAAATGAGAGGCAAAAACTTTCCATCCTCAACTACGCTGGCAACGGGATGGGGCTCATGCTCGTCTTGGTTTCTATCGCCCATTCCTACGTCCGGGGTCGTGAGCGGGAACTGGCTCGGCCAAGAGTACGAAGATTTTCGTTGACAATACGAAAACCTTCGTATTAAGCTCCGCCGCATGTCGAAGGAACAACCGCAAAAGCCAACCGCGTCGGAACTGGAAATCCTGCGAGTGCTGTGGGAGCGCGGGCCCTCCACGGTCCGCGAAGTCCACGAAGCGCTACGCGAAAAGAAGGACCTCGGGTACACCACCGTCCTAAAGCTGCTGCAAATCATGACCACCAAGGGCACGGTGCGCAGAAACGAAGAGCAACGGGCGCACGTTTATGAGGCATGCCAGCCAGCGACGGAAACTAAGCGCCAGCTGGTTGGCGACGTGCTGCAACGAGTATTTGAGGGCTCGGCGAGCGAATTGATGATCCATGCGCTGGAGGGCCGGCGAACGTCCAAGGAAGAGCTGCATGAACTGAGGCGTCTTCTGGACGAATACGAGGGGAGAAACCGATGAGCAATTTCGCGAATTGGATTTCGCCGGAGGTTTTGCGGACGCTCGGCTGGACGCTGTTGCACTTCCTGTGGCAGGGGGCGGGGCTGGCGGCCCTGTTTGTTGTGGCGGCAGCGGTTTGCCGAAGCGCATCGGGGCGTTACGCGCTGGCCGTGAGCGCGCTGGTATTGATGATGGCGTCGCCGGTAGTGACATTCATCTGGTTGCGAGCGCAAGCGAATACGGCCGTTAGGACTGGGGCAGAAGGAGCCTCGACGTGGGCGGAAACGTCCACCCAACACGCGACCGCGCTGTCAGGCTCCCGCGCCCCTGTTGCGGGGTCTCGAACGGAGCAGGCGACGGGAATGTTGTGGCTGGTGGAAGCGTGGTTCCTGGGCGTTCTATTGCTGAGCCTGAGGACGGCGGGCGGACTGATTTTGATCGAAAGAATGCGGCGCAGAGAGATTAAGCAGGTAGGAGCGGAGCTGTACGCGAAATGCCTTGCGCTGCAACGAAGAATGGGGCTCGATCGCGTGATTCGGTATTGCGAATGCCACCGGCTGGACGTGCCGGCAGTGCTGGGATGGTTCCGTCCAGTGGTGCTGCTGCCGGTGAGGGCGCTGACGGGCTTGACGGAAGCGCAAATCGAAGCGGTTATCGCACATGAGCTGGCGCATATCCGCAGACTCGATTGCTTCGTGAATCTTTTCCAGATTGCGACGGAAACGCTGCTGTTCTACCACCCGGCGGTCTGGTGGGTGAGCCAGCGGATTCGCGCCGAGCGCGAGAACTGTTGCGATGACGAGGCGATTGTAATTTGCGGCGACGCCGTGAATTACGCGCGGGCGCTCACGTTGATGGAAGAGTGGCGGACGGCTCCGGCGTTGATGATGGCGGCCAATCGCGGGCCGCTTGCGGAGCGCGTGATGCGCCTGCTCGGATGGAATGGACCGGGCGGAAGAATTCGCGTGGCGGGACTGGCGGGCAGCTTTGTATGCCTGGTGGCAGCACTGCTAGCGGGCAACGCGTTTCTGGGAATCGCGCATGCGGCGCTGGGGGCCGACGCGTCTCCGAAACAAGAACAGGAAAGCAGCGTGATTGTCGTTAAGCCCGAGCCTGCTGCGCCAAAGCCTCGGACCACGCAAGCTGCAAAACCAGTGCCTGCACCAACAGTCCAACCCGCGCCAAAGCCTCAAATAAATCCGGGCAATGAGCCTCAGGCGCCGAGCGATGGCAAGAAGCAATCGTATATGGACGCGATGGCGGCCGCCGGTGTCAAGATCACGGACGTGGACGAACTCATCGCCCTGAAGATTCAGGGTGTGACCCCGGAGTATATCAAGGAGATGCGCGATCTTGGATTACAACCCAGCACGAAAGAACTGATCGGGATGCGCGTGCAAGGCATCACGCCAGAATACGTTCGCGAGATGCGGAAGTACTACTCCAACCTGAATGTCGAGGAGTCCATTGGAATGAAAGTGCAGGGAGTGACGCCGGAATATGTCCGCGCCTTCCACGATCTGGGGCTGCAGCCGAGCGCCGAGGAACTCATTGGACTAAAGGTGCAAGGAGTGACGCCGGAGTACGTGAAAGAAATGCGGGCCATCGGGCTCAAACCAGGAACGGATGAGCTGATTGGGATGAAAGTGCAAGGAGTCACCCCGGAGTATGTGAAATCGATGCAAGCGGCAGGCTTCAAGGACCTGGATTGCGACGAGCTGATCGGCGCAAAAGTGCAGGGGATTACACCGGAGTTCATCGAGAAGGCGCGGAAGCATGGGTTCCAGAATCTGACGCTGGACAAATTGATGGCGCTCAAGCGCGCGGATATTTTGTAGGTTTCGCGGGAATTGAGGAGAGGAGCCGGTCCCATGAGTCTGAAACGAACGATTGGCCTAATACTGGTTATGGCGGGCGTGATTCTGGGCGTCGCGAAAGCGCTTGGCAACGAATCGCAGAGCGGTGACTGGACAATCCGGCGCTCGGAAATTCCGGGGAAGGTGGAATTTTCGTTGATGGATTCACGCGCTGGGCATCACTTTCATACCAGTTCAGACTGGCCGGCGAGTGATTTTCCCGGGCTGGATTTTTCCAAGCCGGGTCGTCAGGAAGTTCATTTCACGATCTCGCGCGACGCGGGCAAATTCGAATGCGAAGGATTTCTGCACGACGGCGAGGGCGCTGGGCTGTTTCTTTTCATAGTGGATCCGAAATATGCGCAGGAGATGAAGGCGCTCGGTTTCGAAAGGATAGACGAGGACAGACAATGGGCGATGGCCATCCACGATGTCAGCCTGAAATTCGCGCAGGACATCAAAGCGCAGAACCTGCAGGGGCTGGACACGGACAAACTCATTGCTTTCAAAATCCACGGGGTGACACCCGAGTTCATCGCGGGCATTCGTTCGGCGGGAGTGAGCGTTTCCGAAAGCGACAAGCTCATTGCGTTCCGCATTCACGGGGTGACGCCGGAGTTTGTCGCGGGGATTCGCGCGGTGGGGCTAAATATTACCGATGGTGACAAACTGGTTGCCTTCCGTATTCACGGGGTGACGCCTGAAATGGTGCGCAGCCTCAAGCAGGCGGGCTACGAGCCCGATGCGGACAAACTCATCGCCATGAGGATTCATGGCGCGACGCCGGAGTGGGTGGAGGAATTAAAGAAACAAGGTTACGACCACGTGGATCTCGACAAGCTGATCGCGTTTCGGATTCATGGCGTGTCGCCGGACTTTATCGGCCAGCTTCAGAAGCTGGGTTATTCACATCCGGAGCCGGACCAACTGATTGCCATGCGCATTCATGGAGTGACGCCCGGGTTCATTACGGGGCTGCAATCACGGGGAATGAAGAACCTGACGATCGAGCAGCTCGTGAGCCTCAAAATTCATGGAATTGATTGAAACGAACCCGGCCGGTAATGCTAAGAATTAAATCCTAAGACTTGGGCGGCACGCTGGTGGAGCTTTCCTGGCCCTCCGGCAGAGCGGCAAGCTGCTCTTTCAACCGATCGACATCCTGCTGTTTATCGCTGATCTGCTGCTTCAGGGCGTCCAGTTTCTCTTTCCCCAAAGTGTTTTTCGCATAATCGGGACTGGAATAGAACGAGTCCTGATCCAATTGATATTCGCGCTTCAGAAGATCGAGGTCGTTCAGCGCTTCCTTGATTTTCTCCTTCAACGCGACGCGTTCCTTCAGAGCGGCTCGGGCCTTATCGTCTTCTGACACCGGCTTGGAGCCTTGCCCGGGCGCATTTGCTGCACCGGCGGCGGGCTGCGCCTGCGTTTCCGGCGAACCCGGCATTCTGAGTTGCTCCGCGGCAGCGCTCTGCACATCGCCCTTTCTTACGTCCAGGTTTTCGTCCGTGATGACCTTCGCAGGCTTTTCGGAGTTCTTCTTCAGAGCGCGGGCGCGCCGCGCGGCTTCGGCAACGGACGGAGTGTCTTGCGATTGGGCGGAAGCAATTGCGGGAAGAAGCATTGCCGACAGTGCGACCGGCAGAGCGAGATGCAATGTGATGCGGCAAAACATAGTGCTACTCCTCGTGACAATCAGAGCTGGGGCAATCTCAAGATACGCCCGTCGGGCAGGAATGACAATTCGAAGTGTCAAAACGACGCGAATGTGCAAACGGAGCGAGACTGAACAACCGCGACGCCAGACTTAGTATGACGACGCCCGATTTGACGAGACAAGGGATCCATCAACGCACGGCCGCAGCGAGTTGCGCCGCTGAAACCTCGCGGAAAGAGAAATGCGTCTGCAGGTTCTTTACCGGCTGGCCGTTCGCCTCCGCGTAGGGATAAATGAAGTAATTCAGAGGTTCGCCCTTCTGGTCCGGAGAAAGACGGATATCACGGCCGTACGTGAAAAAAACGCGATTAACGTCGTGGGCGCCGAAAGAGAAGTCGCGCTTGGCGGGATTTTTCCAGGCTTCCGAAGCATCCACAGGAACCCAGCCGACGCCCACGAGATAGAATTCGGCCCAGCAATGGTAGCCGGCGATGTCGCCTTCGGTCTTGTTTTCAGGAAGTGGAAATCCGATTTCAAACCGCGCGGGAATACCGGAAGAGCGCATCATGCCAATGAAAAGAGAATGGAAATCCGTGCAGTTGCCCCGCTTTGAAGTGCAGGCCCAGACGGCGTCCCCGCGGCCCTAGCCCTCGCCGGATTTGTCATAGCGCATGGTGGCGAGCACGTAATCGTAGATGTGCCTGGCCTTTTGGATTGGAGTCGCATCACCGGCAGTGTGTTCCCTCGCAAGGTCGGCGATGGCGCCATTGAGAGGAACGAGCTTGTCGGGTTCGAGGTAACGTTGCAGGTTCGCATCGCGGGGCGCTGGCGTGGCCGCGTTCTGCAGTGCCGCCGACTCCACGGCAACCTTGTGCTCGCGCCGAACCGCCGTAAATTGCAACCGCACGTCAAATCCAGCAGCGGATTGCTGCATTGTTGGCGTGAAGGCCGCAAACGCATTTCCGTATTCGGGATCGTGGCCCTGGACGTGACTCATAAGGCTATCAATGTGCAAGCCGCAAACGTCCTGGTAGTCATCGGCCTGCGGCAAGGGAATCCAAAGATGGGTGGGGCCAGCGGGATCTGCGTTAGCGGGAACATGTACCTGATAGGTGAATTCAAACGACCGCGCCGGCGCCGCTTGACCCGTTTCAGTAGCCGTCGCGGGGTTTCTAAGTACGGCAATCAGGGGAACCATTATGAAAACTAGAACTAGCGAGAGCGCGAAACGGAAGCGTGTCATGTGGAGACTCCTGCGTGGAGGGTGGGGTCCGAAATCGCAACGATACGATTATACTAGATGGGAAAACTAAGCAACGGTTGTGCCCGGGAGCCAAGGAATTGCTGATTCTTAGGATGATCCTTCTGTTCGCTTTGGCAACCATGATGTTCCCGGGAAGAGCCTCCGCTCAGGCACCGGCGACGGCAGCGCAAACACCGCAAACACCAACGCCAACTGTTGTTGCACCAGCCGGCAAGAACCGGGCTGAAGAACAAATGCTGCACCGGTTCTGGGATAAGAAGAATGCCTGGTTGTTTGCAGGCGTGGGAGCGGCGCGGACGTTCGATTATTTTTCGACGTTGAATTTGAGGCGGCGCGGCGACCAGGAAATCCTGGTGACCAACGACCTGGTGGACAATCACGCGGCTTTTGCGGTAGTCGAGGCGGCCGGGACGGGCCTTTCGATCGGAGCGTCGTATCTGTTCCATCACTACGGGCACCACAAACTGGAGCGCTGGACCTCCATCGTGCACTTCGGACTGGCCACAACTGGCGCGGTGCGAAACTACTGCCTCAAGACGGCGCATCCAAGGACCACTCCTTAGCTTTATGCATCGCCCGCGCGGAAGGAAACGCAGCTTCCTACAATCCGTCTAACTTATTGTGATGAAATCTTGCGGTTCGAATAGCACTGCGGCATACTCGCGCCGCGTGCGGACCTTCGGAACAGCGCGGCGAGCGGTGTTTGCAAATGGGCGAGATCGTCTTCTGCGGCGGTGGTTTTTCCGTTTAGCACTGATTTTTTGCGCGAGTCTATGTTTCGCGATCGTTTCGCCCGCTTCGCCAGGCACAGCGGTCTCCGCACGTCGAGAAACGCCGACAGCGCTCGCCTCGCCGCAGCAAACCGGTTCTTCGCAGAGTTCGCCTTCAGCATCGAAGACTCCGGAACAGGCCAGGACCGAACAATACACGCTTTCGCATGACCGACAGGCGAAGGCAGTGGCGTACTCGCGTGCGGGCTATACGCTTTACTTCCTTTCTTATTTTCTTGGGGGGCTTTTCCTTTTTCTGATCCTGCAGCTCGGCTGGGCCGCCAAGTTTCGCGACATCGCGGAAAGGGCCAGCGACAAGAAATGGATTCAAGGCGTGGTTTTCATTCCGCTTCTTTTTGTGACCCTCGACGTTCTGGACCTGCCTGTGCACGCGTATTGGCATTCACTTTCCCTGCATTACGAACAATCGATTCAAGGCTGGGGCTCGTGGTTCTGGGATTGGACCAAGGGAGAATTTCTCGGCACAGCGTTTGGAATCGTTCTGGTCTTAATCCTGTTTGCCGTAATGCGGCGAAGCCCGCGGCGGTGGTGGCTGTATTTCTGGTTTCCCGCGGTGCTGATTCTTTTCGGAATCATCGTGATCACTCCGTTGGTGATCGATCCGCTGTTCAACAAGTTTGAGCCACTGAGCAAGGAACATCCCGATCTGGTTGCCGGCATTGAAAAACTCACGAAACATGCCGGTGTTCCTATTCCGCCGGAGCGTATCTTCCTGATGGCAGCGAGCCAGAAAACGAATGCCATCAACGCCTATGTAACGGGACTGGGAGCGTCAAAGCGCGTGGTGATCTGGGATACCACGATTCAAAAGACTTCCAACAATGAGTGCCTCTTCATTGTCGGACATGAGCTGGGTCATTATGTTCTTGGACACGTTCGCCAGGGATTTTTAACGGGAGCAGGCGGCCTGCTATTGGCGCTCTATTTCCTCTTTCGAGGCTTGCATTGGGCGCTGGATCGCTGGGCCAAGGATTGGAAGCTCTACGGGCAAGAAGATTGGGCATCGCTCGCAGTGCTGCTGTTGCTTCTGCAAGTGCTGTTGTTCGTTTCTTCGCCGGTCATCAACGGCTATAGTCGCATGCAGGAACATGCCGCGGACGTTTACGGAGTGGAAGTCATCCACGGATTGGTACCCGATTCGGCCGAAATCGCGGCGCACGCATTTCAGGTTCTTGGAGAGCTGGATCTTGCAGACCCCAATCCGCCGCCGCTTATCACCTTCTGGCTCTATTCGCATCCACCGCTGGCAGACCGTCTGGTGTTCGCGCACACGTACGACCCATGGTCGAAAGGGGAATCGCCAAAGTACGTGAAGTAGTCGTGGGGCGGATCCAACTTAATTGGAAGCGTTGCGCGCTGGGGGATGATTGCGCGCGAAAGCGGCTACTTTACTCCGGTTGCCACAAGCGGCCATCGAACACCAGCGACGGCGGTGCGTGCGCGAATTATCATAGAAAAACAGACCACACTGCGGATTGGCACAAAGCCGCAGGCGCGCGCGTGGGCCTTCGGCCACAGTCTCCGCCGCGGACCGGGCCACGGCCGCGAGCAGCCAGTCAAGGCCGGCCTCTCTGGCGACAAATTCGATCTTCCAGAAATTGTCCCGGCCGACGAGTTCGTCATGCCCTTCGGTGATGCGCAGTACTTCGTTTACCGGTTCAATCCATTCCGCGAGAATCCTTTGTTTTCGGAGCATGGCTGTGAATACCTTGCGCAGGGCGCTCCCGAGCCGCCGGGCCTTCAGGAGCAAGGCTTTCGCGGCTTGCGGGTCGGATTGCGGCAGGTTCACAAGCTGGGCCCCGCGCTCGGTGGAGACAATGCTGGTCGACTCCAGAAAGAGGATTAGGCGTTCCCAGGACAATTCTGAGTGGGAGGCAGTAGTATTGACAAAATCGACGGCAAGCCGTCCGCCTAGCAATTGTAGCCGTGAGTCGGTAGAAGGCATGGGAAGCCTCCGCCAAGGGTGCGAAGCCGAACCAGTTTTGCCCAGAATAACCGTTGAACACTATCATAACGGTTATGTGGATGAAAGTAGCTCGTGCGTATGCCAACGGTAACTTTCTGCCGGCGAGAGGATCAGATATCATGGTAATAAGGAAACGACTTTCATGAAACGCCTACTCGAAGGTATCACCCTCATTTCCCTTTCTATAGTGTCAGTGCTGACCCTGGTTCGCTCACAGGTGAAGGTTTCTTCTTCAGGCGCGGCGGAGGCAGGTCGCACACCTGTAGTCGTTGAGCTGTTTACCTCGGAGGGCTGCTCCAGTTGCCCACCTGCGGACGCTTTGCTGGCGCGGCTGGACGGAGCGCAGCTAAACGAGAACGTGCAGTTGATCGCGCTGGAGGAGCACGTCGATTACTGGAACGATTTGGGTTGGACCGACCCTTTTTCTTCACCCGACTGGACGTGGCGGCAGAATACTTATGCCGGCGTCCTCGGCAACCGTAATCCCTATACCCCGCAAATGGTCGTGGATGGGACAGTGGAATTCATCGGCAGTCACCCGCAGAAAGCGCGGCAAGCGATCCTGGAAGCCGCAGGCAAGCCAAAAGCATCGGTGGTCCTGGAGCAGGGCAACGCGAGCAAGACCGCGACGGGGGACTTTTCTGTAAAGGTGGGAAAACTCCAGGAGCCCACAAAACATGATGCAGCGGAAGTCTGGCTGGCCATTACGGAAACGGGATTGCACTCCTCGGTGACGCGGGGCGAGAACGCAGGCGAAGAGCTTCGCCATGCGTCCGTGGTGAGGACCATGCGCAAGGTCGGCGAGGCGAAAGGTGATGGCGAAATTTCCTTTGCTGGCAACGTTAGCGTTCCGCTACAGAAGGAATGGAAACGCGAGAATCTGAAGGCAGTGCTCTTGGTGCAAGAGAAAAAGAGCAGGCGGATTCTTGGCGCTGCGGAGATCCGCATCGGACAATAATTTAGACAGATTCGCTGCTATTTTGAGCTTTGCGCGCGATAACCGTATTATTCGATTATTCCGGGAATCTGCTCTCCTCAGGTGCTATCTAAATCGGTTTGTGAGAGAGAATTGAATGAATCCGGCCGGAGACTTTCTTTCGATAAAATCCGTCTCAGCCAAGAATCAATCCTGCTCACGGCAAAGTGCCCAGCGCGTCAGACAGCATTACGGGTTTGGATATTTTCTCGAGGTGATTGTTGGATTTCGAACCATTGGCGGAACCCTCTTCCGCTCCACATCTTCAGGCTCCGCCTCCTGACGGAATCCTCAGCAAGGTTTTCCTGAACGACAAGGGAGTGCGCGGCGGCTGGCGCCTGCTGATGTACGCGGCCTTCGTGGCTGTGCTCGGATTCGGCGGTGGAACCGTCCTGCAGCGCTTTATTCACCCCCCACGCGGTGTCTTTTCTCTCGGCTATTCGTTCACCTACGAAGTGTTTTCTTTCCTGGTCGTTTTTGGCGCTGCCATGATCATGTCCCGAATCGAGGTCCGATCTCCCGGCGTTTATGGCTTGCCGATAAGAGGAGCGTTCGGAAAATTGTTCTGGCAGGGCTGCCTCATCGGTTTGGTCGAAGTGTCAGGATTAATTGGCTTGATTGCTGCGTTCGGCGGGTATTCCTTTGGAGGATTGGCTCTACACGGCCAGGATTTGCTGCGTTGGGGAATACTGTGGGCGGTTTTCTTTGTCTTTGTAGGCTTGTTCGAAGAATTCTTGTTTCGCGGATACACGCAATACACGCTGGCGGATAGCATCGGCTTCTGGCCTGGGGCTATTGTGCTTTCGTGCTCGTTTGGGGCGGTTCATTTGGGCAATCCTGGCGAAGGTTGGGTGGGCGCAGCGGGTGTTGTAATGATCGGGCTGGTTTTCGCATTTGCCTTGCGGCGTACCGGCAATCTCTGGCTGGTTGTCGGGTGGCACGCAAGTTTTGATTTCGGCGAGACATTCCTTTACTCCGTACCGAATAGCGGCATCGTCTTCGAAGGACACCTTTCGAATGCGTCGTTGCACGGTGCCAAATGGCTTACCGGAGGGACGGTCGGGCCCGAAGGCAGCGTCTTCAGCTTTCTGACTATGGGAATTCTTACGCTCGCGATTGCCTCCCTTTTCCCGGCGAAGAAAGCAGCTCCTGCAGCGATCCAAGAAAACCAATCTACTTAGTGCGTGAGCTCCGAGGCAGGCACCAGGCAGACGCCTTGTGCCTGCGCTTGTGGGAGAACTTCGCGCAAAGCCTGGAGTGTCGCAGGATGAGGATGGCCAATGGCCACGGCTTCGCCTTTTTCGCGGGCGCCACGCAGCGCCATTTCGAGTTGTTTGCGGACGGCAGCAACTTGGGCGACGTCGTCGAGGAAAGGGACGTTGCGGAAGGCAGAGCGCACTCCGAAGTCCTGCGCCGTATCGTAGGCCACTGTTGCGGCGGTTGTGCGGCTGTCCACGTAGAAGAGGTGGCGATCGCGCAATACGGGCATCAGTTCGTCCATGAGCGCGGCGTCGGCAGTCGCGTGCGACCCTTGATGATTGTTCACGCCGGCAGCGTCCGGAACATTTTGCAGAAATTGGTCGACCATCGCGGCAACTTCGGGCGCGGGCATGCCCGGGTACAACTCTCGCGCCTCCGGCGTCTCGTTCGCAACCGATTGCATCGGCAGGTGAAGCATGACCTGGAACCCACGGCGATGCGCTTCCGTGGCGATGTCCATGGAGTGCTGGTGATTGGGTAAGACAGAAATTGTGAGCGGATAACCGAGAGCGAACACTGCTTCGGCGGCCACGCGGTCGCTTCCTAGATCGTCAATAATGATAGCAAGCCGCGGATTCGCGACGTTTCCGCCGGAGTCCTGCGCGGCCGCACTGGACACAGACGCGCCCCGCATCACAATTTCGATTCCGACCGTTGGCACGCCCGCATGTCGAAGCTTGAATTGCAGGACATCTCCCGTTTGCGTCGGAGAATCTTGCGTCAGATGATTTCGGGTCGCGACGGAGCTTAGACTCTGAACGACCTTTGCGACTGCGGCACAATGCGCGTCCGCCGGCGAGTCATTCTTCAGCACGATACGCAAGTAATCGGTGTTTCCAGGTTGCTGTCCGGAAGTTCCCTGCCGGAGTTTAATGGCTGTCCCTGCGGGGGCCGCAGACGAGGCGGCAGCGGCCAGATCGCGGGTGATCTGATGGATTTGCGCAGGTGTGAGGCGGTTCGCTTCCTTTTTCTTGCATCCAACGAAGGAAACGGCGAGCAGAAAAGAAATCCCCAGCAGCGCAAGACGCGCCGTATCCCCTGTGTCGATTCGAAAGCAATGCAGGATTGGTTGAACCGAGCCACGCTGCCGGACCACGGAAAACTTAAGCAGCCTTTTTCACGGGGGCCTTCAACAGGTCAAGTGCTCGATGAAAGATGGGGTCTTCCGGAGAAAGCGGGCGCGGTCCAAGCCCGGGTTCCTTCTGCACTTCAGGCGGTGGCGCCGCATCTTCTTCGGTCGTATCCGAATCATCTTCCGGGACGGCGCGCACGACTTCCGTTGGCGTCACGCCCTCTTCCAGGATCGCTTTGCCGCCGGGATTGTAGTAGTTCGCGACCGTTAGAATCAGCGCCGCGCCATCATCTAGGGTGATGAGCTTCTGCTCGGATGCCAGACCGAAGGTGCGCTCTCCCACCACGTCCCCGCGATGGTTTGCGGCAATCGCGGAAGCTAATACCTCAGCTGCTCCAGACGTGGTGGCGTCAATCAAAACCGATACGGGATTCTTCCAAACCACTTGCTTGGGCTCGGCGGAAAAAACCTGCGTCGAAACTGTCTGGCCGCGCAGCGTTGTGAGCATGCCCGACGGAACGAAAAGACGCGCGGTTGCGATCGCTTCGGAAACCGGGCCGCGGCCGCATTCCCGCACATCCAGGATGACCTTGTGAATGGCCTGCTTTTCCGCGTCGAGAAGACGGTTACGAATTTCATCCGCGCGGCCGCTGTCGAGTGTTGGCAGGCGCAGAACCAGAATATCGGGGTCTACTTTCTGGACGATGATCTTCGGCGTTGCCAGCTTCGCGCGCACTAGATCCACTTCCTCCGGCGTCGCCTTGCCGCGCCGGATCACGCCGACCTTGACGCCTGTGCCGGGCTGGCCGTCGAGAAGATTCATGGCTTGGCCAACGGACATGTCGCGAGTCGTGAACCCGCCGATGGACTCGAAAATGTCCCCGCTGCGAATTCCCGCCTGCGTGCCCGGACTATCCGGCAGCACGGAAAGCACGATGACATAACCATAGCGCTTGCTCAGCGTCAGGCCGGTCTCGCCAGTACCGGCATTTGCGAGCTTCTTTTTGTACTCGTCGTATTCGCGGGGAGTGAGGTAGCTGGACTGCGCGTCGAGGGATTCCAGCATTCCGTGCAAGGAGCCCGCTGTTACCGTGTGCATGTTGGGGTCGTCGACATAGTCCTGCTGGATTTTCTGCAGAACTTCTCCGTACACGGTGAGCGACTTATAAGCCTTGTCGTCCGTCGTACGGCCCAAGACGTGACCAATGCCTGCGTAACAAAAGATGGCTACTGATGCGCAGAGAATGCCGATGCGAGCTGCTCGACTCATGCCTCACCCTTCCACAAGAAACTATAAAGCTTCATTGTACCACTGCAAGAGATTGGGACGCGTCTGCAATCGAAAAGGAAGCCTATGGGGCAGTAGAGAATATGAGCGCGTTCCCTTATGAGACACGTCGAAACCATGAAATGTTGCGCAAATACCACAGTATGCGATTCCAGCCTCTGTATTCAACTCGTAAGCCGTTGATAATAAAGCACAAGCAAGCAAATTATTGGTCAGCAACATGCTATAATACTATTGGGGAAATGTTCCAAACTACGATCGCCAAAGAGTCCTTCGCCGAGGGTGTGGGCCTCCACACGGGGGTGTACGGCCACATCCGTCTGGTTCCCGCGCCGGCTGAAACGGGCATCGTGTTTCGACGCGTGGACCTGGACAATTTCCACATCGAAGCGCAAGGCCACAACGTCGCTCGCGTGAGCTACGCCACGAGCCTGATGAAGCAAGGTGTTTTGCTTTCCACCACAGAGCATGTGCTTGCCGCCATCTATTCCTGCGGCATCGACAATATTTACATCGATATCGACTCGATCGAAGTGCCTATTCTCGACGGTTCCGCAGAGCCTTTCATGCAAATGCTGGAGCATTCCGGTGTTCGCAAACTACGCCGGAAGCGGCGCTATCTGAAATTGCTGAAGCCGCTGGAGGTCACCGAAGGTGACCGCCGGATCGGCATCTATCCTGCCGATGAATTTCGTGTGCGCTGCTACGTGGACTTTCCGCACCCGTTGGTGGGCCAGCAGGAAGTGGAGATGCTGGTGGGGCCGGACACGTTCCGCCACCTTTTGGCACGGGCGCGGACTTTCTGTTTCGAGCGCGACATCGAGCCCCTTAAGGCTATGGGGCTGATTCGCGGCGGTTCCCTTGAGAACGCCATCGTCCTGACCAACGACGGCGTTATGAATGGGCCGCTGCGCTTTCCTGACGAGTTTGGACGACACAAAGCGCTGGATCTGATTGGCGACCTTGCCCTAGCGGGCTTGCCTCTGCTGGCCCGCGTCGAAGCCCATAAGGCCGGCCATGCGCTGCATACCCAGCTTGTCAGCCGCCTCCTGGATGACCCCTCGCTCTGGACCATCACGACGGGCGAAGCGGCCCTCCCCGAAAGCGAAGCCTACTTGACCGCCCTCTCCCCCGTCCCCGCCGCTGATTAGCGATTCGCTGCGTCGCGAGCAACCCTCCGTTGCGAAATATCCGCCGCTCCCGCAGAATGGCTCGAAACTATGTCCAACAATGATCTCGCCATTGTGATTCTCGCGGCCGGCAAAGGCACGCGGCTGAAGTCCAGTCTGGCAAAGGTGCTGCACCGCGCCGGTGGACGAACGCTGGTCGAGCAAATTGTGCGGGCTTGCGAACCGCTGAAGGCGCGCGAAACCGTGGTGGTAGTCGGCCACCAGGCGGAACAGGTCGCAGCGGTTGTCGCGCCGCGCGGGGCGCTCACCGTGCTGCAACGGCCGCAAAACGGCACCGGTCATGCCGTGCAAGTGGCCAAACGCACCTTAGGACGGGCGAAGTTTGCGGTGGTTCTTCCGGGCGACGCTCCCCTCGTGCGCCCGGAAACTTTGAAGGCGCTGGTCGCCGCGCATCACAGCGGGAATGCCGCGGCGACCATTCTTTCTGCGGTGCTGGCCGATCCTTCCGGCTACGGCCGCGTGGTCCGCAAGACCGAGACGGCGGTCTCCGCCATCGTCGAGGATTCGCAGCTTACCGACGAACAGCGCGAAATCAATGAAATCAATTCGGCGATTTATTGCTTCACACTGGAGAAACTCTGGCCCGCGCTGGCCCAGGTGAAGCCCAACAACAAGCATCGCGAACTCTACCTGACGGACGCCATCGGCGTGCTCAACGCCAAGGGCGAGACCGTCCTGGCACAGGTGGCCGCCGACTCGCGCGAAGTGCTTGGCTGCAACACACGTGCGGACCTTGCCGAAGTCGACCGCGTATTCCGAGAGCGAAAGCGGAGCGAGCTGATGGATAGCGGTGTCACTATCCAGTTGCCGGAGACGGTGCTGATCGATCCGGACGTGACCGCGGGCGAAGACACCATCATTGAACCCGGAGTGCAGTTGCTGGGCAAAACCAAAATCGGCGCGCACTGCACCATTCGAACCGGCAGCGTACTCACCGACGCCATCCTCGGCGACCACGTGACCGTCGAGCCCCATTGCGTTGTGGCAGAAAGCCGGCTCGACGACGGCGTCATTATTGGGCCTTTTGCGCGGTTGCGACCGAACAATCACCTGAAAGCCGGCTCGCGCATCGGCAATTTCGTCGAGCTCAAGAAAAGCACCATCGGCGAAGGCACCAAGGCCATGCACCTCTCGTATCTGGGCGACGCCAAGATCGGAGCGAAGAGCAACATCGGCGCGGGCACGATTACGTGCAATTACGATGGCTTCCACAAGTATCCGACATCGATCGGGAACAAAGTCTTCATTGGTAGCGATACGGCCCTCGTCGCGCCCGTGCGCGTTGGTGACGGCGCGTACGTTGGCGCGGGTTCGACCATCACGGACAACGTCCCTTCCGATGGATTGGCAATCGCCCGCGGCCGCCAGGTCAACAAGCCTGGCTGGGCCGCAAAAAAACGCCGCGAATTGGCCGCCGCTGAAAAACCAAAGAAAGCCGCGAAGAAATCGAAGCGCCGCAAAAGAACCAAGAAACGAAAGTAGAGATCCCCCTCCAGGAGCGCAGCGATGAGGAGAAAGGCAGTAGCGTGGACTCTGTTTCTTGGGTCGCTGCTACTCCTCAGTCTCGCCGCCACTCCTTATTCTCGAGCCGCCGATGCCGCATTGATCTCCGTGTGTCTTGATGGTGTTTTCGATTCTCGTGGTGCGCGAACGCTGGAGAAACCGGCACGAACCGCCTGGGAAAGCCGTTCCAGGCAGTTCCGATGTGGGCGACCATTTTCTGCAACGTTGTCGCCGCTGGTATCGCGGCGAGTAGCCCTGTTCCGTCTGTGCTAAAATAGGAGGTCGCGCAATCCCACAGGGGGCTGGCACCTCATGAAATTTGGAGTCGTCGTTTTCCCCGGGTCCAATTGCGACCACGACGCTTTTTACGCCATCGGCAACGTCCTGCAAAAGCCCGTCGAATTCATATGGCACCAATCCGAGGATCTCGCGAATTGCGACGCCGTCATCCTGCCCGGCGGATTCTCCTACGGCGACTATTTGAGGACTGGCGCCATCGCGCGATTTTCGCCGGTGATGAAGTCCGTCGAGAAATTCGCCAAGACCGGCGGTATGGTCCTGGGCATCTGCAACGGCTTCCAGATTCTTTGCGAGGCGGGTCTGCTTCCCGGCGCAATGATGCGCAACAGCGGCCTGCGTTTCATCTGCCGCCACGTCCACATTCGCGTCGAGCAAACGGACACGCCGTTCACGAATGCCGCGCAGAAGTGCCAGATCCTTAAGATTCCCATCGCACATTCCGACGGCAACTACAATTGCGATGAATCGACGCTTTCAGAGCTTGAGAAAAACAGCCAGGTGATTTTCCGGTACACGACTCCCGACGGAAAAGACGACGCAGCCGGCAATCCCAACGGCACAGTTCACAATATCGCTGGAGTCTGCAATCGCGAACGCAACGTCGCCGGCCTCATGCCCCATCCCGAGCGCGCCGTAGAGTCCGCCCTCGGCTCCGCCGACGGTCTCGTGATTTTCCGCTCCATGGTGGAAGCGCTCGTTGGCGCGGCAAAGGCTACAGCGTGAAATGTAGCGTTCGCAGTATCCGTTCGTTGTTGCAAGTCTGAAACATGGCCACCGCTAGCACCGAAATTCGAGTTACTCCCGAAATCGCCGCCGAACATGGCGTAACGCGCGAGGAATACGCGCGCATCCAGCAAATCCTTGGTCGCGACCCGAACATTACCGAGCTTGGCATTTTCAGCGTGATGTGGAGCGAGCACTGCTCCTATAAGTCCAGCAAAGTCCACCTGAAGCGCCTGCCCACGCGCGGCAAGCTCGTGGTGCAAGGTCCGGGAGAGAACGCCGGCGTCGTGGACATTGGTGACGGCCTCGTGGCCGCCTTCAAAATCGAATCGCACAATCATCCGAGTTACGTCGAGCCATTCCAGGGCGCGACCACAGGCGTGGGCGGCATTTTGCGCGACATTTTCACCATGGGCGCGCGTCCCATCGCCGTTCTCGATTCCCTACGCTTCGGCGAAATCACGCCGAGCAAAAACACCATCGCGGAAGATGCCGCGAGAAACCGCCGCATCCTCGACGGCGTCGTTCGTGGCATCGGGAGCTATGGAAATTGCTTTGGCGTTCCCACCATCGGCGGCGAAGTTGCCTTCGAGCCCTGCTACTCACAAAATCCGCTCGTCAACGCGCTCGCGCTCGGCATCGCCAAGAAAGAAGAAATCTTTCTCGCCAAAGCCAAAGGCATCGGCAATCCCGTGATTTACGTCGGCGCAAAAACCGGCCGCGACGGAATTCACGGCGCATCGCTGCTCGCCTCCGCCGAATTCACCGAAGAGTCGAAGCAGAAACGCCCGAACGTGCAAGTCGGCGACCCCTTCATGGAGAAACTGTTGCTCGAAGCCTGCCTTGAAGCCATGCAAACAGGCGCGGTCGTCGCGATACAGGACATGGGCGCAGCCGGACTCACTTGCTCCACGATGGAAATGGCTTCGCGCGGCGGCACCGGCATCGAAATCGATCTCGCCAAAGTTCCGCAGCGTGAAACCGGCATGACGCCTTACGAAATCATGCTCAGCGAATCGCAGGAGCGCATGCTCCTGGTCGCCGAAAACGGCCTGGAGCATGAAGTCCTGGCCGTTTTCAAGAAGTGGGGCCTCGACGCCGTCGTTGTGGGCCAGGTCACCGAAGGCGGCATCGCCCGCATCAACAACAATGGCCGCGTCGCCGCGGAAATTCCCGCGCATCCGCTCGCGGAAGAAGGTCCGGTCTACCATCGCCCCATCGCCGCGCCGTCACCGCGCATCCAGACGGAAAAAGATTGGTTCGCATTCGCTCCCGAAGGCGCGAATCTCACGGCGAATCTCGGGAAGCTGCTGGCTTCGCCCGCCATCGCCTCCAAGCGCTGGATCACCGAGCAGTACGACACTTCCGTGCGTACCAATACCTTGGCGGGCCCCGGTGCGAGCGACGCCGCTGTCGTGCGCATCAAGGACCCGAAAACGGGAGTTGTGAAGCGCGCTCTCGCGCTCTCTACCGACGGCAATGGCCGCTGGTGCCAGTTGAATCCTCGCGTCGGTGCAATGCACGCGGTCGCGGAAGCCGCCCGCAACGTGGCTTGCAGTGGCGCGCACCCTATCGCTGCCACGAATTGCCTCAATTTTGGGAGTCCCGAAAAGCCCGAAGCGATGTGGCAATTTTCCGAAACCATCGACGGCCTCGCCGAAGCTTGCACTGCACTCGGAACGCCCATCACCGGCGGCAACGTCAGCTTCTACAACGAAACCCTCGGCAAATCGATCTACCCGACGCCCGTCATCGGCGTCCTCGGCATTCTTAACGACGCATCCCGCGTCCTGAAAATTGCTTTCCGCGACGAAGGCGACCTCATCCTCCTCCTCGACGGCGCAGGTGATCCGACCCCGGCCCGTCGTTCCGAGCGAAGCGAGGAATCTCTCTTCGCCCGCGAATTCTCCTCCTCCGAATATTCAAAGGCCATCGCCGGCATCGTCGCCGGTGAGCCACCCGCCATCGACCTGGCCGCCGAGAAGCGCCTTCAAGACTGCCTCGTAGCGCTCGCCACCGAAGGCGCCGTCGAATCCGCCCACGACATTTCCGACGGCGGCCTGGCCGTCACCCTCGCCGAATCCTGCTTTGCTTCTGCAGGGGCGGGGCTTGCCTCGTCCGCTCTCGGCGCAATTGTCAGCCTCGAAGATGCCGCCCCCGCGGAATCCGTTCTCTTCGGTGAAAACGGCGCACGAGCCGTCGTTTCCGTCTCGCCCGCAAAACTTGCCCGCGTTCTCGAAAGTGCGAGACAATACAATGTGGCGGCCCGCGAGCTTGGCAAGGTCACCCGCGAAGGTTCTTTCCGCATCGAACATAAAGGGAGCACCGTGATCGACAGCCCCCTCGAGATTTTGCGCGACGTCTGGGTCCATTCTCTTGAACGTGCACTAACCGCAAAATGAGCCAAAAACTCGCTTTCGCCGACGATCATTTCCACGACGAGTGTGGTGTCTTCGGCGTCTTCGGCCACCCGGAAGCGTCCAATCTCGCCTACCTCGGTCTGTACGCGCTTCAGCATCGCGGCCAGGAATCCGCCGGCATCGTTTCCAGCGACGGCAAAGAGTTGCACGTGCACCGCGCCATGGGCGAAGTCGAAGAAATTTTCCAGCCGAGCGTCCTCGCGCAACTCCCGGGCAGCCTCGCCATCGGCCACACGCGTTACTCCACTGCCGGCGATAAAGCTCTTCTCAACGCGCAGCCCATCATGATCGACTGCAACAAGGGCAAGGTCGCTCTCGGCCACAACGGCAATCTCACCAACGCCGCGGAGTGGCGCCGCAAGCTCGAGCATCGTGGCTCCATCTTCCAGACCAATAGCGACACCGAAGTCATCGTCCACCTGATCGCCCGCTCGCAGGCGCGCAATCTTTCTGGCGCCCTTGGCGATGCGCTCAATCAAGTGGAAGGTGCCTACTCTCTCCTCGTACTCACTCAGGATGAGCTTTACGCCGTACGCGATCCGCGCGGCTTCCGTCCCCTGGTGCTTGGCAAATTGACTACCCCCGGCGGCTTTGTCTGCTGGTTGGTGGCCTCAGAAACCTGCGCCTTCGATCTTCTCAACGCGCAATATGTCCGCGAGATCGAGCCCGGCGAAATGGTGCGCATCTCCAAATCCGGCATCGAGTCCATCCACTTTGCGCCGGAGAAACAGCTCCAGCAGTGTATTTTCGAGCATGTCTATTTCTCCCGTCCGGACAGCATCATATTCGGCCGCTCCGTGAACGAAAGCCGCGAAATGCTCGGGCGCCTGCTCGCGCAGGAGCATCCCGTCGACGCGGACATCGTCGTCCCCGTGCCGGATTCCGGCGTGCCCGCGGCCGTTGGCTACGCACTCGAATCAAAAATTCCCTTCCGCATGGGCCTGATCCGCAATCATTACATCGGACGCACCTTCATCGAACCGTCGCAAGCCATCCGCAATTTCGGGGTGAAGCTCAAGCTGAATCCCATCCGCGGCTTGATCGAAGGCAAACGCGTGATTCTCGTCGACGATTCCATCGTTCGTGGGACCACCAGCCGCAAAATCGTTCGCATGGTCCGCGAAGTCGGCGCAAAAGAAGTCCACGTGCGCATCAGTTGCCCGCCGACGATTTCCCCGTGCTACTACGGCGTGGATACGCCCACGCGCGAGGAATTGATCGCCTCTTCCAACACGCCGGAAGAAATCTGCAAATTCCTTGGCGCCAATTCACTGGGCTACGTTTCTCTCCCGGCATTGCGCCGAGCGGTCGGTGATACCGCCGGTCGGTTTTGTACGTCTTGTTATACGGGCATTTATCCGACGGATTTGGTCCAGTTGGAAGTGCGCGAAAGCGCCGCCAACGGCAAATCCGGCGAACAAACGCCAGGCAACGGCAGTGAATCCGCGTCCGCAGAGCGGCCGGTGGTGGTGGAACGTGAAAGCTGAAAAAAAGAAAAAGCAGGAAGAAGCAAATTTGCCCGTGAAAACCAAGATTCAGCGGGAGATTATCGCCTGGTTCTGGGTCGGCCTCGTGTTTCTGCTCATCAACGGCACGATCGGCCAGGCGCGCGTCATTCCCTCCGGCTCGATGGAGAACACGCTGCTCATCGGCGATCACCTCATCATGAGCCGCATCGGCTACGACGCCGGCGTGCCGTTCACCAATTGGCACGTGCCGCTCTGGCGTTCTCCCAAGCGCCAGCAAGTGATTATCTTCAAGCCGCCCTTCGCTCCGGACACGCCGGATTACGTGAAGCGCGTCATCGGGCTGCCCGGAGACACCATCGACATTCACGATGGCGCCGTCTGGATCAATGGCCAGAAACTCACCGAAAAATACACTACCGGCGCAAGCGAGCCCTACGATTTGCACCCGCCGTACAAGGTTCCCGCGGACTGCTATTTCGTGATGGGTGACAATCGCGCAAATTCCTACGACAGCCGCTTCTGGGGCTGCGTTCCGCGAAAGGACATCATCGGAACGCCGGTCATGATTTACATGTCGCTGAATGTTTCGCCGGAGGCTTGGGAACCGGGACAGATTCGCGAGCGGTTTTTTGCCTATGCGAACGCCCTTCTGCATCCCCGAGTCGTGCGCTGGAGCCGGATTTTCCGTACGTTTTAACTTTGTCGAAGAGTCGTTGTTCGCATAGCGCCGCGATCCCCCACGGCGCTTCAAAGAATTCCTATCGGTGACGGCGCGCGGCAGAGTACGCCCCGATCAAGAAAGAACGGAACGGAAGCGAGCGGGTCTTTCATGAAATATGCCGATGCCGGAGTGAATATCGCCGTCGCGGATGACGCGAAGCAAAGAATTCGCCACCATGCCAGCCGCACGTTCACTCCCGGCGTACTCGGCGGTATCGGCAGTTTCGGCGCGCTTTTTGCGCTCGACCGCAAGAAATGGAGAGAGCCGGTGCTCGTCTCTAGCGCGGACGGCGTGGGGACCAAGCTCAAAATCGCCATGGCTATGGGCGTGCACTCCACTGTCGGCGCGGACCTCGTCAATCACTGCATCAACGATATTCTTGTCCAGGGTGCCGTGCCGCTGTTCTTCCTCGACTATCTGGCGATGGGTAAGCTTGAACCTCAGGTCGTCGAACAGCTTCTCGAAGGCATGAGCCGCTCGTGCCGCAAAGCCGGCTGCGCCCTCATCGGCGGCGAGACCGCGGAGATGCCGGGATTTTATCCGCCCGGCGAATACGATCTCGCCGGTTTTATCGTTGGCGTTGTCGAGCGCAAAAAACTTCTGACCGGAAAGTGCGTCCAGCCCGGAGACGCTTTGATCGCCCTGCCCTCAGCCGGCCTTCACACCAACGGCTACTCGCTCGCACGCAAGCTGGTCTTTGAAGTTGCAAAGCTGAAATCCGATACTTACGTCGCGGATGTCGGGAATAAGATCGGCGCGGAGTTGCTGAAGCCTCACCTGTGCTACGCGCCCGCGCTGAAGAATATCGTCGCCCGGGGCTGGATCTCCGCTCTCGCGCATATCACCGGCGGCGGCATCCCGGGAAACTTGCCTCGCGTCCTGCCCAGTGGAGTAAAAGCGGAAATTGACCTGGCATCGTGGCCCGTGCCCTCAATCTTCAAATATCTTGCCAGACTCGGAAAGATCGACGCTGGCGAATTGCTGAAATCCTTCAATATGGGCGTCGGAATGATTCTCGTCGTTCCGCCGAAAAAAGTGAAGTCCGTGGAAGCCGACCTGAAGAAGCACCGCGAAAAATTCTTTCGCATCGGCCGCATCGAGCGCGGCGAATCCGGCAAAGCCCGCGTCAGCTACTCGGGCTCCCTCAATCTCGGGTAAGGACGCGCGCGATTCTTTGTTGGCGCGTCGCTACTTGGCAATTTCTAGCGCGCCACATCCTTCAGAACATCGACAATCACATTCGTATTCCTGTTGAAGACGACGATGTGCGCCCCAATCACGCCGCGCCGGTATTCCGCGGGAAGCGGCGGCAACTGGCGTTCGAGTCCCACGGGACACGGCTGCACGCGCTTCTGCAATCCTGGCGGCAACGTGCCATTCCTTTCCAATTGCTTCTCGAGCCCCGGTGGGAGATTTCCTCCGCGCTTGGCCAGCCCGGGCGGCAGGTTTGATCCGCGATTCGAGTAGTAGCGCGTGATCACTTCGCGGTCGCGCTCTCCAAACTCGTACTTGCCATGTTTTCCTTGGTCATCACCTTCATCGTGTTTGTTATGCCCTTTTCCTTTACCTTTCCCCTGGCTGTTCCCCTGGGCAAGAGCTGTACAGCAAACGAGTCCGGCCATTAAGACGCCGGCAACGCCATAGCGCAATAGACGAAAAAACATGAGGCCTCCAATCTGTATGAGGGTACTTTGGGCTGTTTATCTAGAGTAGCTTTTTGTCCTGCGCGAAACTAGCTTACCGCGTCGAGGCATGCCCAATGGAGCAAACCACGTGTTGCCAAGGTCTGAATTTCATATGATGGGTCCTTTAGTGTCGGGCACTTCTCTCCGCAAGCGTCCAGAACGGCTGTTTGGTCGGCACAAACTCGATCAGCACGTCTTTCACAAACGTTTTCATCCACCTTACGCACTCCTCCATGCCCGCCTGCTCGGAGGGCACGTGTCCAATCACGATCAATGCCTTCTTCTTCCCCTCGCTGGTCGCGTCCGCTGCATA
>MNEA01000039.1 GCA_001917435.1 Acidobacteria bacterium 13_2_20CM_2_57_6
CCTTCTACCGCCGATGTCACCGCGCGCGTGGTGGAATGCCTGGGCCGGTTTGGCTGGCCGGCGGACCATCCCGCGATTCAGCGCGCCGTGAGATTTTTGCTGAAGGATCAGTCTGGCGACGGTTCCTGGTTTGGCCGCTGGGGCGTCAACTACATTTATGGAACCAGCGGCGTGTTGCGCGCCCTGGAGACGGTTTCGCTGACCGCGCGCGATTATTGCCAGCGCGCGGTGGCCTGGCTCCGCAAAGTGCAGAAGGCCGATGGCAGTTTTGGTGAGTCACTTGCCAGCTATGAAACACCTTCGACGAAGGGGCAGGGCCCGAGCACGGCGTCGCAGACTGCTTGGGGACTGATCGGTTTGCTTGCGGGAACGGACGCTAGCGATCCGGCCATCGCGAAAGCCGTTTCCTATCTCGTTCACAAACAGCATGAGGACGGCTCCTGGAGCGAGCCGGATTTCACGGGGACGGGTTTTCCGGGCGTCTTTTATTTGAAATACCACCTCTACCGGAACTCTTTTCCGGTGTATGCGCTGGCGCGCTATTCCAACCAATCGCGCGGCGCGCATGAGGACGTGGCGCTGAAGTTCCAGCCCAGCGAATTCCGGCTGCGCAGCGGGTTTTAGAGCGCATGATGCGGTTTCCTCTGCGGCTTACTGCGGACCTCACGCGGACCCGCGTTGCGCGGAAACTACGCCCTGCCCAAGCCGGTGTCATTCAGTTTGTGGATGCGGCGGAGATTTTGCATCACGATTCCAGCCATCCCGTTTCGCACGAAAGAATTCGCGAAATTAACTGCAGCCGGTGCCCCGTTGTTTGGATTGGAGGAAGCGAGCCGCTGCGTCATCCGGGCATTTCGCACCTGGTTCGAGCCGTCACGCAGACCGGTCACTTTGTTTTTCTCGAGACCGATGGAACGCTTCTTCGCCGGCGCATCCACGAGTTTCAGCCGGTTTCGCGTCTTTTTCTGACCGTTCGACTCGAACCTGGTCCACAGGGTCTAGCTTCGGAACGCTTTCGGCCGGGCGTCTTCGAATTGGCTTCCGAGGGCATGCGAGCGGCGCGGCTCTCGGGCTTTTTGATCTGTGTCCATGCGCGCGTGCGTGCAGAGACTGAATTGAGGGAGATTGCGGAGTTGGCCCAGTATGTGAACGAACGCGATGTGGATGGAATTGTGATTACGGTTGCCAACGGCGGGTCGGACTCCGCGAGTCCAGACGCCGCTGACTTGCGGCAAAAAGTGGCGGCGGCACGCAAGTTGATTGGCAGCAAGTGGTGGGAATCTTTTTCGCGAATTGTTGAACCGGCACTGAGCAGCCAGCGAAGTGCAGCGCGAAACACGGGAGAAAGCGCCGTCCTCCTTGCAGAGGAATCCCACGCGGACGAAGAAGGCGTAAGAATCGCATGACCACGCTGGTTACAGGAGCGGCGGGCTTTCTTGGCAGCCACGTGGCACGTCAGCTCGTGGCCCGCGGCGATGATGTCCGCGTGCTCCTTCGCACATCGAGCACCAATCGCGCGATTGCGGATTTGTCGCTCGAATACGTGACCGGGGATTTGCGCGACCCTGCCTCGCTCGATCGCGCGATGAAGGGCGTCAAGCGCGTCTTCCATGTTGCCGCTGATTACCGCTTGTGGGCGCGGCGCTCCCGGGAGATTTACGATTCGAATGTCGGGGGAACGAAAAACCTTCTGGAGGCCGCAAAACGTGTAGGGGTCGAGCAGCTGATTTACACCAGCACTGTCGCCACGATTGCCGTGGACCGTCCGAAGCTTCCCAATGAATTCACCGATGCCAAGCTGCAAGAAATGGTCGGCCACTACAAACGTTCGAAGTGGATGGCGGAACGGGAAGCGCTCAACGCCGCAAAAAACGGATTGCCGGTCATTGTGGCTATGCCGACCACGCCGGTGGGTCCGTGGGACTGGAAGCCGACGCCTACCGGGAAAATCATCTTAGATTTTTTGAATGGCAAGATGCCCGGCTACGTGGAGACCGGCTTGAATTTTGTCAGTGTGGAAGAGTGCGCGGCAGGCCACCTGCTGCTCGCGGAAAAAGGAAAAGTCGGGGAGCGCTATCTTCTGGGCGGGGAGAATCTGACGCTCAAGGCCATGCTGGACACTCTAGCGAAGATAACCGGCCTGCGCGCGCCCAGCCTGAAGATTCCTCACGGACTCGCGCTGGGTGTAGCCTATGCCAATACGGTGTTTTCAAGGCTGCTTGGACGCGAGCCGGGTATTCCGATTGAGGGCGTGAAGATTGCGAGACATATGATGTTTGTGGATTGCTCTCGCGCGCAGCGTGAATTAGGTTTTAAGGCGGGGCCGGTGGCCGCGGCGCTGGAGCGCGCCGTGCGCTGGTACGAGGCCAACGGCTACATCGCCAAGGGCCGAGCCAAGCGCATGGCCCGGGCCGCAGCGTAAAGTTGTGGTGGCCGCGCTTCAGCGCGACGCGGTTTTGTAGTGGCTGGTCTTAGAGCTGTCTCTTGTTTTTGTAGCGTCGCCCTTAGGGCGGCATATGAACGGAATTGATGCGTATTCTCGTTACATTCGCCGTCGATGCCGAATTCGCCCCGTGGCGAAAGCTCAGAACCCTGGAGCCTGTACACCTTGACGGTCTCGAGATGTCTCGAACTCAAGTGGGGCGCGCGATGGTTGATTTTGCCGTGACCGGCATGGGAATGGAAAAGGCGCGCCATGTAACGGAAATAGCCATGTCGGTCCCACACACCATATGCATCGCCTCCGGTTTCTGCGGGTCCCTTAAACCAGCGCACAAAGTTGGCGATATTCTCGCCGCTCGCGCGGTGCAACATCTCGGAAAATCAAAAACCATCGAATGTTCTCGCAACCTTTTTATGGCAGCTTACGAAAACCAAGCGACTGAAGCGAAACTGTTCTTAACCACCGATAAGGTGATTAGCACGGCCGAAGAGAAGCAGCGGTTGGCGCCATTTGCCGACGCTGTGGACATGGAAAGCTTCGCTACTCTTTCTGTGGCAAAAGAAAAAAATGTTTCAGCCGCTGCGATTCGCGTGGTCAGCGACCGTTTTGACGAAGATATGCCAGCTGATATTTCGGCCACCGTGGACGAGCGCGGGCGAGTGAAAATTGGCGGTGTCGTCAAGCATGTGGCGACTCATCCTCTCCAATTGCCCGCACTCATTCGTCTTGGACGGCAGAGCCACACCGCCGCCGAATCCCTTTGTCATTTTCTTGAAGCATTCATCAAGGAGTTGTCTTGCCGAAGCCACGGATGGCCTCCGTCGGAGCTTCGGGAGATAGCCGCGCGATGAGCCGGGCCAGCACAACTCTGGAAGCCGAGAGGACACTTGGTCCTATTCCCAAAACCATGCGGGCGGGTGTCTACCGCGAGAAGGGAGTTGTTCGTGTCGAGGAAGTCCCCGTCCCCGAAGTGGCCGAAGGCGAAGTCCTCATCAAAGTCGCCGCCTGCGGTGTCTGCGGCACGGACATCAAGAAGATTTTTCACGCCTACATCCCGCCGCCGCAGATTCTGGGCCACGAAGTAGCCGGAACAGTCGTAGCAACCGGCCGCGGAGTAAGGAAGTGGAAGGTCGGCGACCGCGTGATGAGTTTTCATCACATTCCCTGTGGCAAATGTTTCTACTGCGAACGCCGTCTTTTCTCCCAGTGCAAGCAATATAAGACCACGGGCTTAACCGGCGGGTTCACCCCCAACGGTGGCGGGTTCGCCGAATACGTAAAAGCCATGCCCTGGGTGGCCGAACGCGGGATTGTTGCCTTGCCGGATAACGTCAGCTTTGAGGAAGCCACTTTTATCGAGCCCATCAACACGATTCTGAAAGCCGTGCAGAAGGCTCGCGTAACTGCTGGCGAAACTGTGCTCATCGCCGGGTGCGGCCCCATTGGCCTGCAATTGTTGATGGTCGCCAATTTACAAGGCGCAAGACTGTACACCAGCGACCCCATGGCGGTCCGCCGCGCCAAGAGCCTAACTTTAGGCGCGTTGGAGTCGTTTGACCCCAGTGATGGTAAGCTTGTGGACCACATAAGGGCCCGTACCGAAGGGCGGGGTGCCGATGCGGTTTTAGTGGCAGTGGCTCATCCGTCGGTTGTGGTGGATACTCTGGCAGCGGCAAGGCCCGGGGGGCGCGTGCTGTTATTCGCCGCGAACGATCCGGTGACCAGGATTGAGTTTCCCGCTGCGGCGGTGGGCATCGACGAAAAGGAAATCCTGGGCAGCTATAGCGCGGCCGTGGACATCCAAGAAGCAGGGGCCGATCTTGTGCTGAAGAAGAAACTGCCCGTCATGGATATCGTGACGCACCGGTTTCCGTTGGCTAGAATCCAGGAAGGCTTGGACCTGGCCGCGAAGCCGACAGCGGAATCACTCAAGATCTTAATCACACACACATGAGCACGACGACGCCAAAGAAACTGGAAGCAGGCGAACAAGTGAAAGCTGCCGCAACCCACGTCACGGTGCCCTCAAAAATGACTGCAGCCGTGCTCTATGGCAGCGAAGATCTTCGCATTGAAATGATTGACGTGCCCGCTCTCTCCGCCGACGAAGTCCTGGTGCGGGTCCGCCTGGCGCTTACCGATGGCACCGACCTTAAGGTCTGGAAGCGCGGCTATCACGCCAAAATGATTCAGCCGCCGGCAGTCTTTGGCCACGAACTGGTCGGGGAAATTGTGGCTGTCGGCAAGCGCGTGGATCCCCGCTGGCGCATCGGCATGCGCGTGATCGCCGCGAACTCCGCGCCGTGCTTGCGCTGCTACCATTGCCGCCGCGGGCAAGAAAATCTTTGCGACGACCTCTTGTTCAATAACGGCGCCTACGCAGATTACATGCGTATCCCCGGGCGCATCGTCGTGGAAAATATGCTGGAAGTGCCGCACTCCGTGGACGATCAGAGCGCCGCGCTGGCCGAGCCGTTGGCGTGCGTGCTCCGCGGAATCCACGAGATGGAAGTGCGGACCGGCGACACCGCTGCGGTGATTGGCTGCGGTCCCATTGGACTGAAGTTTGTGCGCATGCTTTCGCGGCGGGGAGTTCGCGTGATTGCGCTGGCGCGTCGCGCAGCTCCGCTCGATGTTGCCAAGCGGCTTGGCGCGGTGGCCGTATTCAACGTGACCGAGAGGGAAGATGTTGTGGCCGCCGTAAAAGCGCTCACCGAGGACGGACTGGGCCCCGACTCCGTAGTGGAAGCGGCTGGCAATCCAGCCACTTGGAAGCAGGCTCTTGCGATGGTGCGGCGCGGCGGCGTTGTGAATTTCTTCAGCGGGCTGCCCTCGGGCACGCGCGTCGAAATCGATCCTGCAGCGATTCACTATTCCGAAATAAAGTTGATTTCTCCTTTTCATCACACGCCACGGTTCTTCCGCGAAGCGCTGGAAGCTATCCGACGCGGTGATATTTCGGCGCGCGATTTCGTCACCGAAGAAATCCGTTTGGCCGACCTGCCGCAAGCGTTTGCGCGCATGAAGTCGCGTAGCGGCGAAATCAAGCTGGCCGTGCGGCCATAGTCTTCAGGTGTGGACCAAACCCACCCGACATTTTCTGTTTCGGAATCCCAGCTGTTTCAGCGGAATGGAGCGGCGCGCGCAATTTGCGCTCCGGACGGTACTACGAAGCGAGGAGTCTCTCTTCTAATGCTGCGCCCCGGCGAAATCGAAATCACCCAGCACGCGCCTGAACCCGGCTGTTCGCCCGAAGTGGCCCGGCAATACACGCGCTGGCTGGCGACGCACCATTACGAAAATTTCAATGTCGTATCGTGGCTGCTCCCCAAAGCGCTGCATCAGCATTTCTACAACGTCTATGCTTACTGCCGCTGGGCCGACGATCTTGGCGACGAAGTTCCCGATGCGTCGCGCGCGCTGGAATTGCTAACCTGGTGGGAACACGAACTGGACGCTTGCTATGAAGGAAAGCCATCTCACGCGGTGTTCGTAGCACTGCGCGAAACAATCATCGCAAAGGATATTCCCAGGCAGCCTTTTGCCGACCTCCTGAAAGCCTTCCGCCAGGATCAAACCGTCAAGCGCTATCCCAATTGGGATGCCGTCCTCGGCTATTGTGTGTATTCGGCAAATCCGGTGGGACGCCTGGTCTTATATCTTTGCGGCTACGGCGACGAACAGCGCCAGCGTCTGTCCGATGCCACCTGCACCGCGTTGCAACTCGCGAACTTTTGGCAAGACGTCTCGCGCGACTTGGACATCGGACGCATATACATTCCGCTGGATGCCGCTGCCGCACGAGGACTCTCCGAGAATGACATCGTCGAGCGGCGCTTCGATGAGCGCTACGTTGGCCTAATGAAAGACCTCATTGTCCGCACTCGCGCCCTCTTCGCGGAAGGCCGGCCTCTTGCAAAAATGGTGAATGGATGCCTCAGTGTAGACGTGGAGATGTTTGCGCGCGGCGGGCTGGCAGTCCTCGATGCCATCGAAGCGATGGGATATGACACGCTTCACTATCGCCCAGCCGTCAGCAAACTGAAGCAGGCCGCCCTGCTTAGCCGCGCCCTCGTGGCACACTTGGTAGGTGGAAATCCTCGCGCATCCGGGCGTTTGCCAGAGCCGGCAATGGCCAGGACACAGCACCCGCCCGGTCGAGACGCGGCGCCATTGTACCGAATGAACTTGGCGCAATCCTACGAAGAATGCCATCGCATCGCGCGTGCCTCGCACAGCAATTTCTACTACGCTTTCTTTCTTTTGCCGAAGCCCAAGCGCGACGCCCTGGCCGCTCTCTATGCTTTCATGCGGCTCGTTGACGATGTCTCGGATGAAAATCAAAGCCTTCTCGCAAAGCAGCGCGGTTTGGCGAAGTGGCGCGCCGCGTTCGATGAGTCCGTTACCGGGCACTCTCAGGTTTTTGATGGCAACGCCGCCATGCCCTTGCCTTCCGAAGCCTTGTATGGTGAAGCCGAAGTCCTTCCCGCGCTGGTGGACACCATGCAGCGTTACAAAATGCCTGCGCGCTATCTTCACGATCTCATCAGCGGCGCAGAGATGGATTTGATGGTGCGGAGATATCCAACCTTCGAGCGCCTCCGCGAATACTGCTACCGCGTTGCCGGCACGGTTGGCCTCACCTGTACGCACGTGTTTGGCTTCCGCGACGCGCGCGCACTGGATTTGGCAGAAAAGCTTGGCCTGGCCTTTCAGCTGACGAACATCATTCGCGATGTTCACGAGGACTACAGACTCGGCCGTGTGTATCTCCCGGAAGAAGATCTCCAGCGCTACGTGGTTTCACCGGATGACTTTGGCCGAAGTGAAACAACTCTCGGCGTTCGCGAACTGCTTCGTTTCGAAGCCGAACGCGCCTGGCAGCTTTACGAAGAAGGCTCCACTTTGCTCGGACTTGTTGATACCGACAGCCGCGGCGCGCTCTGGCTGTTGGTGCATACGTACAGCGCGCTTCTCGGTCGTATCGAGTTGCTGGACTTCGCTGTCTTCGCCGAGCGCATTCGTCTTTCCAAAGCGGAAAAAATGATGTTCATTGCCAAAGCGCGTTTCGGGCGCACTACGGAAGAGAATATTCTTGAAAAGCGTGATCGTGATCGGCGGCGGGCTGGCGGGGCTGGCAGCCGGCGTCGCACTGGCTGAATCCGGCTGGCGCGTGCGACTGTTTGAACAGCGTCCCTTCCTTGGCGGCCGGGCGACGTCCTACGTGTTGCCCGACGGCGAGCACGTGGACAATTGTCAGCACGTCACCCTCGGTTGCTGCACCAACCTCGAGGATTTCTACCGCCGTATCGGCGCCGTCGGCAAAATCAAGTTTTTTGACCGGCTCCTCTTTCTCGATCCCCAGGGCCGCCGGGGAGTGATGCAAGCCGGGTTTTTGCCCGCGCCATTTCATCTGACTGGATCATTTGCCGCTTTTGGTCTCCTGAATCTTCTGGATAAGCTCTCGATCGCCCGCGCCATGCTCGACATCCTGCAGACCCAGGGGAATCCCGCCGACCTTCAGGAAAAGGGCGGCATCTCCATGCTCGAATGGCTCCGCCGCCGCGGCCAGACGAAGCGCGCTGTCGAACGATTCTGGCGGGTTGTCCTCGTCAGTGCTCTCGACGAGGAACTCGATCGCACCGATGCGCGCTTCGGCGTCGATGTCTTCTGGAAGGCTTTCCTTTCGAGCAGCACTGGCTACCGCATGATTCGCTTCGATGAAGGCCGAGAAGAATCGGCCGATGCCTATATCCTCGCTGTGCCGCACACCGCGCTGGCGGAGTTGTTGCCGCAGAGTGTGAAGCAGAGCGATCCATCCCTTGCCAATTTGGACAAGATTAAGGTTGCGCCCATCACCGGCGTGCATTTCTGGTTTGACCGCCCCGTGATGAAAGAGCCGTTCGTCACTCTCCTAGACACCACGACGCAGTGGATCTTCAATAAGACTGCGCTCTACGGCCGCGATTCAAATGGAACAGCAAACACAGTGCCAGCCGGACAGTACCTGCAGTTGGTTATCAGCGCGTCGTACGATTTGTTGCAGAAGCCACGTCAAGAAATTATCGACCTCTGTTTGGGCGAAGTCCGGAAAGCCCTTCCTGCGGCACGCAACGCGGAATTGCTGAAGGCCACGGTAATCAAGGAGGCTGCCGCGACGTTTTCGCCGGAACCCGGTGTTAATCGCTGGCGCCCCAGGCAGCAAACCTCCGTCCCTCGCTTGTTTCTGGCAGGTGACTGGACCGAGACTGGCTGGCCCGCCACCATGGAAGGCGCTGTGCGCAGCGGCTATCTGGCCGCAGAAGCCCTTCTCCGCTCCGAAGCAACGCCTCGAGAATTTCTCCAACCTGATCTTCCGCCCGACGGTTTCATCGCCATGTGGTTGGGCAGTAACCCGTCATTGCGCTTTCCCGGCTCCGTTTCATGATGAAAGACTTTGCCCTTTACTGAGGCCTTCCTTAAACCGAGAACCGTCTCCTTACGTCTGCCTCGGGGTCACGCGTCAACCGCCTCGAACCAGCCAACCCGCCGTTCGATGTTCGTCAACTCTTCACCGGCGTCGTCCAGTGCTGTGTATTCGTCCTGGTGTCCCGTCATGAACTTCTCATAGGCCCCGCGGGAATTCCAAAAATCGACAGTGACGTAAATCGCACGGCGAAAGGGATCACGCAATAATCGAGTCTCGATGTGGTTCGAATCGCTCCGGAACAGCCGCACCCACCCGCCGCCCGGGCCATAGGCTTCCTCGAACCTTTTTTCACAACCTGGCTTGACTTCGTACTCCCAGAGCGCTACAAACATAGAGGTCCCATCTCCTGCTCGCTAGACGTTCGCAATTCTGCAAGGAATCTCTAGGGAATGAGTGCGCCGTCCGGCCGAGTGTAACAATCCGATTGGATACAAGCCAGGTTGGCAAGCGCGACAGCGCAAAAGCATGAGTTGTAGTTGTGGCAGTCCGTCGAGACTGGGCGGACGGAGGCGTTTGTGGATCGAAAGTATGGTCACCGCGGTTACCGCGACGCGGAAAAGCAGGACAAGAAGGACAAGCACGAACGTAAGCCCCCCGCCGGCGGACCGCGCGGCGCCGATCAATTCGGCCCCCGCACGCCCCGTATGGTCGGCACGGTCACCCGCGCGCGCTGTTCCAATTGCGGTGCTGTGCTCACACCGGGATTCGATCCCAACGGGAAGTGCCCCAAGTGCCAGGCCGAATTGCACTGCTGCAAACAGTGCCGCTTTTTCGATTCCGGCGCGCAGTTCGAATGCACCCAGCCGATCCAGGAACGCATCTCTCCGAAGGACGCAAAGAACTCCTGTACCTTTTACGAATTCCGCATGACCATTGAAAAAGATACTGCGCCAACGTCTTATACTCAGCCGAACGCTCCTGGCTCGGCGCCTCCCCCCGGACCTCCGCGCCACACCGATGCGCGCCAAGCCTTCGAAAACCTCTTCAAGAAATAGCCTCGTGATGAAGCCCTCGCGGCGGTCCTTCCTGGAAGCAGGTCTCACTCTCCCCGTCTTGCTCGGCGCTTCTCCTTCTTTCGCCTCCGCCGCGCAAAGCTATGAATCGGGCACTTCGAAGGATTCCTCGTTCGATCCGTGGGTGGAGATTCATCGCGAAAACCTGCGCCACAATGTCCAGGAAATTTCCCGCCGCGCCGCCTCTCGTCCCATCCTCGCGGTCATCAAAAATAACGGCTACGGCATGGGCGTGACCAACGTTTCCAAGCTCCTTGAGCCTCAGCCGGAAATCTTCGGCTTTGCCGTCGTGAAGCTCCACGAAGCCATGTCTCTCCGCGATGCCGGCATTCGCAAGCCCATCCTCCTGCTCGGCCCGTTCGACGAGCACAATCTCGAAGACGCCGTCGCACGAGGCATCATGCCCATGATCTACACGCCGCTGGGCCTCACATTGGACAAGATCGCCGCCAAAACGCAAAAGCCCATCCCGTTCCACATCTGCATTGACACCGGCATTGGCCGCGTTGGCGTGCCTTATCGAGACGCGGTGCCACTGATTCGCGATCTCGCCGCCCGCAAGTCCGTCCAAATCCAGGGAACGATGATGACTTTCACGGAGGACCCCGACTTCGACAGAGAGCAGCTTCGCCGCTTCCACGAAATCTGCGCCTCTCTCGAAAAGGAAGGCATCGCCCTCGGCAAAAAACACGCCGCTTCCAGCTTCAGTCTTTTCCAGCATCCCGAAGCGTTTCTCGACATGGTGCGCCCGGGCATGGCCATTTACGGCATTTACTCCGAAAACGAATTTCGCCGCACTTCCATCATGGATCTTCGGCCCGCAATTAGCCTGAAGGCTCGCGTCATCTACGTGAAGAAACTAAGCAAAGGCGACAGCGCGGGCTACAACCGCGCCTACCTCGCCAAGGAAGACGTATGGGTAGCTACGCTGCCTGTCGGCCACGCCGATGGCTGGCCCCGCGCCGCCGCACTCGCTCGCGATAAGGGCGCAAAGGTCCGCGTCAACGGCGATCTGTATCCCGTTATCGCCTCGGTTTCTGCGAGCCATTGCATCGTCGAAGTGGGAAGGGAGGAGCGCGTCAAGATCGGCGACGTCGCTACCTTCTTTGACTCGCAGCCGGGCTGTCGCCCCGAGGATGTCTCCGAATCCTGCGGCGCTTCCGTTTACGACCTCACCATGCACCTCAACCCACTGTTGCCCCGCCGCATCATTTAGGTTTGTGCTGAAGCGGTCGTCACCTGGCTGGCGGCCTTTTCTCCGCTCTGCCGCAAAGATATCCTTTCAAGGCTGGCCCTGGATGGTCTCTCCGCTCTCTTTTTCTTCAATGTAAGAATTCCGTACCTGAACCACAGCTCAGTGTTTCGCTAGACACACCTGTACCTCCCCACAGCTACCCTAACGTTTGTTTCGCGGTACGTTTGAACTTGATAGCGCGCTCAGTCGGCAGAGTGCTTTTGTGCGCTCTTCGAGGTCAGACCTAGCCTGGTATCGGGAGAGACATCGTCATGGACGAGAAAGCGAAAGGCGCAAAAATTTTGGCTCGCAGCTTCTTAGCCATGGCGCTGATTCTGACCGCGCTAAATCTGCCAGCACAAGAAGGCCGCAAGCTGATTTCAAATCCAACGCCCGCTTATCCCGAAACGGCGAAAAGGTTCCGTCTTACGGGCGTCGTAAAGGTGGAAGTCGTAGTCGCACCAGACGGCCACATCAAAGCCACTAAGGTCGTCGGTGGTCATCCGTTGCTTGTGAGTGCGGTCGAAGAGACGCTGAAGAACTGGAAGTATGCGCCGGCCAGCACGGAAGCGACGGTCCTCCTGGAATTCAAGTTCAATCCGTAGGTCAATCCCGGCACATTCGGCGCGGCCGATTTTTGCCTCGGTTTTAATCATGCGACGGCTTTTTGTCGGCCTTACTCCGCCCGGCTCCTGCTTCTGCCCAGCGCCTAACTCAGGAATTTCCCCAGTGGCTCCCAATAATTAATCTTCCAACCTTCCGCAAGGTGTTCCGCTTTGCCTCTGGGAAATCCGGCATGATCAAAGATAATCTTGGTTTCCGTTCCTTGCTCCACGAGTTCGAACCGAGCGATCGAGTAATCTCCCGGATCCCAGCCGCCCGCCCTCCACGCCTGGACGATCCGCTCGTTCGGCATCAGTTCCAGCTGCCTTCCCGTCACGTACCCGCCGAAAAGTGAGAACGCTCCACCCGCTTCGCGGCTGATCTCCGCAGGTTTGGCTCCCGGCGCCATGCCGGATTTCATCGCCGCGCTCAATTGCACGATTTTCTCGAACTGTCTCGCGTCCGTAAGCGCTTCATACACCCGCTTCCGGCTCGCTTTGAAAACCGGCTCCTGGTGAATGGCTTCCGCTGAACGCGAAATCTCCTCCTCGGCTCTCGCCCGCGCCTTGCTTGATCCCAGAGTCACGCCGCCAAACGCAACGACCATCCCCGCAATCAATTGCCGTCTTGTCGGCGCATTCATGAATACACTCGAATTCTTTCCTTCGCTCATTCTCGTCCTCCGTCTTTTTTCGTACGACCGCAGCGCATCAGACCATCCCTCCAAAATATGTTCAAGATAATCTTTTGCTGGCTTCGGTAACCTCCTTCGGGCATACTTCTGCACCCAACAGCACAAGGAGCCCTCATGCCTTACCCCTCTGGACATCGCCCTGCAGTCAAGAAAGCCATCATCGATAGCGCGCGCAAACTATTCAATCGCCACGGCTTCGAGAGTGTCTCCATCCAGCAGATCATGGCGGGCGCGGGCCTCACCCACGGGGGCTTCTACAGCTATTTCGATAGCAAGAGCGATCTCTACGCCGAAGTCCTAAACTGTTTCTTCATCGATCCGAATTGGAAGAGTTGCTGGGAGGGCGTGAAAGTGGACCTCTCCTCCGCCGACGTCGGTCCCCAGGTCGTCCGCGCTTATCTTTCCCGCCAGCATTTTGAGAACGTTGAGGATTCCTGCCCCATGGTCGCCTTGCCCACGGACGTCGCGCGCAGCGGCAAGTCTGCCAGGAGCGCCTTCGAGACCGTCTTCCGCTCCATGGTTAGCGTCCTCGAGCGCAGCCTGCTCCAGAACGGCCGCCCTCGCCGAGCCACCGCGCAGGGCATCGCTTCTATATGCATCGGAGGCATGGTCGTCGCCCGCGCACTCGTCGACCCCGTCCTCGCCGAAGAGTTGCGCGACGCCTGCATGTCGGTTGCGCTCGGCCTCGGTGGTTGGTCCAAGCGGGCCAAGTCGAAAAATAGAAAATTCACGACGGCGGGAACATCTCTGAGGTGATATCACACCGAGTATCGACGGTCTTTCTTGCGCCGGGCTGCCAGGCGGTCCTCTGCCCTGAACGCCTGCGGCCGCAGCTTAGTGCTGATACGCTCCCAAGTCCCAGCAGCCTCCAGCACCGGGGCGCGCTTTCCCATTGAAGTCTTTATAAATGTAGTAAGCGTTGCCCGCGTTTTGCATGTCTGCGGCGACCTGTGCAGGCACTCCCGGTAGTGTAGTGGGGTCAACGCCCTGGCAGTACACGGGACTCACCGGCTGAGGCGTCAGTCCGTTAGCCAGCAAGAAGGGCGGCGCTGCGGGCGCGTACTGCCCAGCGGCCGTAGGATCAAAATAAGGCGCGGCGGCGAACCTTGGATCTGCTTTGATAAACTGCGGATTATTTGCGCAAAAATCACTACCGTCCGGATCGACCCAGCAAGGGCCTCCCCATGCCAGGTTTGCGAAATATTGAATATTTGTATTCGTGTTTCGCTGGTCGTAAGGTGGATTCGACGCTTGCCAGGAAACGCTGATGTTATCCGCAAAATATCCATTGTTGGCCGCATTTGTGCTCAGTGAGCCGGTGTTCGCCTGGTTCGCATTCACGTTGTCCAAGTTGTTGATGTAACAGGTGTTGTTCGCCATCATCCAGAAGAAACTCACCTGGAACGCCTCGGCGCACCTGCCTCCGTTTCCGTAGGCTACGTTATTGCTCACCAGCGCTGCCGGCTCGTATGGAGCCGCCGTTCCAGCGCACGCCGATGGTGTTGCATCCATGTCCAGGATGAAGCCGCTGCCGTCGCTGTGGTACGGGGAATTGTCGTATTGGCCCACGGCAATGTTGTTGGAAATGACGTTATGAAGTCCGTCGTTGCAGTCAAACGCTTTGATTTGGTTGTACGAAATCCCGCTCGTCCAACTGGCCGTCGTTCCGGAGTACCCGCTGTGATAGACGATGTTGTGATCGCTGACCAAATAGTCGCACTGAACCGCGCCCACGCCCGCGCCCTGAACGTTGTATACGGTGTTGCCGATAAATCGCAGGTGATGCGAATTATTGCAACCGAACGCGTCTCCAGCCAGTCCCTGGCCATAGAAAGTGAAACCCCTGAATTCCAGATACGAGTTTCCGCTTGAGGGTACGGCATTGACCATGGTGCAGTCCGCAGTCCCGGCCGGCGGACATGCCAGCGTGGTAGGAGTCCAAACAACATTCACCGGCCCGTCTCCATATGCCTGGTACACGATCCATGCCGACGGCGTGCCGCTTCGCGGAGGATAAAAAGTCCCCGTCTCCGCATAAGTTCCTCCCATAAAGCAGATTCGATGACCGGGCAGCGCCGTGTGAGTAGCGCCATAAACTGACATGGGAGTTTGAGGAGTCTTGCCGTCATTGCCGTCGTCCCCGTTGGAGGCGGCAAACCACACCGTTGGCGAGTTAGGTGCGCAGTTCGTCGTGTCAATCACGGCAAAGGGCATC
This sequence comes from Acidobacteria bacterium 13_2_20CM_2_57_6, assembly GCA_001917435.1. Lineage (GTDB taxonomy): Bacteria > Acidobacteriota > Terriglobia > Acidiferrales > UBA7541 > Acidiferrum. The sequence continues at coordinate 14,672 of MNEA01000039.1, forward strand.
GACAATCGAACGGCGCTGTAGGAAGAGCCAAGGAAGGGGCCAGTTAGCATGTTTCCCAGAGCGGCCAGGCACAAAACGAGCTTGAGCTGTTTCATCAATCGATTCTCCATAAGGCGATCCCTGATTAAACATGTGAACTGCATGCACGCTTGCGGGTAGCCAGGTCCTCGGCGGTTTTTCAAACTACCTTGGCGGGATCAGGGTCGCAGGCTAGGTTCAGAACCGCCCCGGGACTCCAAGGACCACTTGACAGGTACATTTGTAGACAGGAGAAGGGCAATACTCAATCGGGTGAATCTTGCAATCCCGTATGAGGGAATCTGTGGCGTATTGGGCGCAGAAAAACACAGAGCCGCAATGCCAGGTGGGGCTCTCTCGTCTGTTTTCCCATCGTTCCCGCGGCCAGAGCATCCTGACCGCAGCGATCCTTAGTGCTGATAGGCTCCCAGGTCCCAGCATCCTACTGAACCTGGGCGCGGGTTCCCGTTGAGGTCCGCATAACTGAAATAAGCGTTGGCGGGATTTTTCATGTCTGCTGCGACTTGCGCGGGCACTCCGGGAAGCCTGGTGGGGTCAACCCCTCGGCACTGCGCGGGGCTGCCGGGCTGAACCGTCAGCCCGTTCTCCAGCCAGAACGGCGGTTCCGCAGCGGCGTATTGTCCGGACGCCGTGGCATCAAAATAAGGCGCCGCGACGATCATCGGGTCTGCTTTGAGGAGCTGCGAATTTTTTGCGCAAAAATCAACCCCGGAAGGATCCGCAAGCACGGCGCGCCCCAGGCAAGGTTTGCGAAATATTGAATATTCGCGCCTGCGTTTCGCAGGTCGTACGGCGGATTGGATGCTTGCCAGGAGACGCTGATGTTGTCTGCAAAATATCCATTCTTGGCCGTATCCGAGTCCAGCGAAGCTGCGGTCGCCTGGTTGGCGTTCACATTGTCCAAGTTATTTTTGATGCGCGTGTTATTCGCCATCATCCAGAAGAAACCCACCTGGAATGCTTCGGCGCACCTGCCGCCATTCCCGTAGGCCACGTTATTGACGATCAACGCTGCCGGTTCATACGGAGCCGCCGTGCCGGCGCACGCCGATGGTGTCGCGTCAATGTCCAGGATGAACCCATTGCCGTCGCTGTGGTTCGGGGAATTATCGTACTGACCCACCACAATGTTATTGGAAATGACGTTATGCAGTCCGTTGTTGCAGTCAAACGCTTTGATCTGGTTGTAGGAAATCCCGCTGGTCCAGCTGGCCAGCGTGTTCCCGCCATCGCAGCCCCCTCCCGGTCTTCCGCGTGTTCCGAACTATCCTCTTTACTTTCACATTCTTGCGCACTCTTTTGCATGGGGCGAAAAACCAACTCTTTTATTTTCAAGCGATTTCGCACTCTTTGCACAAAACACCGCGGTATGGGGGATGGGGAACAAATTGTTAGCGGAGAATAGCGTGCAAGTTTCCGTCCTTATATCTTTACTTCGTTTCGTCCTTGCTTCCTCTTCCGATTGGAAAGAGCGTCGGCTCGGCGGGAGGACTATCGGCAATCTCTTCAAGTTCCGGGAAGTGCCGCCGGAGCGGCTCCGGCACTTTCACCTTCGATCCCTTCAAAATACTGATGAGCTGCAGAGCGTTGACCACCGCCTTGCCCTGAAAATGATTGTTGGTAATCACAAACGTCTCTCGTGCCCGCTCCGTGACTTTTCGGACGCGCGTTACCCAGGGAGCGAGTTCTTCGGCGGTGTAAAGATAGTTGTAGCGCTCATGGGCGGGGATCGCTTCGTCGTCGCTAAACCACGTGTCGTAGCGCCGCCCGTGAAGTCGAACGTACCCGACTCCAGAAGTGGTCTTGGCGGACGGGCCAAGCGACCGTCCTATGATGGGCTGGTCGATGTTGCAAAAACTGACTCCGCTGCTTTGCAGCAATTCCAAAGTTTCCGGTGAATCCCACGTCCCGTGCCGTACTTCCACGACCAGCGGATAGTCGGCAAATCGCTTGAGCAGCGACGAAAGATACGCAACGGTCTCTTCCGTGCGATGAAACGAAAAGGGGAATTGCAGCAGGACCGCGCCGAGCTTATTCGCGGCGCGAAGCACATCGAAGCCGGCGCGAACCTCGCGTTCCTCCGATGCCGCGGAGCCGGAGGTCGTGGATCTTATGTCATGCGTGAATCGCTGCCACAGCTTTGCGGTAAAACCAAATCGCGGATTCGCCGCTACTCGTTCGATCCAATGCGCCGCATGCTCCGGACGTAGAGGCTGGTAAAACGAAGTATTGATCTCGATAGTGTCAAAGTATTCGGCGAGATAGGTCGCCTCATGAAATCCTTTGGGGCGGCGAGATGGATAGACGTAGCCGGCCCAGTCCGGATAAGACCAGCCCGCGGGGCCAATTCGCAGGATATTCTTTGGCGGCGAGGTAGGGCCCGCGCCGGCACTCGCCGCCACGGGACGGAAAGAAGGACCGGCTTCGTTTGAGGGCGCTCTAGTTCGTGTTTTGCGGCGTGTCATGAAGTGGCGCAGGCGATTGTTTATGAATGCAGAGTAGAGGGAAGGGAGGAGAAGTGTCAACGCGGACAAATACAAATTCTCCGGTCGCCGTTGCTCCCGGCCTCGCAGGCTGCTATGCTTTTCGCCGATGTGCTGTGAGAAGCCGATCCGTGCCCCCCTCCTCTCTCTTAGGTTTTACAGGTGCACACATGAAACTCTCCTTCAATTACAAGCATGTCGAGTCCCACAAGCCGGTCGAAGGCGAAGTTGCGCGTCACATTGGTAAACTGGAAAAACTCCTCCAGAGTTACTCGCCGGATCTCATTCAATTGCACGGCGTATTTTCAAAAACGCCGCGCACGGACGAGAATTCCTGCACTCTGAATTTATCGCTGCCGAGCGGAACGTTGCATGCCACCGGCATTGGCGCCACGGTGCGGACCAGTTGCAAGAAAGCCTTCAGCGATCTCGAAGCCCAAGTCAAAAAGCATCAGGCCAAGCTGCGCAAAGATTACGAGTGGAGGCGCAAACGCCCTCTTCCCAGTGCCGAAGCCCTCTCCTGAATTAGCGACCACGTCGCGCCGCTCAAGCTGTCGCTGGCTGCGGCTTGCGATCTGTCGCGCGCTGCGTTTCGCCCACTGAGTCCTTCAGCTCATGCGGGCCGTGGGCCGTAGCGCTTGCCGAAGGATTCGGTGACGCACAATTCCGCAACTCTCCGCGCTCACCAAGTGCGCCCGCTAACGCCTCGTTTAGTGCTTGCTCAACAGTTGGCGTCCCATCGCCTGCAGACGTCAGGCGCTAGAGGGCAACTGTCGCGCGCCACCATTGCGGCGCGCAGCTTTTGTTGTTGTCATACATCATTTGGGGCGGTCGCCTTTCCTTTTGCTAGCCGCGAGCATGCTACAATAAGAAATTCATGCCATAGGGGCGTAGCTCAGTGGTAGAGCAGCGGCCTTTTAAGCCGAAGGTCGTGGGTTCGATCCCCACCGCCCCTACCAACATCTCCTTCC
>MNEA01000107.1 GCA_001917435.1 Acidobacteria bacterium 13_2_20CM_2_57_6
CGGGCCAAAACTTCCGAAGAATCCTGGGAGGTACTGTGGCGAAACTGTGTGGATGCGTGCTGTGCTTCTTACTGCTGGCAGCGATGCCGCTGCCCGCGCAGGCTCCGGGAGTCTCGGAGATGTATGCGCAGATCCGAGCGGAAGAGACGAACAACTCCAAGATCATGTGGATCATTCACGAGGTCGCGGACGTGTATGGCCCGCGTGACGGGCACGCCGAACTTGAAGGCGGCAGACGATTGGGCGGTCAAAACGATGACGTCGTGGGGACTGACGAACGCGCATCTGGAGCCGTGGACCTTCCAGCCGCCGAGCGCGGCCAAGCCGGTGCCCGGTTGGGAAAACATGGAGCTTTTGGCGGAAGCCGTTACGCCGTTCCACGGACAACTGATGGTGAAGCCGCTGGCGTGGACGCCGAGCACGAAGGGAATCGTGACGGCGCAAGTGGTGATGGTGGAGCCGCCAGGATTGGCGCCGCCGACGGGCGGTGGATTTAACTTTTTCGGAAGCGCGCCGCCACCGCCGGAACCGAAATGGGCGGCACCGCCCATGCCGGAAAAAACGAAGCCAGCCGACCCCAAGCAGCCGACGCAGGCAGAGCTGGATGCTTATCTGAATTCGATGAAGGAAAAGGTTCACGGCGCGATCGTCTTCGTTGGAAAGCACGTGGAAGTGGCTGAAGAGATGAACCCGGCGCCGATGCGGCGTCCCGAAGACGAATGGAAGTCGCGCTTCGATGCAAAAAACCCGCGCCCGTTCCGCTTTCCGGAGCAGCCAAAGCTGCCGGAAGGACAATTGACGCGCGCGGAAGTTTCGCGGCAAGTGGACCAGTTTCTTGTGGACAACGGGGCGGTCGCGCGGATCAACGATGCAGGGCGGGCGCACGGGGTCATCATCGCGCAACAAAACGGCACGTACGTCTGGACGAGGGCCGTGCCTACGCTGGTGATGCGCAACGAAGACTATGGACGAATCTCGCGGTTTCTTGGCGATGGGACGCCGGTGACGTTGCGCATCAACGGAGCAAAGAGTATCCCGAGGGGACGACTGCTTATAACGCGATAGGAGAAATTCCCGGTACGGACAAGAAGGACGAGATTGTCATGCTGGGAGGCCATTACGACTCGTGGCATGACGCGACGGGAGCCACGGACAATGGCATCGGTTCCTCGATGATGCTGGAGGCGGTGCGGATTTTGTCGGCGCTGCACGTGAAACCGCGGCGAACGATTCGAATTGCGCTGTGGAGCGGCGAAGAACAGGGATTGCTCGGATCGCTGGCGTACGTGCAGCAGCATTTTGGAAGCTTTGAAAACCAGAAGCCGGAGTACGCGAAATTGGATGCGTATTTCAACATCGATTCCGGCACCGGGAAGCCGCGCGGGGCAGGAGTGTTTGGGCCGCCGGCCGCAGCGGACCTGGTTCGCGAGGCCATGATGCCGTTTGCGGATTGGGGATTCGTGGGAGCCGCGGCGAGCGACAGCCGCAGGACGGGCGGAACGGACAGCGCTTCTTTTAACAACGCCGGATTGACAGGAATTGGATTAGCCCAGGATGCATTTGATTATGGTTCGTTTACGCATCACACCAATCTGGATATCTATGAGCGGATTTATGAAGAGGACGTAAGAGAAGGAGCCGTGGAAATTGCCTCGGCTGTGTATGCGCTGGCTATGGCCGACCAGATGGTGCCGCGCTTCAAGCCTGAGGAGATGCCCAAGCCTGTGCCTGAACCCGGACCGGGATCACAGGCCGCGCCGGTGCGCCACGTTCCCGCGAACTGAAGCGAAATAGGCCCGGAAATCCGACTTGCCCGCCAGGCACTTTGCTAGTGTTCGCCACAGACTGGTTTCCTGTTCCTACTTGGACCCGGGCTCAATGGGATAGTCTGATTAACGTACTGATCGTAAACTAGATCCCACTTTCCCACTGTCCGGTAACGCGCCTGATCCCAATCTGGCCGTCGTGTAAGCACCGGCGCAAGCTGAAATCCCCCACGGAATGTGTGAGCTAGGCGTTCACCTTTTGTTCATCAGCATTCCAGACCGCGTGCATTGGCAGGAAAAGCGAAGTGTGCGAAAAAGCGCTCACCATGCACGTGCATTCGACGCAGGAGGACCAGAAGGCTAAGCCGGCGTCACTGGCCGCGCAGAATCGAAAGGAAAGGAGAATGGCGATGAATCATTTCAAACTCTTGTTACCGAAGACTCTGTGGCTCGGGACCATCGGGGTGGCGACGATGCTGCTAGGCTGGGCGCCGTCCTGCAAAGCACAGGAGGTGAGTCCCGCGCATTTCACGGAAACGGCCGTCGAAGACGTTTACCCGGCGCAGAAGCCGCTGGCAAAGAAGCGGGCGAAGGTACACGTCGCAACTAATGCCATTCAGGCCGGACCTTCAAAGCGGGTAGTCGATCGAAAGAAGAATACGCGTCGAGTCGCTCGCAGGCGGAACATAGCCTACACCCCGAGTAACTGAAAGAGTGCCTGTCTCAGGATGCTCGTCAGAACCGTTGCCGAATATCACTACGGGATGCCGCCGCTGATCGCGGGCGAGAACTATTTCGGACTCGTTTTCCGGGCTTCAGAGTTCGCCACGATTGACAGCGAAATTGGAATTGCGCCTTCACTCAACCGAGATTCCAGTCGAAAACCCCCATCGATGGGAATGTAGGAGAACGGCTTTTTATCGTACGGATCAAGATGTTGATTCAATGCCCTAGGGCCGTCCAGCCGCACCGCAATTGCGGTCTGCAGCAAGGTCCGACGAGTTTGGTTGTACGCCTCCGCCCAGCGAAAACGCGGCAGCGACGGAGTAAATAACCGGATAACCGGGTTCGACCTTGCGAACTCTTCGATCTCGCCTTTGTATGTTTTTTCGAACTGCTCCGGTGGGAGGGCAAACCGGGGAGCCCAGGATCTGTAAAAAGACTGCTGTTGGTCGACACAGTTTACAAACCCTTTGACAGAGCCACCACAACCATCGACGATTTCGCTCGCTAGCCCTCTGTTCGACTGCAACACTGGAACCTTGTTTAGGAGTTGCTCGATCAGTTCGTCGCGAGTTTTTGCGGCTTGAACGATAGCTAGGAAGTCGTTTCGGCGCACCTTCTCTGATTCGAAGGCCGTACCAAGGCTGAAACCACTCGGCAATGCGCCGAGGCCCCCTGCCAGCTCATTCAGTTGTGCCGGAGAAAGTCGAAGCAGGTTCTGGGCAAGAACTCCCGTGACTGTCGTCTCCAGTTTGTAAGCAAAGAGAACGGAAGCAAGGCTGCCATCAACCGACAAGTGCCGTGCCGCGGCCATCGCAGCGAGTGCATCACCCGTTGCTCCTGGCATGTCCCCATCGCGAAAACGCAGCCGTGCGCGGAGTCCGGAAACAGCTATCAACTCCTTGATCGCACCGCGATGTGCGGTATTAGCGAGCGGGCCATCCTCAACGCTCACTTCCCAGTCGCATCGCTTAGTAGCTGCTCCGTGACGGAATTCGACAAGGGCATCCTCTGCAGCCGCCACCAATTTCTCGTCCTCTCCATCCAAAGGCAACTCCAGCGCTTTTTCAAGCTTCGCCGCCGCATCAGGAGACAATGCATACGACTGCCTTAACGCGGCGTCCGCTCGAAGATATTTCACAGCCGCATTTTCCATGTCTTGGTTATTAACAGCGGGACGGACCTGTGCTCCAAGCCGCGTCGGGAAACACATGGCCACAAGCGCAGCAAGTGCGGTTGCAGTTCTCATGGGCAGCAGTTTCTAGTTCAAACGCTCCAAGTCCGTCTCATGGCATCTCCCTGACGCTACGGGATGCCGCCGCTGATTGCGGGCACAATCGAAATTTCCGCGCCGTCCCGAACAGCCGTTGCCAGCCCGCCGGTGTAACGAATATCTTCGTTGGCGACGAAAATATTTACGTGCCGCCGAGTTTCGCCGGATTCGGTCAGAACCCGGTCGCGGACTCCCGGGTACGCCGCGAACAGCACCTGCAAAGCTGCACGCAAATCCGCGCCTTCTTTCACTTCAACCTGCACGCTGCTGCGGTTCTCTGTGAATTCGCGCAGCGGTCCGGGAATGTTGAATACGACCTGCATCACCGCCGGTTCCCGCGCTTGACGCTTTTCGTGCGCGCAGTTTTCCGTTTTGCCGCGGGTTTCGCCTTGAGGCGCGGCCTCGCTGCCGGTACGCCATCCATCAGGATGACCGCAGCCTTGACGCACACGATCTGCGGCAGTCCTTCCAGGATTTTCTTCCAGCCCTTTCCTTCGTCTTTCGAGGCGTACAGCTTTCCGCTACGGGTTCCAAAATAAATTCCTGCTGGATCCAGCGAATCCGTCGCGAAGGCATCCCGCAAAACGGTTTCGTACGCCCCCTGCTGCGGCAACCCGCGTTCCAAAGACTCCCAAGAACCACCGGCATTCCGCGTGCGATAAACACGCAAACGCCCTTCCGGCGTGCAGCGAAACTCGTCCGATTCCACCGGCACGATGTACACGCAGTCCGCGTCGTGGGGATGCATCAGCATTGCGAAACCGAAGTCCGAAGGCACTCCGCGCGCGATGTCCTGCCATGAATCGCCGCGGTTGTCCGAGCGATACAGTCCCCAGTGGTTTTGCAGGAACAATCGCTCCGGCCGGGATTCGTGCAGCACAATTTTGTGCACGCATTGTCCGAACTCCGGATATTTCTCTGGCATGAAAACCACGCGTATCCCATTGTTCCGCGCCTGCCAGGTGTTCCCGCCATCTTCGGTACGGTAGACTCCGCCCGCAGACACTCCCACGTACATCCGCGCTTTATTTTCCGGATCAGGAACGATGGTGTGCAGAAACAGCCCGCCGTTGCTTGGCATCCAGCGCGGCCGGTGCGGATGATCGTACAGCGCTCGCACCAGCGACCACGATTCGCCCGCATCGCGCGATTCGAACAGCGCCGCCGGCTCCACGCCGCAATAAAGCGTGTCCGGTTCATCGGCGCGGCCCAGGCAAAACTGCCAAATATTTTTCAGAGCGGCGCCGGACTCGATGGGAAACCGGATGCTCGCTTCCAGTGGATTGGTCCAAATTCTGCCGAAGTCATCGCTGGACCGCAAAAACGTTCCCCACATCAAGCTGTTCGTCGAAACCCACAGGCGGTGCCGGCCGTTTCGCCCGTCATAGCCCATCGCGTACACGCCCTGGCCGTGAAAATACGGCCCCGCGACGTCCCACCGCGCGCGGTCCCGCGACGACCGCAGCAGAAACGCTCCCTTGTTCGTGCCCACCAGCAGCAGCGCGTCGCCGTTTTTCACCCTGAGGTGTTCCATCCCCCGCAGAACTAACGTTCGCGGGCCTCGCGTTTCTTCCGAAGGATGCCGGCTCTGCAACACCGCGCCTTGCAGCGCCTCGAGCGCCGCGCGCACTTCGCTGGCCCGTTGGTAACGCTCCGCTGGCTCCTTCATCAAACAGCGCTGGATGACTGCGGCTAGCCCGTACGGAACGGTTGGCGGCAGCGGAGGAGGCGGTTCGCGCAGGATTGCCGAAGTCACCTCGAAGCCCGTGTTTCCGCGAAACGGCAGCCTTCCCGCCGCCGCTTCATAGAGCAGCACGCCCAGCGCCCACAAATCGCTCAGGTGATCCGCCTTGTGCCCGCGCAAAACTTCCGGGGACATATACGGCAGCGTTCCCACCAGCTTGCTTTCCAGCGTGTCGTAGGAAAGAGTGAGCTCGCTGATTTCCTCGCGTTCCATGCGCGTGGCCAGCCCGAAATCCAGCACTTTCACGCGCCCGTCGCCCGTCACCATCACGTTCGATCCCTTCAAGTCGCGATGCACGATTCCGCGGTCATGTGCATGCGCCAGCGCGTCGGCGATTTGCGCGCCGTAGCGCGTCACTGTTTCCATCGAAAGGCCGGTTGCGCTGAACAAGTCGCTGAGCGATCGCCCCTCGATCAGTTCCATCACCACGTAGAAGTCTTCGCCGGCCTGTCCCACCTGGTGAATCGTGCAAATATTCGGATGGCTCAGGGACGAGGCGGTCTGCGCTTCGCGAAGCAAATGGCCGCTTCCGACCTTGTCGATGGCTCCGTGGGCCAGCAGCTTCAGCGCCACGTCGCGGTTCAACACTTCATCCCGCGCGCGATAGACGACGCCCATGCCGCCTTCGCCAAGCTGGGCGACGATTCGGTAATGATCCAGCGTTTGTCCGATCATGGTGGCAGTCAGCGGGCCATGCTAACACGTCCTCAGCGGCAAACAGGATGCCGGCAGTCAATAGTCCCGCCGCCCCGCCGCCCACACGCCGCCCACATCGCCTTGACCCAAGGGGAAGCCGCCGATAAGCTTGTTGTTTCTCCGCCCCGGTGGGGACGCACATGGAACAGATTCACATCACATTGCCGGATGGCAGCGTCAAAGACGTGCCCAAAGGCACGACACCCGCCGACGTAGCGCGAAGCATCTCTCCGCGGCTGGCGGATGCAGCGCTAGTGGCGCGCGTGGCTGCGCCAGCGTCCGGTAAGGAGGCACAGGAAAAAAACGGCGAAGGCGAGTTAGTCGATCTACGGCGCCCGCTTGACCATGACGTCAAGCTGCAGATTCTCACCGAGAAAGATCCCGACTCGTTATTTGTTTTTCGCCATTCCGCCGCGCATCTGCTCGCGGCGGCAGTGATGGAGTTGTACCCGAACGTGAAGCTCGGCATCGGCCCGCCGATCGATACTGGCTTTTTCTACGAATTTCTGCGCGAGGAACCGTTCACTCCGGCGGACCTCGCCAAAATCGAAAAAAAGATGCACGAGCTTGCCGCGCAGGACTTGCCGAACGAACGCAAGCTCATCCCAAAGCCCGAGGCTCTGGACCTTTACAAAAGGAGTAACCAGATTTTCAAATGCGAGCTGGTGGAAGAAAAAGCGACCGAACCGCTGGTTTCCTTCTACACCACCGGAAAATTTATGGACTTCTGTCGCGGCCCGCACATTCCTTCCACTAAGCGAATCCAGGCGTTCAAGTTGATGAACGTCGCCGGCGCCTATTGGAAGGGCCAGGAAGGCAATCCGCAGCTTCAGCGCATTTACGCGGTGGCGTTCTTCACCCAAAAAGAGCTGGACGAGCATCTGCACCGCGTCGAGGAAGCCAAGCGCCGCGATCACCGCAAGCTCGGCGTCGAGCTCGACCTCTTCAGCATTCAGGAAGAAGCCGGTCCCGGCCTGATTTTCTGGCATCCCAAGGGCGGCTTGATTCGAAAGATTGTCGAAGACTGGCTGCGCGAAGAATTGCTGAAGCGCGGCTACGACCTTGTTTACACGCCGCACATCATGCGTCTGGACCTCTGGAAAACCAGCGGCCACACCAATTTTTACCGCGACAATATGTTCGGCGCAGTCGAAGTCGAGAAGGCCGATTACCAGCTCAAGCCCATGAATTGCCCCGGCCACATTTTGATTTACAAGTCAAAGCTCCGCAGCTACCGCGACCTTCCCGTCCGTCTCGCGGAGCTCGGCACCGTCTATCGCTACGAGCGCAGCGGCGTGCTCCACGGCCTGCTGCGCGTCCGCGGCTTCACCCAGGACGATGCCCACATTTTCTGCATGCCTTCGCAAATCGAATCCGAAGTCGCAGCCTGCGTCGATTTCGCCTTCGCGGTGATGAAAAATTTCGGCTTCGACAAATTCGAAGTCGAGCTCTCTGACTGGGATCCCGCGCATCCCGAAAATTACGCCGGCAAGCCCGAAGACTGGCATCGTGCCACCGCCGCTCTCGCCGACACCATGAAGCGCATGAATATCCCGTTCAAAAAGATGGAAGGCGAAGCCGCCTTCTATGGCCCGAAAATCGACATCAAGCTCATCGACGCCATTGGCCGTTCCTGGCAGCTCACCACCGTGCAGTTCGATTTCAATTTGCCCGCGCGCTTCAGCCTGCAATACGTCGGCGAAGATGGGTCTAAGCATCAGCCGCTCATGGTCCATCGCGCGCTGCTCGGCTCCGTCGAGCGCTTCTTCGGCATCATGATCGAGCACTACGGGGGCGCCTTCCCGTTGTGGCTCGCGCCTGTGCAGGTGGAAGTTTGCCCAGTCAGCGAAAAAGTGG
>MNEA01000165.1:0-43669 GCA_001917435.1 Acidobacteria bacterium 13_2_20CM_2_57_6
CCTGCACATAGCCGGTATGAGGGACAAAGAACTGGCGCGCAAGGTCGGAGACCAGACCATGGTGCGCATCGCCGTTCAAGGCTTGAGGCCATGTATGCGGAATATCAGAAACACGGCGGAAAAGTGCACCCTAATGGTGCGCTGCAAACCAAGCCCTGGGGCAGGAAAGAGTTCGGCGCGGTTGACCCCAACGGGGTTTGCGTGACGCTTCAGGAATGAGTGCTTCCCTTGGCCGCCATATCCCCTTCATCGCCCTTGCCCAAGCTCGCTCCTCATCTGCGCGGACGTGCGCTGCTGGAGATGCCGTCCTTGAACAAAGGCACCGCCTCCACCACGCAGGAGCGCCAGGCCCTCGGCCTTGATGGGCTTCTCCCGCCTGTAGTCGAAGCCATTGAAGAACAGTCCGCTCGCGCTTAAAAAGCTTATCTGCGCAAGCACGACAATCTCGAGCGTCACATTTATCTCCGCCAACTCCAGGACACCAACGAGGTTCTTTTCTACCGCCTTCTTCTCGATCACATCGAGGAGATGCTGCCCATCGTTTACACGCCCGTGGTTGCAGAGGCGTGCCAGGAATTCAGCCACATCTACCGGCGCCCTCGCGGCCTGATTATTTCTTATCCGCTGCGCGACAACATTCGGCAGTTGCTTCAAAATCGCCCCAACAAAGAAGTCAGCGTCATCGTGGTTACCGATGGCGAGCGCATCCTCGGCATTGGAGATCAAGGCGTCGGCGGCCTCGCCATCCCCATCGGAAAACTTGCCCTTTACTCCCTGATTGGCGGCGTTCCTCCGGTGCTAACGCTGCCCGTTGTTCTCGATGTGGGCACCAACAATGAAGAGCGCCTTGCTGATCCCGAATATCTGGGCTGGCGCCACGAGCGCATCACTGGCGATGCCTATGACGATTTTGTCGATCGTTTCGTTCAAGCCCTGAAACAAGAACTGCCCCATACGTTGCTTCAGTGGGAAGATTTCGCGCAGGCCCATGCTCGTCCCATCCTCAACCGCTACCGCGACCAGCTCCTGACCTTCAATGACGATATTCAAGGCACCGCTGCGGTCGCCTGCGGAGCGATCCTTTCTGCCGTCCGTGTTTCCGGCCGCCGCCTTCGCGATCAACAAATCGTTATGCTCGGCGCCGGTTCCGCAGGCGTTGGTGTAGCCGACTTTCTCCGCGAAGCCATGGTTGCCGACGGTCTGTCGGAGCAGGAAGCGCGCTCTCGTTTCTGGCTCATCGATCGCGACGGCTTGCTTCACTCGCAACGCACGGACCTCTCCGCGGAGCAGCGTGTTTACGCGCAGCCGGCGGAGCGCTTGGCAAATTTTCCGCGAAGCGCCGCGAACCATCACGTCGGCCTTAGCGAAGTCATCCATCAGGTCGATGCGACCATTCTCATCGGCCTCTCGACCCTCCCAGGCGCATTCTCCGAATCCATCGTTCGTGAAATGGCATGCAAATGTCCTCGGCCCATCATCCTGCCGCTGTCCAACCCCACGTCCAAGTCCGAAGCCGTCCCCGAGGATTTGATTCGTTGGACCGACGGCCGCGCTCTCGTCGCCACTGGTTCGCCGTTCCCGGATGTCCACTATCAGGGCCGCACCATTCGTATCGCTCAATGCAATAACGTCTACATATTCCCGGCCATGGGCCTCGCTCTTCTTGCCACTCAGGCGCGCCGCGTCACGGACCGCATGTTTCTTGCCGCGGCTCGCTCGCTTGCCGCGCAGTCTCCTGCCATCGCCGATCCGTCCGCGCCCTTGCTGCCGGCGTTGACCAGCCTTCGTCAGGCGGCAATCGAAATCGCTTTCACTGCAGCCGAACAGGCCCAGCGCGATGGGCTTGCTCCCCAGACAACGCCGGAAGCTCTGCGCAACGCCATAACTTCCGCGCAGTGGGCGCCGCAATACTCTTTGTATCTTTAGGCAACGCTGTCCATTCCCGAAAAATTTTTCATCCCGTGAGTACCGGTGCCGCATCCGATGGTATGTTTTGGAGCCATTCCTTTCCGGAGGTCCGTCCGCATGAAATACGACGCCATCATCATCGGCTCCGGCCAGGCCGGCAATCCTCTCGCCTATCGGCTCGCCGACTTGGGGTGGTCTGTGGCGCTCATCGAGAAAAAGCATCTCGGTGGCACGTGCATCAACGTCGGCTGCACGCCCACCAAAACAATGGTCCACCGCGCGCAAGTCGCTCACTATGCGCGAAACGCCGCGCGCTGGGGCGTCAATGCTTCTAATGTCAGCGTCGATCTCGCCAAAATTGTTGCGCAAAAAGACGAAGTCGTTCTCAGCTTTCGCAGCGGTCGGCAGAAACAGATCGACAAGCGCCCCAACCTTCGCCTCTATCACGGCCATGCTCGTTTTGTTGCCCCGCATCAACTCCAAGTCGGAGATGATTTGCCCGAAAGCGAAAAAATCTTCATCAACACTGGCGGCCGCCCGACCGCTCCTGCGATCCCTGGCCTCGATACTGTCTCTTATCTCACCAACGAGTCCGCTATGCAGCTCATGGCTCTCCCCGAGCATCTCCTCATTCTCGGCGGTGGCTACATCGGCCTGGAATTTGGACAAATGTTTCGCCGCTACGGCAGCCGCGTCACCGTTCTTCACACCGGCAAACAAATTGTTTCTCGCGAAGATTCCGAAATTGCCGCCGAGCTGCAGGGAGCCCTGGAAGCCGAAGGTATTCAATTCCTGCTCAACGCTCGCACGACTCGCGTCGAAAGCAAAAACGGCGCTCTCACGGTGTCATTCGAATCGCCTGCAGGTTCATCGAGCGTCACCGGCTCGCATCTCCTGGTCGCCACTGGCCGCCGTCCAAACACCGACGATCTCGGTCTCGACGAGGCTGGCATCGAAACCGACCAGAGCGGCTATATCAAAGTGAACAGCCGCCTCGAGACAAATGTTTCCGGCGTGTGGGCCCTTGGTGATTGCAAAGGAGGCCCGGCATTTACGCACATTTCTTACAATGATTTTCAGATTGTTTACGGCAATTTGGTGGAAGGCAAGAATCTTTCGATTGAAAACCGGCTCGTCCCGTCCTGCGTTTTCACCGATCCGCAGCTCGGTGGTGTCGGCATGACGGAAAAAGAAGCTCGCGCCAAAGGCTTCAAACTAAAAATCGGCAGATGCCCGATGACCTATGTGGCGCGCGCGATCGAGCGCGGCGAAACCGCCGGCCTCATGAAAATTGTCGTCGATGCTTCGAACGATCGAGTGCTCGGCGCTTCCATCCTTGCCTCCGAAGGAGGCGAACTCGTGCAAATCCTCAGCACGCTCATGCTCGCGAAGCAACCGTACACACTCTTGAAAGGCGCTGTCTATATCCATCCCACGCTCGCCGAAGGCTTCTTCTCCCTAATGGAAGACGTCAAGCTAGTCGACTGATCCCGAGGATTTTCTGGTGGGGCTGGGCGGATTCGAACCGCCGACAAGCAGTTTAGGAAACTGCTGCTCTATCCATCTGAGCTACAGCCCCGCTCCTTTATTGTAATACTTCCCGGCCATTTTCGTTCCGTCTGTGTTTGCCCATTGTCAAAGCGATGGCCGCGAAGCTCCGGGCGCCGTAGGCGCCGGATTCGATTTTGTTCTGGGCGCAATCTTGCTGATGCGCAGGCTCCGAAAAATCGTCGGCCAGTATTCCCGCAGCGCGTTGCTGGCGGTGTACAATCCGATCCGTATTCCATAGCGTTGAAACGTGCGGCCCGCCGTTTGTTCTTCCACCGGCAAATAGCTGTTGGCCAGGCTCTCGGCCAGCAGCGGCCCCAGCATTCCCGCCCAATTCGCCGCGTCTTTACCTTCATCCGTGCGCGCCACGACGATGCGGCTCAGCGCGTATCCCACGCGGTGCCCAAACCCGCCGTGCAGCGTTACGAAGTAGCGCGGGTCGCGGTGTAGCGCGGACGAAATGACAAACGTTCCGAAGAAATTCGTCGATGCGGCCGTGGCCATTGAGGTACCAAACCGTTTTCCGTATCCGCCCATTCCCTGGCCATATGCGGCCAGCGAATTCTGCGCCTGGCCGATCCCCGCACCCGCCGCGGAACTGAGAAGCCGCGAAGGAGCGATGCTTTCATCCGCGAAAAGTTCGAACTTCTGCTTCGTGCTGAGCGGGCCGGCGCTGGTTGCGATATCGGGAAAGAAAATCGACCGCCGCTCGAGAACTTCGATGGTTGTTTGGACACGATTCTGGCGCTTTTGCGGCGCGGTTTCCTGCTTTGCGACGGGCGCATCGGGAAGGTCTTGTGGCTTCGGCTCTTGCTGGGCCGCCGCCGTTGCGGCGACGCTCACCAGCAATGCCATTAATCGCACAGCCGATGAGGCGGGCCGCATTCCTTCATCCTAACATGAATACAAAGCTCGTTCTTGCTGCCTCTGGTCACACAAACAAATTGCGCGCGGAATTTTCGATGCGCGGCTGGGAGCCACTCCGGCATTCTCGCCTACTCAACGACCGCGCGATTCGGAATCCATAGTCCGCGTATTGAAACTCCGGCGGAATGCTGGAACGCGCTGCTGTGCGCGTCACCTTAATGTGATGGCGCCACGAGCCACCCCGCGAAGCCTTGCGCGTGCCGCTCTGCGGCCCTTGCGGATTCCGTTCCGGCGAACGCGCGTAGTAGCCGTCGTCGTACCAGTCGGAGCACCATTCGTGGACGTTGTCGCCCACGTTGTAAAGCCCGTAAGCGTTCGGCTTATACAGTCCCACCGGCTCCGGCCCATGCTTCCAGCGCTTGTCGTAATCGGGAATTGTCTCCGGAGGGGCATCTCCCCACGGATAAAGCAAATTCTCCTCTCCGCCGCGCGCCGCGCGTTCCCATTCGGCTTCCGTCGGCAAACGATAGCGTTTGCCGGTCATTCCGCTCAGCCACTCGCAGTAGCTCGCTGCCTCCTGCCAAGACACGGCAACAACCGGCATGTGCGGATCATTGAAATTCGCATCATTCCAATGCGGAGGTGGAGGGCCATTCGTTGCCGCAAGGAAGCGCGCGTACTCCACGTTCGTCGCCTGGTACACTGCCAGCTCAAACTCAGCCACCCATACCCGATGCACCGGTTTTTCGTCGTCGCGCCCGGTTTCGCATCCCATCGCGAACCAGCCCTCCGGGATGGGCTCCATCATCGGCTCGATCGCTCCCGTTTGGGTTCCACTCATGGACGTGGCCGCCATATGCTCCGATCCAGTCTCGCATGATTGTAGTGGCGCATTGCAAAGAGGAATGGCTAGTCAACAGGGCCCCTAACCCCCACCCGGGTGGTTTTTCGCAAAGAGTGCGGAATTGATTGAAAATAAAACACTTGAATGCTGGCCTGGGCTGATACCCCTGAAGAAGGTAATGTGGCGACATAAAGTCGCCGCTACAAGACGAAAGATGCCGGGCTCTCCCCACAAACCGGGGCAAAGCGCTTCGAAAAGACTCAGGGCGAGCCGGCGCTACACCGATGAAGTGGTCAGCGCGGGCGGCGGAGAGGGCGCTTCGCGGCATGAATCAAGGTGCGTAGGGCTGTATTGACGGACTGTCGTTAGGGAAATACTCAGCTACGTCCGGTGAAAGAAGTACGAGATTCGTTCCCGCTCGATAGCGCGCGATATACTTGCCACGGACGCCGCCTTTCAATTTAGAAAGGTCGTACTCGCGGCGCAGTTCGTCAGGCCGTCTTCGTTTCTCAGTTTTTTTCTTCATACTGTTTTCGTTCGCGCTGGGTTGTCTTACGACCGCTTATGATCTGAGGCACTCCGATCAACCTAAGGATAGGGCAGGCAGTGTGCCAAGAGAAGAGAGATTCCTCACATGCGCAGGCCGACGCTTTCGCAGGAGCGAAAGCGGAAGAGGAAATCGGCCTGCTGCGTTCGGAATGACAGTGTGGGTGGGGTGGCGCGGCGGGAGAGGGCGCAGCGGTGCTGCGCCCCTACAAAAGAAATAGCGCACAGGCCCGTTCCGCCCGACCTGGCTTGGTCGGTCCGTGCTAACATTATGCCTCCGACCCGATCTGCGCTTGTTCCTACCGGACCGGAGGCTGCCGTGAATAAGACATTGAAGATTGTGCTGATTGTGGTGGCGGTGCTGGTTGTGGTGGTGCTCGTTGCGCCGTTTTTGATCCCCGTGAACCAGTTCCGGCCCATCATTGAAGAGAAAGCTTCCGCGGCGCTGGGACGCAAAGTGCAATTGGGCAACATCAGTCTGTCCCTGATCAGCGGATCGCTTTCCGCGGAAAACCTCTCCATCGGAGACGACCCGAAATTCAGCTCTGTTCCGTTCCTGACCGCCAAGTCGCTGAACGTGGGCCTAGAAATGATGCCGCTGATCCTCTCGAAGACCCTCAACGTCACCGGCGTTACGATTGCCAGCCCCAAAGTGACGCTGTTGCACAATGCCGCCGGGCAGTGGAACTATTCTTCGCTGGGCGCTTCCGCCGCAAAGGCGCAAGCGAAACAGCCGCCCGCGGAAAAACCCTCCGGCGCAGCGGGCGCGGCGGAAGTTTCCATCAAGAAACTTACGCTGAGCGACGGCAGCATCATCGTCGGCTCGACGACTTCCGAGAAGCGCAGCACGTACGACCACGTCAACGTGACGGCTTCGGATGTTTCGCTGACTTCCAAGTTTCCGGTTACGGTCACCGCCGATCTGCCCGCTGGCGGCAAGCTGAAGCTGGACGGCAAGTTCGGCCCGGTGGACCAAGTGGATACTGCGCTTACTCCACTGAATGCCAAGCTCAACGTCACGGACTTGAATCTTGCTTCCACCGGTTTCCTCGATCCTTCCTTGGGGCTCGGCGGCATTGTGGGTCTCGACGCCGACCTTTCGTCGCAAAGCGGCGAAGCGCAGACCAAAGGGAACGCCAGGCTTTCCAAGGCGCTTCTGATCGCCGGTGGTTCAGCGGCTGGAGTTCCTGTGACCGTGAATTTCAGTACGAAGTACAATCTCCGCAAGAACGCCGGCGTGCTGGAACCATCCACACTGAAGATCGGCAATGCGGCGGCGCACCTGTCCGGCACATTTCAGTCGCCTGGGGACGAAACCATCGTCAACGCGAAGGTCGAAGGAGAGAACATGCCCGCACGCGACCTGGAGGCCTTTCTTCCTGCGCTCGGCATCCACCTTCCGAAAGGCGCTTCGGTGGCCGCAGGCGCGCTCAACACAAATCTGAATATAACCGGGCCGACCAACAAACTGATCACTACGGGGACAGTTGGGCTGTACAACGCCAAGCTTGCGGGCTTCGACCTGGGATCGAGGATGTCTACGATTTCCGCGCTGACGGGCCTGAAAACCGGCCAGGATTTGGACATCGAAAAAATCACGACCAATTTGCACATGGCTCCTACCGGGCTGGAAGCGGAGAATTTCCTGGCGGCGATTCCCGCGCTGGGGACGCTGGTTGGGGCGGGCACGCTGGATTCGAAAAATAATCTGGACTTCAAAATGGCAGCCACTCTGGCAAGCACAGCAACGTATTCTTCATCGGGCGGGGCGCCGGCGTCAGGAATCGGGGGCATCCTGGGCGCCATCGGGGGAGGCAAGGGCGGGTGCAAAGGAGCGACCATTCCTTTTCAGATTCATGGCACGACCGCCGAGCCGAAATTTGTTCCCGATATCGGCGGGACCGCTGCAAGCCTGCTCCAGTCGCAGCTTGCCTGCACCGGCGGGACCGCCCCAGGAGCTAATCCGCAGCAACAAATGCAAAATCCAGCCGACGCGATAAACGCGCTGGGAGGATTGTTCAAGAAGAAAAAGCCTTGAGAAAGAGAACTAGAAACTAGAAATCAGAAACTAGAAACCAAGAACTAGAAATTCAAAACGAGAAACAAAAACGGGAAAGCGAATCTTCACTCATAGCGCAGGGCGACGATTGGATCGACACGCATGGCCCTCCGCGTAGGGATCCAGCAAGCCAGCATGGACATGCTAGCGAGCAAGAGCGAAACAGCGGCCAGCGTGAGCGCATCGGTGGGGCTCACTCCGAACAGCAGCGACTGCATGGTTCGAGTCAGCGCGAGCGAACCGGCAATTCCGATGGCTACGCCAATCGCCGTGGTCCACAGCCCCTGGCCGAGCACGAGACGGAGCACGTCGCCACGTGCAGCGCCGAGGGCTATGCGCACGCCGATTTCCCGAGTGCGGCGCGTGACGCTGTAAGCCATGACTCCATAGATGCCCGCTACCGCGAGAAGCAACGCGGCTCCAGCGAACGCCAAGATCAGAGTGAGATTGAACCGCCGCGTGGCCAGCGAAGAAATGAAGACCTGTGCGAACGTGCGGAACTGTGGCGGAACATCCGGATCGACGCTGTGGACGATTTCGCGCGCCGTGGAAATCACGCCTTCTGGCGGCAAACTGGTGCGCATCACGATGGTGAAGAGATCGGATGATTGCGGCCGCTGACGGTAGTTTACGTAAACGGTCGGGCTAGGCGGGGCTTCGAGGCTGTGATTACGGGCGTCGCCGACGATGCCGATGATCGTGAGCAATCGCAGGTCGCCGTCCATGTTGCCGAATTCAATTGTCCTGCCGAGCGGGTCTTCCTTTGGCCAGCGACTTCGCGCAAGAGCGTCGTTGATTAGAGCGACGTGAGGCGCGCTCATCACATCTCGATTATCGAAAAACCGGCCACGCAGAAGCGGAATGGCCAGCACGCGGAAGTAATCTTCGCTGGCCACGCAGTAGTCGGCGTAGCCGGTGATGGACGGATTGTGAAACAGCCGCTCGAAGTCTTCCATGCGCGCGGGTACATCTCGGGGATTGAGAATCACAAAAGTGCCGTCGGCGAGGAATCCATTCACCAGCGGCAACGCGTTGGTACCACCTACAGCTTCGACACCGGGAATAGCACGCAAGCGTTCGAATAAACTGTTGAGCTTGTTGACGTGAAGCGCCTTTGCCGCTTCGTTATCCCCAGGGTGTGTAAATGAAAGGTCCATGGTGACGACGTGCTCGGTGCGAAATCCCGGCTCGACGGAAAGAACGCGGATCAGGCTGCGGCCGAGAAGTCCCGCGCCGACCAGCAGCACCAGCGTAATCGCGAGTTGACCGGCGACGATCGTCTGACCGAATTGGTGCGCGCCCTGACCTCCAATCTGTTCGCGGCCGCCCTCGGCAAGAGCATCGCGGACATCACCTGCGGTAGCGCGAATCGCAGTGAAGGTTCCGAGGGCCGTGGCCATGACGCACGACAAGCCCACAGCAAACAACAGCACGGGCATGTTGACGGAGATGGAGTCGAGGCGCGGCAGATTCCTGGGAGCCAGCGCCAAAAGAACATTCACGCCCCAGCGAGCCGCGAGCCCCCCAGCGATCCCGCTGAGCGCGCAAAGTAAAGCCGACTCGATCAGAAATTGAAAAACCAAGCGGCGCCTATCGGCGCCGAGGGCCGCGCGGATGGCCAGTTCGCGATCACGGCGCGCCGCCTGCGCCAAAAGAAGATTGGCCACATTGGCGCACGCCACCAGCAAGAGAAAACCGACGGCGCCGAGCAAAAGAAGCAACGCGGCGCGCACGTTGGAGGTTATCGCATCTCTCAAGCGGTCGGCCGCGGCGTCAGTCATGTCGATGTCCTGGCCGTATTGCTGCTTCAGCCGATGAGCGATGGCCGAAAATTCGGCGCGCGCTTGCGAGAGTGTTACGCCTTCGCGCAGTCGGCCGAAGATGTGCCAGTTGTGCGCGGTACGGCTGGAGTTGTCCGGCGGATAGAGTTCACGCGGAATCCAGAGGTCGGCTGCATCCGGGAAACGAAAACCTTGCGGCATCACGCCGATGACCGAAAAAACCTTGTGATCCGCGACGGGTTTGAATTTGGAGAGTTCGTTCGAAGCGCCGAGATGCTGCTCCCAATAGGCGTGGCTAACCAACAATACCGGCGCCGCGCCTTCGCGCTGATCTTCCGGGTTGAAACTCCTTCCAAGAAGCGGCGAGACGCCTATCACCTTAAAGAAATCCCGGGAAACTTCGGCGGCAACGGTTCGGATGGGTTCTGTCCCGCCAGTAATAGTCAAAGGTCCGGCGTTGCATTCTGCCAAAGCCGCGAGGGATTGCGAGGCGCTCCGCATGTCTGAGAAATTGGGCTCGGGAAAGTTCATCCGGTGACCCGTGGCATCGAGCTCCCACATCTGGAGGATCTGGTCGGGATTGGGGTAAGGAAGAGGCCGCAGGAGAACGCCATAGACGACGCTGAATATGGCGGTGGTCGCGGCGATGCCGACCACCAAGGTCAGAATGGCAATCGCCGTAAAGCCGGGATTTTTCAGAAGCATGCGAAAAGCAAATCGCAGATCCTGCAGAAGAGTATCGAGAAGAGGAAGTCCCCGGCGGTCGCGAACCATTTCTTTGGTTTGCTCGACGCCGCCAAGTTTCATGAGCGCTTGGCGGCGGGCTTCTGCAGCGTTCATGCCGGCGCGGAGATTGTCTTCAATGTGCAGTTGGAGATGACTGTCCATCTCGGCGTCGAGATCTTTTTCTCGGCGCTGTTTGCGGAAGAGTCCGCCGAATCGCAACAGCCATGCGCGAAATTTATTCATGATGCCTTCTGCCATCCTTCTTTTTTCAAATTCTTACTTCTTACTCCTTACTTCAGGACTTGGAAAACTATTCCTTAGAAAATAGCCATAACTCCTTTGCTTTCAATGGGCACGTTGCGGCTATTTTCATAGTTCGCTTGTGACGCCGAAGGCGGCATGAGTTATTCATAACGCAGCGCCGCCAGGGGATCGACGCGCGTCGCGCGGTGCGCCGGAATGTAGCCGGCGGTGAGCACGGCGGCGAACAAAATGATCGGGACTCCCGCCAACACGACGGGGTCACCGGGGCTCGTGCCGTAGATCAGACCGGCGAGGAAGCGGGCGCCGGCGATCGCGGCCGGCAAGCCAATGGCAAAGGCCGCAGCAGAAATGAGCAAGCCATGCCGCGAGGCCAGCCACAAGATGTCTTCTCGCTGCGCGCCCATGGCGATGCGCACGCCGAACTCGTTAGTTCGTTCGCCCACGGTGTAGGCCATTATCCCGTATATGCCAACGACTGCAACCGCGAGAGCGATGAGCCCAAGGATGCCCATCATCGCCCCGGTATAACCCAGACCCACAGTCGATTCATGGATGGCTACGTCCAGCGGCTTTAGATCGAAGGCAGGCAGTTCAGGATCGATGGACGCGATTCGCGCACGCGTGGCTTGTCCCAATGAAGTGGGATCGCCCACGGTGCGGATGCCAAGGAGGGACGCCGCCTGAGGGGCCTGGGTAAGGGGACGATAAATCGTCGGCGGAGGGACTTGGTTCGTCCAGTCATAGAGCACATCGGCGGTGATACCAACCACGGTTAACCAAGGACCAGAATCGGCCGGCCCGCCAATGCGAATCTGCTTGCCCAGAGCGCTTTCTCCGGGCCAGTAGCGTTGCGCAAGTTTTTGGCTGACAAGGGCGACCGGTTGGGTGGCTTCACGGTCGTCCGAAGTGAATTCACGGCCAGCTAGCAGCGCCACATGCATCAAGCCCAAATACTCGGGACTGATTGTCTGCATGTCGGCCCACGGTGAATGCCGCAGGTCGGGGGCCACACGGCCCAACACTTGGAAATAGCCCCAAATCGCGCCGTTGTTGCTCAGGGGATAGCAACTGAAGGCTGCCACGGATTGCGCCCCAGGAAGGGAACTGAGATCGGCAAGCGCTTTGCGATAGAAGGCGAGGCGCTCCCCAGTTTGCGGATACTTTGCAGCGGGGAGATTCACGCCGAGTATCAAAACACGTTCGGGAGAGTACGCTTCCGCCGAGCCAGTCATCTGGCGAAAGCCTTTGATCAGCAGGGCCGCGCCAACCACCAAGACCAGCGCAACAGCGACTTGCGCGGTGACGAAGGCGCTGCGCAAGCGGCGCGTCCCGCGGCCAACTGTTGCGCCGCGGCCGCCTTCTCTCAAGCCGTCGGTCGTGTGGTGCTTTGAGCTTGCAACCGCGGGCAAAATTCCGGCCAGGATTCCCGAAATCAGCGCGGCAGCCATGGTGAAGAAGAGGGCTCCAGCGTCCAAGCGAATCTTGTCGAAACCGGCCCACAAGCGCACGACGTACGGCGGCATTTTCGATATACAGAGCCACAGGCAAAATTTCGCGAACAGAAGTCCCGCCGCGGCGCCAAGAAGCGCAAGCAGGATGCTTTCCGTCAACATCTGGCGCACGAGCCTCGCGCGGCCAGCGCCAAACGCTTCGCGAATAGCCAGCTCCGAGCGGCGGGAAGAGGCGCGGGTGAACTGCAGGTTGGCAACGTTGGCGCAGGCCACAAGCAAGACGATGCCAACGACGGCGAGCATCAGAACGGTGTAGGCGCGAGTGATGCTGCCCTCGACGTATTCCACCAGTGGCAGAACGTCAAACTGGCGGTCTTTGTTCGTATTCGGGTAGGCGTCAGCAAGCTGGCGCCCGAGCAGAGTCATCTCCGCCCGCGCCGTGGAAAGACTGACATTGTCCTTGAGGCGCGCAACCAGGTGAAGGGAATTGGCGGCACGATTCACTTTTTCCTTTGGGGACAATGCCAGCGGGATCCACAGATCAGTGGGCACAGGGAATTCCACGCTGCGGTCCATCACGCCAATCATCGTGTAGGGCTTGCCGTCAATGTTGACAGTCTTCCCCAACGCGACGGGATCCGCTCCGAACCGGCGCTGCCAGAGCCGGTAACTTAAGATGGCCACTTGATCGTGGCCCGGCTCGTCCTCGCCGATAAGGAACCCGCGGCCCCGCACGGGAGCGACTCCCAAAGCAGTGAAGAAGCCTGCGGTGACTGCCGCGCCGTAAACACGCTCTGGCTCACCAGAGCCGGTCAGATTCATATCGCTTGCGCGATACGCGGCAAGCTGTTCGAAAGACTGGCCTTGGGTCTTGCAGTCCAAATAGTCGGCAGCAGCCACGGGGCTCTTTTGCCCCGTCGTGATGGCGACCAGACGGTGGAGATTGGGCAAAGAAAGCGGCCGCACCAAGAAAGCCTCGGCGAGGCTGAAGACAGCGGTATTCACGCCAATGCCGAGAGCCAAAGTCAGCACCGCGACAAAGGTAAAGCCGGGGTTCTTGAGCAGCATGCGAACGCCGTAACGGATGTCTTGCAGAAGAGATTCGAGAAGAGGCAAGGCGCGGAGATCACGAACCATTTCTTTGGTTTGCTCGACGCCGCCGAGTTTGATCAAGGCTTGCCGCTGGGCTTCTGCGCGGCTCATGCCGGCGTGGAGATTGTCTTCGATGTGCAACTGGAGATGGCTGTCCATTTCGGCTGAGAGATCGCGGTCTCGCCGTTCCTTTTGAAATAATTCGCCGAGCCGGAACAGCCATGCACGAAATCTATTCATATCGCCCTCTGCCACTCGCGACTTCACCTACCAACTTTCTTTCTCCAACATAAGAAAATCATTCAGAGCGCAGCGCCACGATGGGATCGACGCGCATAGCCCGCCGCGCGGGGAAGTAGCAAGCCAGCAGCGCAACACAACCAAGAAGCAAAGTGACGCACACAAAAGTAAGCGGGTCGGCGGGCTGTACGCCGTAAAGCAAGCTGGTCATGAGCCGCGTCAGCGCAAAGGCCCCTGCGACTCCGAGAATCACACCGAGTGCCGCGTACCCCACGCCTTGGCCCAGCAGCAGGCGCACAACTTCCCCACGCTGCGCACCCAGGGCGACGCGGATACCGATTTCGCGTGTTCGTTGTGCCACGCTGTACGCCATAACGCCATAAATTCCTACCGCCGCCAGCAGCAGCGCGAGCGCGGCGAATAAACCAAACAGCGATAAGTTGAACCGCTGTGGCGCCACGGAAATGCTGCGCACCTGCTCCAAGCTGCGCAGCCGCGACACGGGCAGATTCGGATCCACTTCGCGCATCGCGGCACGAATTGAAGAAGCAATATTCATAGCATCTCCATTCGCGCGCACCACCCAGTCGCGGAGCAGGTAATTCGAATCGTCGGCTTGCGAAATGGGGAGGTACATAGTCGGCCGCGGCGGCGTAAGTACATCGAATTCGCGAATATCGCCGACGACTCCTGCAATGGTCCACCATGGATATGGATCGTCGGCGGTGCCAAGTTTGATGCGCTTTCTGAGCGGATCTTCGCCGGGCCAATAGGTTCGGGCCATGGCTTCGTTAATGATGACGACGCGCTGGGCTTGCGGGGTGTCTTGCCAGGAAAAATCTCTTCCGCTGCGCAGAGGAATCTGGAGGGATGCGAAATATCCTGGAGTCACAGCGTCGTAACCGGCCATCGGGATTTGTCCGGCAGACGGCGGGATGCGGCCCTCGATGGAAAAGCCTTTGCTGCCACGAGAATTAGTCAGCGGAATGAAACTTACGGCCGCGGCGGACTTCACTCCAGGCAGTGCTTGGATGTGCTTGATGGCTTGCTGGTAAAACGCCGTGCGCCCCGCCAACTGCGAATATTTTTCTCCGCGAGGAATCACACGAAACGTAAGGACACCGCGTGGCTGGAAACCGAGCGGCACGCTCTCCAGGATTAGGAAACTGCGAAGGAGGAGCCCGGCACCGATCACCACGACGACGCCGAGCGCGGTCTCGAGAATTACGAGCAGATTGCGCGTTCGCAAGCGCGCGCCGCCTGCAGACTCGCGCGTACCTTCCTTCAAAGAATCATTGACGTTGCCGCGCGCAGCATGAAGCGCGGGCAGCACGCCGAAAATAAAGCCCGCAAGAAGAGAAATCGCCAGGCTGAAGACAAAAACCGAAGCGTCTACCTGGATTTCGTCCAGGCGTGGGATGTGCGGCGGGCTCAGCAGTTTGAGCGCGAGGATTCCCCATCGGGCAAACACTAGACCGAGCACGCAGCCCAATACGGCGAGCAGCGCGCTTTCCGTCAATAGCTGGCGAAGAATTCTCGTCCTGCCTGCCCCCAGGGCGATTCGAATCCCGATTTCACGATGGCGTGCCGATGCGCGTCCCAGTAGCAGGCTGGCGACGTTGGCGCAAACGATCAGCAAGACGAATCCTACCGCACCAAAAAGAGTAACCAATACCGGACGCACTGGGCCGGCGATTTCTTCGAAGAGCGGGACCACATTCGCCTTGACGCCGGTATTGGTGTCCGGATAGAGCTCCGTGAGATGCTGCGCGATCCGATTTAATTCGCCTTGCGCTTGCGCAGCCGTCACAAGCTGTTTGAGCCGCGCGGTGACGAGCAGATTGTGGCTCCCATGATTGGCGAGGTCCTGGGGAGTCAGGGCGATAGGCACCCAAAGCTGGTCGTCTGGATCAGGGAAATGAAAAGCCGGCGGCATGACGCCGACGACGGCATAGCTCTCGCCATCGAGCAGAATGGTTGTGCCCAGAATTTGCGCATCCGAGCCAAAGCGGCTCTTCCACAAACCGTCGCTCATCACCACGACATGCTGGCCAGCGGGCTGGTCGTCCTCTGCTGTAAAGACGCGGCCAATGGCGGCATTCAACTGCAAAACGGAGAACAGGCTTGCGGAAACTTGCTCGCCTTCGACGCGTACCGGCTCGCCCGAGCCAGTAAGATTAAAACTGCGGTTGCGGTAGGCCCCGATATTCTCGAAAACGGTATTTTGATTTTTCCAGTCAGAAAAATTGCCAGGTGATGGATTGTTCTCATCATTCTGATAATTTGGCAAGAAGACTTTTTCCCATACCATCACCAGGCGGTGCGATTCGGGATAAGGCAGCGGTTTGAGGAGCACGGCATGAACCACAGAGAAGATGGCAGCGTTCGCTCCCACGCCGAGAGCAAGAGTGAGAACGACAACAGCGGTGAAGCCGGGATTCTTGCGCAGCATGCGAACGCCGTAGCGGGTGTCTTGCAGGAGCATCTCCAAAATGGGCAGGCTGCGGCCGTCGCGAACAGATTCTTTGGTTTGTTCGATGCCGCCGAGTTTGATGAGGGCCTGGCGGCGGGCTTCTGCGGGGCTCATGCCGGCGCGGAGATTGTCTTCGATATGCATTTGGAGATGGCTGTCCATCTCCGCAGAGAAATCCCGGTCTCGGCGCTGTTTGCGGAAGAGTCCGCCGAATCGCAACAGCCATGCGCGAAGTTTATTCATGACGCCCTCTGCCACTCGCGACTTCACCCACCAACTTTCTTCAACATAAGAAAATCATTCATAGCGCAGAGCCACGATGGGATCGACGCGCATTGCGCGACGAGCGGGGACCCAACAAGCCAGGCAACCCACGATTAGAATCAACGCGGCGCCTCCGGCAAATGTCCAAGGATCGCTGGACTTTACGCCGTACAACTCGCTGGCGATGACGCGAACCGCGCCGAACGCTCCAGCGGCACCGATGGCGGCTCCGCACGCCACGAGAGTCAATCCCTGACGCAGGACCATGCGCAGCACGTCGGCGCGCGCTGCGCCCAACGCCATGCGCACGCCGATTTCCTGCGTGCGGCGCGCCACGGAATAGGAAACGACGCCATAAACTCCCAGCAGAGCCAACGTCAGGCCCACACCCGCAAATACGCCAAGCAGCGCCGCGTGCATGCGCTGATCGCCGACGGATTCCGCAATCGTCTCCGTCAAGGTACGCCCCACTGGAAAAGAGCAAGGTAGAATTCCGGACTGGCCTCATCCTGTATTCCAACATCCCGGGCATTCGCGACGACGCCGACAATTTCATTCCATTGCGGAGTTCCCTTGCCGTCCGTGGACACGCTCAACCGTTTTCCAACGATGTCCAGCGTGCTCCAATATTTTCGGGCCATCGCTTCATTCACCATGACGACTTTTTGCGTGCCTTGCTGGTCCTGCTCGTCGAACTCACGGCCTCGCACGAGAGAAATGCCTAGCATGTGAAAGTAGTCCGGCGAGATATATCGCGCGATGACGCTCTCCGTAACCGCCGATTGTTCGGGGAGCGCGCCTTCCAGTTGCAAACCGGAGTGCTCGTACATCATTCCATTCAAGATGCCGTGATCGGAAGCTACAACGTCTTGCACTCCCGGCAGGCGGCGAACCTGCGCAAGCATATCTTTCAAACGCACGATCTGGCCGGTGGCGCTCGACTCCGAATCTTTCTGGTTCCACTGCGACGCCTGCGGCAAGTCAAAGGTGAGAAGATGGTCGGTGCGGAATCCTGGATTCTGGTGCAGCAAATGGGCCAGCGTTTGCATCATGAGGGTCGAGGCAATCAGCAGAATGAAAGCGAGGGCCACTTCCACGACAACGAGCGCGCTGCCAAATCGTGAAGTGCCGCTGACACTTCCCGCGGTCCCTTCTTTCAGGGCTTCGCTCGGAGCCATGCGCGCGGCACGACGCGCCGGAGCGAGACCGAAGACAACGCCTGATAGCAGAGAACTCGCCAGTGCGAACCACAGTAAAGTCCAATCCGGCGTTATTTCGGCGAGCCGCGGCGTGCCGCTTGGCGCAATCGCGCGAAAAACCCCCACTATGCCGGCAGCCAGGGCAATTCCTACTGTGCCGCCGAGCAATGCCAGGAGGCAGCTTTCGACCAGGCCTTGCCGCTGCAATCTTCCCGGCGATGCACCCAGCGCGGCGCGAACGGCCATTTCACGGTTTCTGCCCCAGCCGCGCGCCATCAGCAGACTCGTCAGGTTTGCACAAGCGATAAGCAGCACGAAGGTGGCCGCCGCCAGCAAGACTAGGTAACTTTGCTGCGCATCGTGCACGCGGCTCTCGAGGAGCGGCTCCGCGGAGAGCTTATATCCCTTGCCAAGAGCAGGGTCTAATTTCGCAATACGCTGCCCGATTGCGCCCAGTCCCGCTTGCAGCGTTTCGAGTTTTTCTCCTTTTCGCAACTTGCCGAGCACTTGAAATCTGAAGAACTTTTGATTCTGCTCGATTTCCGGCGTGAGCGAGAGCGGCAACCAGACTTCGGATCTTTCCGGAAACGCAAATCCTTGCGCCGCAACTCCAATGATGGTGTAGACCTCTTTGTCCAGAATCAGTTTTCGCCCAATCACGCTTGAATCTGTTGCAAAACGAGTGCGCCAGAATGCATCACTGATGACCGCCAGGCGATCTTGTCCGGGCTTGTGATCCTGTTCCGAAAGCAGGCGCCCTTGCTCCGCGGTTCCTCCAAGTTCTTCGAAGAATCCGTTGGATACGCCCGTCACGCGAAGCACTTCCGGCTGGTCCACACCGGTCAACGTCCTGTCTGTCGCCCAGCACGCCGCGGTCTCCTCCAAGAGAGTGGATTGCCCGCGAACTTCCTGGAAAGCCGGCCAGGTCAGCGGGAGCGTAAAGTTGGGGAACATGGCTGTTTTGGTGTGAAAGGTGACGATGCGCGATGAATCTTTGTACGGAAGCGGACGCAGCACCACGGCATTCACGATGCTGAAAATGGCGGTGTTCGCGCCGATGCCGAGGGCCAGCGTGAGGGCAGCGACCGCGGTGAAGCCAGGATTTTTTCGCAGCATGCGGAAGGCGAAGCGCAGGTCCTGGAAGAATGTTTCGAGAAGAGGAAGTCCGCGGCGCTCGCGACAGATTTCCTTGGTTTGTTCGATGCCACCGAGCTTGATCAGCGCTTGCCGACGTGCTTCTGCGAGACTCATGCCGGCGCGCAGGTTGTCTTCGAGGTGCATCGTGAGATGGGTTTCCATCTCCGCGGAGAGATCGCGATCACGCCGGTCTTTGCGAAAGAGGCCGGCGAGTCGGAAGAAGAACGCGCGCAGTTGCCTCATGCGGATTCCTTTCCAGGAGACAGGAAGCGCGCCAGGATTTCCGTGGTCTGCTCCCATTCTCGCGCTTCCCTCTCGAGTTGCTTGCGACCGGCGCGCGTCAGCTTGTAGTACTTGGCTTTGCGATTGTTATCCGATGTACCCCATTCGGAGGAAATGTAGCCTTCCTGCTCCAGCTTTAGCAGAGCGGGGTACAGCGTTCCATAGTTCACGGCCAGCAGATCGCCGCTGGTCTGCTCGATGCGGCGCGCGATGCCGTACCCGTGCAACGGCCCCAGGGCCTGCAGTGTTTTCAGCACCATCAAAGCCAGCGTTCCCTGCCAGACGTCCGCTCGTTCGCCCATCGTTCCTCCTGTAGCTCCTATGGGGTGCCCATATCTATATGCTACAGGTCCTATGGGAATGCAATAGAAGAAACGAAAGACCCCGGCATTTTGTTTCCGGGTGTTTCAAATTTTCTTGGGCTCCTCCCTTCTTGACTCTTCCGAAACTTCCCACTAGCCTCATCCGTCTACCTTTACGGTTGCCGGGGGATGGTTGTCCTTTCAAAGCCTTCACGAGGATTCTTGCACGCGTTCAAACCTGATTCTCAGGTGTGTGTCAGCGGTCTGTTTCACGGCGCTATCGGCGCTCTCCTGTGCTACGCCGCCTGTTCAGGCGCAAGGAGGCGAGCCGCAATACTTCGCCATTCGCGGCGCCAAAGTCGTTCCCGTTTCCGGGCCGCCGATGGAGAACGCGACGATTGTTGTCTCTCGCGGCCTCATCACGGCACTCGGAAAGGACGTCGCCATTCCGCCCGAGGCTTGGGTCGTCGAAGGGAAGGGGCTTACCGTTTACCCGGGGCTGATTGATTCTTTTACCGATGTAGGGCTTCCAACCGCGCCACCAGCGAGCGGCGAAGGCGGTCCGCGTCGCCCACAAGAGGGTGCGCACGGTCCTGAGGACCGGCCGTACTCCACTCCGTGGCGAAGCGGGGCGGACGAAGCCAGCCTAAGCGACAAGCGCATCGAAACCTGGCGCAGCGGAGGATTCACCACGGTTGTTTCCTCGCCGAAAGGAGGAATTTTCCAAGGGCAGGCGGCGGTACTGAATCTGGCGGGTGAACGTGCGGGGGATCTCGTGGTGAAATCGCCGGTGGCGATTCCGGTCACATTCCAGACTTCGGGTGGATTTGGCGGCGGATTTCCGAGCTCGATCATGGGCACGCTGGCGTACATTCATCAGGTCTGGCTGGACACGGAGTGGAGCGTCAAAGCGCAGGCTACGTATGAAAAAAATCCGCGCAGCGTCGCGAGGCCGCGTTATGACCGCACCGAGGCCGCGCTTGCCGAAGCGCTGGAAGATCACGCGCTGATTTTGATTCCCGCGAACAATTCCATACAACTCCGCCGCGCGCTCGAACTGGTGGACCGCTGGAGTGTGAAGGGGGCAACTTACGCCATTTACGGCGGCCAGATGGGCTATGAAGTTGCTTCGGAAATTGCCGCGAAAAAGCTTCCCGTGCTGGTGAACCTGAAGTGGCCGGAAGCGGAGAAAGACGCCGATCCCGAGGACAAGCCTTCGCTGCGGATGCTGCGGTTCCGCGATCGCGCACCGTCTTCGCCAGCGGCGCTTGCCAAAGCGGGCGTCAAGTTTGCGTTCTATTCCGGCGGCATCACGGCGCCGAAGGACATCCTCAAAGCCGTGAAAAAATCGATCGACGTAGGCCTCGCGCCGGATACTGCCCTTCGCGCGCTGACGCTTTCCGCGGCGGAAATCTTCGGCGTTTCCGACCGCCTGGGCTCCGTCGAAAACGGGAAAATCGCCAACCTTGTGGTCACCGATGGCGACCTCTTCGAGGAAAAAACGAAAATCAAAATGGTCTTCGTTGACGGCCGGAGATTTGAAATTCGCGAGCCAGAAAAACCGAAAGAGCCGCCGAAAGGCGACATCACTGGAAAATGGAAGCTCTCCTATTCCACGCCCGACGGGGGGCCCGAGGAATCTACCGCTGATCTCACGATGGAGAAAGACGGCACGATCTCCGGCACCATCACTAGCCACCGTGGCACGGCCTCGATTATCAGCGGCTACCTGAGCGTGGACAAATTCAGCTTCACCATCAACATCCCGATTGAGGGATCTCCCGCGGACGTCATTTTCTCCGGCACGTTCGATGGGACATCCTTGAAGGGCACCATCCGCGTGCAAGATTTTTCGCTGGAGTTCACCGGTGTTAAACCCACGAACGCTACCCGTGCAGCGGCAGCGTATGGGGGTGCCCGGTGAAGGGCTCAACTGGATTTTTCATCCACGCAAAGGACCTCCGATTTCGCAACCTCCTTTTTTTCCTTTGCCTCCCGCTGGCGGCGTCTGCTGCGCCGCCGGACGCGCCCAGCGTCATTGTGATTCGAAACGCCACCATCCTCACTGTCTCGCATGGAAACATCGAGCACGGCTCGATCCTTATTAAGGATGGGAAAATCGCCGAAGTCGGCCAGTCCGTTAGCGCGCCGAAAGACGCTCAGGTGATTGATGCTGCGGGGCAGTTCGTTATTCCCGGCATTATCGATTGCCATTCGCACATCGCCGCGGAAAGCATCAACGAGGGCAGCGTTTCCGTATCCTCGATGGTGAACATGGCGGAAATCTTGAATCCCGAGGACATCGATATTTATCGCGATCTGGCCGGGGGAGTCACGTCGGCGAATATTCTTCACGGCTCCGCTAACGCCATCGGCGGACAGACCCTGGTTATCAAGCTGCGTTGGGGCCAGCCTGCGGCGAAGCTGCCATTTGAAGGCGCACTTCCCGGCATCAAGTTCGCGCTGGGAGAAAACCCGAAGCGCTCGAATTTCAGTGTCCCAGGCCAACCCCGGCGGTATCCCGCGACACGCATGGGCGTCGAAGAGACCATTCGCGGCGCGTTTAGCGAAGCTCGCGATTACAAGAAAGCGTGGGACGAATACAACAAGCGCATCGGTGCCGGCGAAAAAAATCTCATCGCGCCGCGGCACGATCTGCGGCTTGAGCCGCTTGTCGAAGTGCTGGAAGGCAAGCGCTACGTACACTCGCACTGCTACCGCGAAGATGAAATCCTGATGCTGCTTCGCGTCGCGAAGGAGTTCGGCTTCAGAGTTCGGACCTTCCAGCACGTTCTCGAAGGCTACAAAGTCGCGGATGAGCTGGCTGCTGCGGGCGTCGGTGCTTCCACTTTTTCGGATTGGTGGGCGTATAAAGTCGAGGCCTACGATGCGATTCCGTATAACGCGGCGCTGATGACACAGCGCGGCGTGATCGTCTCCATCAATTCCGACGACGCCGAAGAAGCCACGCACCTGAATCAGGAAGCCGCCAAGAGCATGAAGTACGGCGGGCTTTCGCACGACGAAGCGCTGAAAATGGTCACGCTGAATCCCGCCATGCAGCTTGGCATTGACAAGCGGGTTGGCACGATTGACGTCGGGAAAGATGCCGACCTCGCGATTTACAATCGCGATCCGCTAAGCGCTTACGCTGTGGTGCAGAAAACGTTGATCGATGGGCGCATTTACTTCGACCTTCAGCGCGACATCGCGGAACGCGCAGAGCGCGAAAAAGAGAAGAAAGCGCTGATCGACAAATTCAAGAAAGCAGCGGAGAAGAAGCCGGAAGAGAAAAAGCCCGATGCCGCCAGTCAAAAACCCGGCGAGAAGAAACCCGAAGAGAAAAAACCGGAAGTAAAGAAGCCGGAAGAAAAGCCCAAGCCGCCTCAATCGGGCGGCACGGACGCTGGCTCGGCCGTTACTCTCGGGGGTGCGCTGTGAGGACCGCCGCCCTCGCTTTTCGAATCGCACTAATTCTCGTCATCACTTCCGCAGTGCCTGCTATCGCAAGCGCGCAAGCCCAACCCTCCAACACCTATGCGATCACTCACGCGAAAATCTTCACGCTTGCGGGAAACCCCATCGAAGACGGCACGGTTGTCTTTCGCGAGGGAAAAATCATAGCCGTTGGTGCAGGCATTGACATCCCAGCGGGCGCGCAGGTCAAGGACGCAAAGGGATTGCAGGTCTATCCGGGGATGTTCGACTCGATCACTCAGATGGGACTGCGGGAGATTGGCGCCGTCAGCGCCACTGTCGATTCGACGGAGACGGGAAGCTACAATCCGGACGTTATTGCGGCCACGGCCGTATCTCCCTCCAGCGAACACATTCCCGTCACGCGCGCTGCGGGCATCACGGAAGTTCTGGCCGTTCCCGGCAGCGGCGGATTTGATTCCGGCGGGTCGAACGGCATTATCGGCGGCCAGGCCTCCGCGATCCACCTGGCCGGGTGGGTCATCGATGAAATGCTCATCAAAAAGAGCGCGGCGATGGTACTCCGGTGGCCAGAGATTGAGACGCAAACGTTCGATTTCGCGACTTTCTCGCGCAAGGAAAAACCATATAGTGAGGCCAAGCAGGAGTACGACAAGCAGGTGAATGAAATCACCGACTGGCTGGAGCGCGCCCGCCACTACGCCCAGGTTATGGAAAAAAGTTCGCCTGCGAAATACGATCGCGACGTGAAGCTCGAAGCGCTTGCGCCGGTTGTTCGCCGCGAGCTGCCCGTCCTGGTGTTTGCCGATCGCGCGCGAGAGATTCGCAACGCGGTTGAGTTCTGCGACAAGCAGGAGCTGAGGATGATCCTCGCCGGCGGAGCCGAGGCCTACAAGGTTAAGGACCTTCTCCGCTCGAAAGGCGTGCCCGTTATCTTGCGCCCCATGCTGACGCTTCCGCCCGATGAGGATGATCCTTACGATCGATTGCTCTCGCAGCCCGCGGAGCTGGCTGCTGCCGGCGTGAAGTTCGCCATCGCCAGCTTTGACAATTCTTTTGCCCGGCGATTGGGACAAAACGCAGCCAACGCCGTCGCGCACGGCCTGCCGTATGACGAGGCGCTTAGGGCCGTGACGATTTATCCAGCGCAGATTTTCGGCCTCGGTGATCAGATCGGAACCATCGAGCCGGGCAAGCTCGCCAACCTCATTGTCACCAACGGCGACCCGCTGGAACTGACCACCGACGTGAAGTACCTCTTCATCAGAGGACAACTCACGTCCATGGAAAACCGGCACCTGCGCCTTTACGAGAAGTACTCAAAGCGGCCGAAAGCGCAGTAACTTAGCCGGACTTTTGCGAAGGAGGGGGGAATGACACTCTTTCGCTTCCCCGCGGAGTAAAACTTCGCCCAAAGCTAACTTCCGAGAAACTTTTTGCCCAAAGTTGCGTTCCTATAGTTGAACCCCATGCGAACACGTCTGCTCGTGGCCTTCATCGTGGTTACCCTAACAGCGCAGATGCGCCCTGTCCGCGCGCAAGAGGAGCCGGGGAAAATCGTCGAGCAGTACGTAAGGGCTGCAGGAGGCAGCAAGGCGCTGGGCAGGATTCAAACCTTAATCATTGAAGGGGCTTTCCTGAGCGAAGACGGGAAGGCAGGGACGTACACGCTGGATACCAAGCTGCCGAACCGCTACTACTCGGAATTGCTGCTTGGCGAAAAGAACCTGATCGAGGCGTATAACGGCAAGTCAGCGTGGCATCAGAATCATGCCGGCGAGCTTGGCACGCTGGTGGGCCCCGAAGGGATGCAATTGGAAGCGGCCGCGCAGTTTTACAACTCCCGGCTGCTGAATCTCAAGAAAAACAAAATCACTATGGCATTTGCGGGACACACGCAAGTGCGAGGAAAAGACACACTGCAACTCGCGGTCACCACGGCGACCGGAGTGAAGCGGCAAGTATTCTTCGATCCACAGACCCACCTTATTGTGAAGGAAGCGGCAACCGTCGGCGGCATCGACGAAGAGATCCTCTACGACGACTACCGAGCGGTGAATGGAGTGGAATTGCCGCACAAAATTGAGCTGCACCGAGGAAACGACAAATACGACATCAGCGTGACACGCGCCGTAATCAATGGAGCCGTGGGCGAGCGCGTGTTCGATTTCCCCATCAAATCGCAAGTCAAGCTGCCGGACCTGAAAGCGTTGTTCAAAGAGATTGATGAAAATCAGAAGGCCATCGACAAGCTCAAAGAGAACTACGCGGGGTCGCAATCCGAGGAAGAAACCGAATTCGAGGGCGATGGGCGCGTGAAAAAACACGAGATCAGCGAGTACACGTTTTTCTATCTCAACGGGGATGAGATCACTACTCTGGTGAAGAAAGACGGCAAGCTGCTAGGCGACGCGGAACAGAAAAAGGAAAACGACAAGACGCAGAAACGCATCGAGGAACACCAAAAGCGCGCCGCCAAAAAAGAAGCCAAGGAAGAGAAAGCCAAGGAAGAAGGGAAGAGCGACGAAAAAGATGAGCCGGGGATTGAGATTTTCCTGCGCGCGTGCCAGTTTGTAAATCCGCGCCGCGAGCGCTTTCGCGGACAAGACGTATTGGTTTTCGATTTCGAGCCGAATCCCGAATTCAAGCCGCACAAGCTGGCGGAAAAAGTGGTGCAGAAACTTGCCGGAGTCGTTTGGGTGGACGAGAAGGCGCACGACGTGGCGCGGCTAGAAGCCTATTTCACCGGCGACATGAAAATCGGCGGCGGCTTGCTGGCGAATCTTCAGAAGGGCACCAGCTTCGTTTTCGAGCAATCGTTTGTGAATAACGAAGTGTGGCTGCCGACCTGCATGGAGGCTCACGTTGGAGTGCGCTTCCTGCTCGTGAAAGGAATCAAGGCCAGTATCGTGACGCGGTATTGGGACTACAAGAAATTCAACGTGGAGACCCTCTCTACCATCGCCAAGCCCAAGGGAGCGACCGATGCGCCCGCCGATCCCCCGACAAAGCCCCAGTGAAAGCAACACGAGCCAGCGTGACTCGCGGCAGATAGTCTGAGGTACAATCCAGCGAATGAACTCGTGGAGTGAATCCGGCTGGGAAGAGAATTTCGGGAGTGCCTGGGTCTTTCTCTGTTTGGCGTTTTGCGCGCACGTGGCGGACGAAGCGCTGACGGGCTTTCTTCCTATTTACAATGCCACAGTTCTGGCGATGCGCAGCCAATACAACTGGTTTCCAATGCCGACATTCGAATTTCGCGAATGGTTGACGGGGCTCATCGTTGCAAATATTGTTCTCTTGCTGCTGACGCCGTTGGCGTTTCGAAATGCGCAGTGGCTGCGTCCGCTGGCATATGTGCACGCTGGCGTTCACTTGCTGAATGGAACGGGGCATACGTTGGCAACGATTTTCGG
The DNA here is from genome assembly GCA_001917435.1 of Acidobacteria bacterium 13_2_20CM_2_57_6. GTDB lineage: Bacteria > Acidobacteriota > Terriglobia > Acidiferrales > UBA7541 > Acidiferrum. The sequence goes on from MNEA01000165.1 coordinate 25,838, forward strand.
ACAAACCGTCTCGACCATTCACTTCGCGCGTCCCGCGCCGGGTTTTTATTCATCGCCGCTGCTTTTCGCAGGTTCGATCTATCTTCTGATTCGTTTGCGTACCAGCCGCCGAGGGCAAAGCCTGGCAGCCGTTTCCTGAACGAACGAAGCGAAGGTGAGGGAGGAATATGCGACGAAATAGCTTTCCCAACTTTTTCTTGATGATTGTGGCGCTGCTGCTTGGCGCGAGCGCTGATTTACGCGCGCAGGAGAAGCCAGAAGGGCCGCTGCGCGTCGCGCTTGCCGGCCTCGTGCATGGTCATGCCTTTGGATTCTTCGATCAGTTTCAACGCAGGACGGACATGCGGGTCGTGGGAATCGCCGAAGCCGATCCGCAACTAAGGGGACAATTTGCAAAAAGATTCGGTTTGCAGCCGGGGATTTTCTTTTCCGACCTGGAGGAGATGCTGAAGAAAACCCATCCTCAAGCGGTGCTCGCGTACACAAATACCTATGATCATCGCCGCGTGGTGGAAATCTGCGCGCGGCACGGCGTTCCGGTGATGATGGAAAAGCCACTGGCAGTCAGCCTCGAAGATGCGCGCGCCATCGCGCGGGCGGCGAACGAGGCGAAGATTCAGGTCTTGGTGAATTACGAGACGACCTGGTATCGCAGCAATCAGGCGGCTTACGATTTGACGCACGAGGACGCCATCGGGGAAATCCGGAAAATTGTTGTGCACGACGGCCATCGTGGCCCGAAGGAAATCAATGTTGGGCCAGAGTTTCTTGCCTGGCTGACCGATGCCAAATTAAATGGCGGAGGCGCGCTCTTTGACTTTGGCTGTTACGGCGCCGATCTGGCGACCTGGCTGATGGATGGCCGCCGGCCGGATTCGGTGACAGCCGTTACGCAGCAAATCAAGCCGGATGTCTATCCGCGAGTGGATGATGAAGCGACTATCGTCCTGACGTATCCCCGTGCGCAGGCGATTATTCAGGCTTCCTGGAACTGGCCGTTTTCCAGAAAGGACATGGAAGTGTACGGGCAGAAAGGCTACGCCATCACGGTTGGGCGGGATCAACTGCGTGTGCGGCTGCCTGAGAAAGAAGAGACGTCCACCGAAACCAAGCCATTGGAGAAAACGAAAGAAGATTCCGTCTCCTATCTGCGAGCGGTGCTCTTAGGAGGCTTGAAACCGGAAGGATTGTCATCGCTTGGGACGAATGTGATCGTTACGGAAATTCTCGATGCTGCCAGACAGTCTGCGGCCACGGGCAAGACGATTTCTCTGGCAGGGAGCCGGTAAAGCGTGCAGTGCACGATTCTTATTTTGCGGAAACGGAGCGATCCAGCACTTCGCGAACTTTTTCTGAGAGAACTTGCGGCGTAAACGGTTTTTGCAGGAAAGAGATTCCTTCCTCCAGCGTCCCGTCTTGCGCGATCACGTTGTACGTGTAGCCCGACATATACAGCACGCGCAGATTGGGATAACGCCCGGTCAACCGCTTAGCGAGCTCGCGTCCGCTGGAACCCGGCATCACCACATCCGTCAAGAGTAGATGGATTTCCGCGCCGTTGTTTCCGGCCAGGCGCTCCGCCTCTTCGGGAGTATGCGCTTCGATCACCTTGTACCCGTGCTCGGAAAGAACCATCTGAGCAAGTTCGCGCACTGCAGGCTCGTCTTCAACGAGCAGGATGGTTTCGTGGGCCTTGCGCGCCGCGGAAGGGAGCGTTTCCGGTGCCTGTAACTCCTGGACTGCATCCTTGACGCGCGGCAGATAAACCTTGAAGGTCGTGCCTTTTCCCAATTCGCTATACACCCAGACGTAGCCGCCGCTCTGTTTCACGATGCCATACACCGTCGATAGACCAAGTCCCGTGCCCCGGCCGCTTTCCTTTGTCGTGTAGAAGGGCTCGAAAATGTGGGCGACCGTTTCGGCGCTCATACCGATGCCGGTGTCCGAAACGGCCAGTAGGACATAGGGTCCGGGACGAACCACGGCGTGATCGAGCGTGTACGCGGAGTCCAGATCGACGTTGCTGGTTTCAACGACGATGCGTCCGCCCTCGGGCAGGGCGTCGCGCGCATTCACGACCAGATTCATGATGACCTGCTCGATTTGACCCGGATCCGCCTTGATCGTTGCGACGTCCTTGGACACAAATGTTTTCATCTCGATGTTCGCACTCATCAGCCGGCGAAGGAGGTGGTCGAGATTCACAACGATGGAGTTGAGATCGATGATTTTTGGCCGCAGAACCTGCTTGCGACTGAAGGCGAGCAACTGCCGTACCAGCGTAACGGCGCGATCGGCGGCGTCTTCGATGCGCCGGATGTCGCTGTGTAGCGCAGGCTGATTCAAGCAGCGCTGCAGGGTGATCTCAATGTAACCCTTGATGATCGTCAGCAGGTTATTGAAATCGTGGGCGACGCCCCCTGCCAGCCTGCCCACGGCCTCCATTTTGCGTGCCTGCACGAGCTGATTTTCGAGCAATTTACGCTCGGTGATATCGACGATCAGGCCCTCCATGACGGGATGGCTGTCGCTGCCGCGGACGACGACGGCGGTGTCGCTGACCCAAATCGTCTGCCCGTCCTTGCGAGTAACGCGATACTCAGCCTGGAAAGGTCCGCCGCACGAACTGGCTTCCTCCGCGGCCTTCACGATGGGATGATCTTCGACAGGAATGTGGCGAATCCAGTCTTTGGATGTCGAGAGCCATTCGTCCGCCGAGTAGCCGAACATCGTTTCGATCTGCGGGCTGACGTAGAGCCATTGGCCTTGAGCGCCGAGTTCCGCGATATAGCTGATGGCCGCGACCTGTTCGACGAGCATGCGGTACTTGATTTCGGCTTCGGCGCGAGCCCGTTGCGCGCTAACCCTTTCCGTGATGTCCCGGCTCACGCAGATGGTGCCGCCATCAGGCAAGGTGGTTATGGCCATTTCCGTGGGGACTGCGGTTCCATCGCGACGGCGCACGGTGATGGGTCCGTACCACCTGCCATGTTGTTGTAGACCTCTCCGGATGTCCTCTTCCACGGTGTCAACGTTTCGCGCCTGAGTGATCTCACGCCATGATTTTCCCAGCACTGCTTCCGGACTGGCGTTGGCGATCATTCGCGCGTATGCCGGATTCACATACGTGTATTTTCCCACCGCATCCAGGATGGCCATGCCATTGATTGCCGAATCCATGGCTAGGGTGTGCGTCTGCACGGCGTTGGCGCTTTTTGTCTCGCGAAACTGGCTGATACTCAGCCGCGCGGCATAACACAAGATCGAAACTCCGAGAAGGGAGAAGCGAAGGAGCCGCCACTCTGCTTCCAGTTGCGCGACTTGCCAGAGAATGATCAACGGCGCCAGCGCAAATGTGGCATTGGTCAGCATTAAGTCGCCGACGGTCTTTTGCCGGATTCGTGAACCAGTTTCGGCGGCCGATCTCGGTTGCCACTGCGCCGCCAACATTGCGCCAGCCAGAAACGGCAAGGTCCAAAGGATATCTCGCAGAGTCCCAGTCGGTGCCGGTTTGACAACTTGCAAGTACTGGGCCACTGCCGCGCACACCGTCAGGATCAGAAGGAAGAGAGCGAGACCTCCATAGAGTTTCCGAATATGCTGCTTCCGCGAACGCAACACCTGCAATGCAGCCAGCAAGGTGAGCACCGCGTCTTCCACGTTCTCAATGCGCATTTCCCGCAGAAAGGCGGAGTAGTGGTCAAGGCGGCGAGCCGCAAGGTAATAAAACTCGACATAAATAAAGAAAAAGACGATTCCGATCTGGATGAAGTCGAGTGCGGATTCCGCGTCAATCCGCGGAGAGTCCTTATCCTGGTCCAGGAACAGGACCATCGCCAGCAGCACGTTTTCCAGGCCAAATAGAAAGCGCACTACCGAGGTTGAGGGCGGCTCACTGTGCAGCACTACTTCGTAATACATCCAGCCCAGGTTCGCTACGCCCCACAGGGCGACGCCCGCGCCGAGAATCAGCCAGAACGGGCGGCTCAAGCCGCGTCCGCGGCGGCATGCCCCAAAAGCCATGGCCACGGCAAGACCACATGCGAAGATTTGCAGCCCGTTTGCGAGAAAGGACCCGAGCGTGGATGTGCCAAGCGTCAGCGCTTCAATAATATGAAGACCGACGACCACGCACGCCAATGCCAGGATCTTGCGAGGCATCCTTAGGGGCTCCTCCGCTGGTCCACCGACCGCTGCTATTCATTAGTGTATTGCAAGCTCCAAGGAGTGCAGCCAAGACTTACGTGCAGGCGTTCCAAAATGAAAAATGCCCCCAGCGAGCCTGTGACGGCATTGGAGAGTGACTGTTTGCAGAACCGCATTGCCAAAAAGGCGCAGTCAGCTAGCGGCCTTCGAGGGGGTAGCGGTCCTGCGACTGCACGGCGGCGGCAACGCGGCGGCGCAAGGAGATGGTGTCCACGGGCGCGCGCTTGGCGAAACGCTTGAGCACGGCCATCTGCGTGGTGAGCATGTCGCCTTCGTGGATAGCCGCAATGGCGCGCTTGGCTTCGTGCTCGGCACGCTCGGAGGCGTCGTTGATAAAAACGCGCGCGGCATCGATCATGGTCTGCGATGCGGATTCGCCCTTGGCTGCGGCGGCTTTTTGTGCGCGCAAGAGGCTGGATTCCATCGCGTAGATTTCCATGACGATATTCGAGAGCGCGCCGATCAGTTCCTGTTCGTCGGCGAGCTTTTCGCGGAATTTTTGGACGGCGCCGCCGGCAGCCTGCAGGAACATTTTCTTGGAGTTGGCGACCACGCGGGATTCCGCGGCGAGCACGCCTTCCGGCGCTTCCTCGAAGGAAGGCCCGGCGAGGATTTCATCAGCCAGCTTCATGGCGGCGGGGATGAGCGCCAGTTGCCCGCCCATGGCGCGCTTCATCAGCATCTGGATGATGAGCATGCGGTTAATTTCGTTGGTGCCTTCAAAGATGCGGTTGATGCGTGAATCGCGGTAGGCGCGGCACACGGGATATTCTTCGTGGAAGCCGTAGCCGCCGAAGATTTGCACGGCTTCGTCCACGACAAAATCCAGCATTTCGCTGCCATAAACCTTGGCGATGGAGCTCTCGATCGCGTACTCCTCGAGAACTTTCATGGTGTTTTGGATTTTGTCGCCGGAGCCGGAGGCTGCCGTCATCGCTGTCTCGATGTTTCCCGCCGAACGGTAGACCATCGATTCCACGGCGAAAATCTGGATGGCCATCTCCGCCAGCTTTTCCTTCATCAAGCCGAAATCGCCAATCTGTTTTCCGAACGCTTTGCGCTCCTTCGCGTATCTCGAAGCGGTCATCAGTACGTGCTTCGAGCCGCCCACGCACGAAGCGCCTAGCGTGAATCGCCCGGCATTCAGAATGTTGAACGCCACGATATGCCCGCGGCCGATTTCGTGCAGCAGGTTTTCCTTGGGCACCTTGCAATTTTCCAGGAAAATGGGGGTCGTCGAGCTTCCGTGGATGCCCATTTTGTGCTCTTCGTTGCCGGGCTTGAAGCCAGGGAAAGTACGCTCGACGATAAAGGCGCTAAACTTTTCGCCGTCCACTTTCGCAAAAACGATGTAAACGTCCGCGAAGCCGCCGTTGGTAATCCACATTTTCTGCCCATTGAGGATATAGTGCGTGCCTTCGTTGTTGAGTTCCGCGCGCGTCAGAGAGTTCTGCGCGTCCGAACCTGCTTGCGGTTCCGAAAGGCAATAGGCCCCAATCCACTCACCGGTGGCGAGCTTCGGCAAATATTTCTTCTTCTGCGCTTCCGTCCCGAAATAAACGATCGGCAGCGTTCCGATGCCCGCGTGCGCCCCGTGCGTCACCGCGAATCCGCCGTAGATCGAAAGCTTTTCCGTAAGGACCGTAGTGGAAATTTTGTCCAGGCCCGCGCCGCCGAATTCTTCCGGCACGCCTCCGCCCATCAGGCCGACTTCGCCGCCCTTTTTCACCAACTCCGGCATCAGACCGGGCTTCTTGTTCTCGAGCTCCTTCACCACGGGCAACACTTCTTGCACCACAAATTCTTCCGCCGTTTGCCCGATCAGCTTTTGATCATCGGTGAGATCGGCAGGCGTGAATACATCACTTGGCTGCGGCGTTTCCAGGAGAAAGCTTCCTCCCTTTGCCGCAGGCTTGGTGAGGGTAGCAGTGGCCATGTCGGGCGCTCCTAGCGGGAAGTCTTTGTAACTGGTTCTTGATCGAACGGCTGTCTGTGGCACACAACACAATCAATTCACCCCATTTTACTCCCGCAGCGGTTCGCAGTAAACACCGTTCAATTGTTTGTGCTGGATGAGTCTTGGTCTCGACTGCCGCAATTGAGCCAGGTTAGCGAGATCCTTTGCGTTTGGAGATCACCGAACGCAACAGCGCATTCACCGTCTTTGATGACTTGAAGACAGCCGCGACATCAGGCTCTAGCACAACGGCAATTGTGCCGCCGGACATGGCAGCAGCGAACCTATTGGGTTTCGACTTGCTGTAGTCGAACCGATATTCGGAAGCCAACTGTTTCTGCTCTGTCTGTCCGTTCTTACGAGCTGACGTTTTCTTCATAGTCTTCGCGCTCCGTACGGGTTGCTTTGCGAGCAGTGATTAACCGAACTCCGTCGCCGAGTTCTACAAAGCTCACTAAAATAAGGTTTCGCCAGCCTGAGTGGCCAATTATAATCTCGCGTCGCTCACTCTCTGAATGCGATTCATCCCCAAAATTCGGGCGAGAGGGTCAGCGAATACCATAGTTGCCTCTTCAAAAGAAACGCCGTGCTTTGCCTCATTTGATTTCGCTGTTCCGGCATCCCATTCAAATTGAAGAGACATCCAGCGGAAATGGTATCACGGCTCTTTGCCACGTCTCTCTCGCTGGTCTCCGGGAAACGGCCGTTTGCCGCAACAAACAATCAATTCATTTTACCTCGCAAGGCCACGAAGCGCATCCCCCATGCACCCTGATTTACGGTAAACACCGTTAAGTTCGATGGGTCTTAACAAGCGCCGATTGTGGCAAGCTTGTCCACCAACCGCCGTCCGCGCACCACACTCCTATACAACTTAGGAGAGTTGTGGTACCCTTCCTAATCTACTTAGGAGAGTGATGTGTCCGAACAAGCCCAACTCCTGCCAGGCACGCTCGACCTGCTGATCCTGAAAGCTGTGTCGCTCGGTCCCTTGCATGGCTATGGCGTGTTGTTGCGTATCGAGCAGATCACCCGCGGCGCTCTGCTCGCCGAGCAGGGTGCGTTGTATCCCGCGCTCAATCGCCTCGAACATCAGGGGCTGCTCGAATCGGAATGGGGCACTTCCGAGAACAATCGTCGCGCCAAGTTTTATCGGCTGACCGCCGCCGGGCGAAAAAGATTTCGGGAAGAAACAGCAAGCTGGAACCGCTTGGCAGTTGCGATCGGCGCCGCATTAAGCGCCAAACCGCAGGAGGATTGAACATGCTTCCGAGGCTGCGTTCATTTTGGCAGACGATCTGGAACCGTTCTCGATTCGAGCGCGATTTGGACGATGAGATGCGATTCCATCTCGAAGCGCGAATGGAAGACCTGGTTCGCTCCGGCTTTCCGCGCAAAGAAGCACGGCGCCGCGCACAGATTGAGTTCGGCAGCACCGAAGCTTATCAGGACTGTGTCCGAGAAACGCGCCGCGTGAATTGGTTTGAGGATCTCGCGCAAGATTTGCGCTACGGCCTGCGTGGTCTGCGGAAAGGCCCTGGATTGATGCTCGTGGCCGTACTGACCCTCTCGCTGGGCGTGGGCGCCAGCAGTTGGCTGTTCAGTATGCTGCGGCAGTGGGTGATTGAGGCCGTATCGTTCCCCCATCCAGAACGCTTGGAGGTGCTTTGGAGACTGGACACGAAGAAGGGCTGGAATGGCCCATTTCCACGCCGGACTTTCTCGATTGGCGCGCGCAAAATCATGTTCTTGAGAATCTATCGGCTTGGATCTCGGACGAATTCAACCTCACGGGCGGCACAATCCCGGAGCGCATGGAAGGCGCTCGCGTCACGGCCGACTTTTTCCGCATGCTCCGCGTGCAACCGGCGGCCGGCCGCGACTTCTTCAACGGCGAGGACCAGCTCGGAGCGGCTCATGTAGCTATCGTCAGTTACGGATTGTGGCGTGAGCGGTTCAAATCGGAATTGAACCAAACTATCAAGTTGGACGGCGAAACTTACACGATCGTCGGCGTTGTGCCGGAGGACTTCCATTTCCCATTGATGGGCCGTGCCAATATCTGGGTCCCGCTCGTCTTCACGGACAAACGGCGCTCCGATCGTGGCACCGGCTGGCTCAATATCATCGGCAGGCGCAAGCCGGAATTCGCGGAAGCAACCGTCGCCCAGGCCATGAGCACGATCGCTCGCGACATCGAAAAGGAACATCCGGATACCAACACCAACGCAGGAGTCCTGATCAACAGCCTTGCCAAGGAAATTGGAAAGCACGTCGGGGATCAGGCGATTTACACGGCATTCATCGTGGGGATTTGCATCGCGCTGATCGCCTGTTCCAATCTTGCGGGCATTTATCTTGCCCGCGCATGGACCCGTCGGAGGGAAATGGCCGTGCGACTGGCTCTTGGAGCGAAGAAAAGCCGCCTGGCGCGGCAGCTTTTGTCAGAAAACGCGCTGTTGATGCCTGCCGCCATTGGACTGGGCCTGGTCATCGCCAATCTCGGCGGAAAATGGACTACGAATTCAATTCCTTTTGAGAACCGCGGCTACTTGCCAAACTATGGCCGCATTACTGTGGACACCACCATGGTGCTCTATGCCATCGCTGTCGCTGTCCTGAGCGTACTGCTTTTTTCGATATCACCGGTGCTTGAGGGATATCGGCTCAACCTGACCGGCGCCCTCAAAGAATCGGGCAGCTCGACTTCAGCGGCGGGGGGCCAGCGTTTGCGGAAGCTTCTGGTCATTTGTCAGATCGTCCTCGCGCCGATGGTGCTGGTTCCCGCGGGCTTGACGTCGAAGTCCCTCTCCATCATCCTGCAGGCCGATCTCGGCTTTCGCGCGGACCACGTGCTGACCGCGCAAATGAGCTTGCCAGCTGTCAAATACGCAAAGAACGCGCAGCGCCTGGCTTTCTACAATCAACTGCTCGAGCGCCTGCGAAGCCTCCCGCAAGTGGAATCAGTGGGAGCGAGCCAGCACATTCCGTTCGGCCATAGTTCAAGTTGGCTGGAGTTCCGGATTAAGGGCCGCCCGGAGCCTGCGCCTGGGGAAGTACCCTCAACCCTGATTACGGCGGCCACTCCGGGATACTCAGCTGCAATTGGACTTTCCCTTCTCCGCGGACGATTTGTCACCGAGCAGGACGGTTCAAGTACGCTTCCCGCCGTGGTGATCAATCAAACCCTGGCCGGGCGATTTTTTGCTCAGGAAGAAGCTCTGGGTCACAAGATTCGTTTAGGTCGCGACGATGCGGCCTGGTACACCATCGTTGGTATCGTCAAAGACGTTAAGTTCTACTGGCCGGGCGATAACCCCATGAACGAAAGTTACATTGCTTTTGCGCAGGCGCCGAGTCCAGTGATGCATCTGGTCCTGCACACCACCACGGATCCCATGGCACTCGCCCCGGCCGTGCAGAGCGCCGTGTGGACCCTGGATAAGGAACAGCCCCTCTCCGGCGTGCAGACTCTCGAGACGCGCATCAGCAATCAGGTAGCGCCGGTTCGCAACATCACGCAGTTCTCCGTCTATTTTGCGCTGCTGGCGTTGTTCCTCGCCGCCATCGGTATCTACGGCGTGATGGCATATTTGGTCGAAAGCCGCGCGCGAGAAATCGGTATTCGCATAGCGTGTGGCGCCGAGCGTCGAAGTATTCTTTGGCTGGTGCTTACAGGTAGCTTCAAACTGATGTTGACGGGAATTTCCGCGGGATTACTGGGAGCCTGGGTAATTGCACGCTTGCTGATGAACAATGTGTTTGGCGTGACCACAAACACCTTGGACGTTTACGCCATCTCTGTGGCGGTGCTAGGCGTTGCAGTTCTGCTGGCCACTTTGGTTCCTCTGCGCCGCGCCACTCGTGTGGATCCGCTGATTGTTCTGCGGTGCGAATAATTACGTGCCATCGGTGGTGAATCTGGCAGGCTAAGGAATTCGCGGTATAATCCACGCTCATTCCAAGCATTACTGAGGATCCGGATGAAATCGCTCTACTGCGCACGCACGCTTGCTCTGCTCGTACTGATGTTCGGCACCCTCTTCCTCGCCGATCTCGTTGCGGCACAAGCTCCGCCCGTTTCTACGCTGCCCAGCGAAACGCCAGCGCAGTTCACGCCCGTCACCGATAGCTTCGATTACGCCCGGCGTGAAGTGATGATTCCCATGCGCGACGGCGTGAAGTTGCACACCGTTATTCTCGTTCCTAAAGGCGCAAAGAACGCGCCCATTCTCCTGACGCGCACGCCCTACGATGCTAACGATCTCACCACGCACGCGCACAGCTCCCATTTCGGACGCAACCTTCATGGCTATGACAACGCGCTCGAAGTCATCCTCGAAGGTGGTTACATCCGCGTCGTCCAGGACATACGCGGCAAGTACGGCTCCGAGGGCGACTATGTAATGACGCGCCCTCTGCGCGGTCCGCTCAATCCCACTGCGGTCGATCACTCGACCGACACGTACGACACCATCGAATGGCTCGTGAAAAATATTCCAGAGAGCAACGGCAAAGTCGGCATCCTCGGAATTTCTTACGACGGATTCTTGCCGCTGATGGCACTGGTCAATCCGCATCCCGCACTAAAAGTTTCCGTCCCGATGAACCCCATGGTCGACGGTTGGATGGGCGACGACTGGTTCCACTACGGCGCGTTCCGCCAACAGAACATGCCCTACATCTACGAACAGGAAGCCACACGAAAAAACGACGAGCACTGGTGGACCAGCCACTACGACGATTACGACATGTATATGCAAGCGGGCTCGGCCGGCGCACTTGGCCGCCAACACGGGCTTGAGCAGGTCGGCTTCTGGAGAAAGATTCTCGATCATCCGGCCTACGACGCCTTCTGGCAGCTGCAAGCGATGGACAAGATTCTTGCCGCGCAGCCGCTGAAGGTTCCAACGATGCTGGTCGACAGCCTGTGGGATCAGGAAGATATTTACGGCGCGACAGCGGTCTACAAAGCGATCAAGCCGAAGGACGCTGGCAACGACAAAGTATTTCTGGTGATGGGCCCCTGGCATCACGGGCAGGAGATTGATGACGCCAGTCGGCTTGGCGCGCTGAAATTCGGAATGGATACCGGGCTTTATTTTCGCAGAGAGATTCTTGCGCCCTTCCTGGCCCAATATTTGAAAGACGGCGCACCGAAGAGCGACGTGGCCCCGGTATCAGCATTTGAAACTGGCACGAACGCCTGGCGGCGTTTGCCTGCATGGCCCTCTGGCTGTGTCAGCGGCTGTACGCTGAAGCCTAGGCCGCTTTATCTCACTGCGGGGTCAAAGCTCAGCTTCACGGCGCCAGCCGCGGGCGAAACCTCGTTCGATGAATACGTGTCCGACCCTGCCAAGCCCGTTCCGTACCGTGCGCGACCCATTCAAGCTGTTGGCTACTCCAGCGGCATGACCTGGTCGCAGTGGCTGGTGGACGATCAGCGCGAAGCGTCCGGCCGCCCGGATGTTGCGGTCTTCGTCTCCGATATCCTGAACGCACCGGTGAAAATCAGCGGACAGCCGATGGCCAACCTGGTCGCCTCCACCAGCGGCACGGACTCCGACTGGGTCGTGAAGTTGATCGATCTCTATCCCGACGAAGTGGGCGCGCAACCGGAAATGGGTGGCTATCAACTTATGGTTGCTGCCGATATTTTCCGCGGGCGTTACCGCGAGAGTCTTGAAACGCCCAAGGCCATCGCGCCGGATAAACCGCTGCTCTATCGCTTCGCGCTACCCACGGCGAATCACGTGTTTCTGCCCGGGCATCGCATCATGGTGCAAATTCAATCCAGTTGGTTCCCGCTCTACGATCGCAATCCACAAACTTTTGTTCCCAATATTTTCTGGGCCAAGCCCGGCGACTATCGCAAAGCCACGCAGCGCATCTACCACGCCCCCGGCCAGGGAACTTTTATCGAGTTGCCGTTGGTCACTGCACCTTAAGGTTTCGTTACGGGAGTCGAGCGCGTCCACCGCGTCCGCGCGTGACTCTTTTGCTTCGTCCTTGCTATCCTGACAGCCTCTCAATTCGACTTAGGAGTGGATATCATGTGCAAACTTTGTTTAGTGATCCTTCTCTCCGCTTGTGCCGCCGCAGTTTCTGCGGCGCAGCAAACATCCGCGGATTCACACTTCGACGGCAATTCCTGGTGGGCGCACGTCAAATTCCTTGCGGATGATTCTCTCGAAGGGCGCGACACCGGCAGCGAGGGTCTTCGCAAGGCGCAAGCCTATGCTGTCGAGCAGCTCCAGAAAGCTGGCCTCGAACCCGCGGGTTCGAATGGCTTCTACCAACCTGTCCGTTTCAACCAGCATGAAGTCGACGAAACCAAATCCTCGCTCGCGCTCGTCACCAACGGCCAGGCGAAAGCGCTCTCCTTTGCCGACGACGCCTTCATCGGCACTCGCGCTACGCATGCCTCTGTATCGCTTTCCGCGCCTTTGGTTTTTGTTGGCTACGGCTTGCAAATTTCGGAAAAAAATCTCGATGAGCTTGCCGGTTTGGACCTCAAAGGGAAAATCGTTGTGTATCTGGTAGGTTCTCCTTCGGATATTCCCACCGCGCTCGCTTCGCATTATCAAACCGCCGGGGAGCGATGGAAATCATTGCGCGCTGCGGGGGTCGTCGGCACCATCACCATTATGAATCCCGCGTCCATGGACATTCCGTGGTCGCGCATTTCCGTCAATCGCAATCATCCTTCGATGGATCTCGCCGATGCGGAGTTCAATGAAACTCCGGGCCAGCAACTCGCCGTGACCTTTAACCCCGCTTCAGCGGAAAAACTGTTCGCTGGCTCGGGCCATACTTTCGCGGAAATCGCCGCTTTGGGCAAAGACCGCAAGCCTCTTCCACATTTTCCTTTGGCCGCCTCGCTCAAAGCGAACGCCGTCATACTCACTAAAGCTCTCGAATCCGCCAACCTTGTTGCCAAGCTCCCCGGCTCCGATCCTGCTCTCAAAAATGAATTCGTCGTTCTCTCCGCGCACATCGACCACGTCGGCATCGGCGCGCCCATCAACGGCGACCGCATTTACAACGGCGCGATGGACGATGGCTCCGGCAGCGCGCTGGTGATGGACATTGCCTCGAGTCTGAAAACGCATCCGGAGAAAATTCAACGCTCGATTCTGTTTCTTCTTGTCACGGCCGAAGAGAAAGGTCTTCTCGGCTCCAAATATTTCGCCGCGCATCCTACAGTCGCGGCGAAATCCATCGTCGCCGATGTGAATGTGGACATGTTTCTTCCCATCGTTCCGCTGAAAATTCTCAAGATCGAAGGCATTGACGAATCCGACCTTGGCACGCGCGCTGCCGCGATTGCGCAGTCCATGGGTATCAAACCGATTCCTGATCCCGAGCCGCTACGCAACGCGTTCATTCGCAGCGATCAGTACAGCTTCATCAAGAAAGGCGTTCCCGCCGTCAAAGTAGATGTGGGTTTCGAACTCGGCACGCCGGAGCAGAACATTTTCAAGGACTGGCTCACCAACCGCTACCACGCGCCGAGCGACGACGTGAACCAGCCCGTCGATTTCAAAGCCGCCGCGGGCTACGAGGAGTTTACGCGGCGACTCCTGCTCGAGACGGCCAATACTCCTGAACGCCCGCACTGGAAGCCTGACTCGTTCTTCCGCCGCTACGCGGCCGATCAAATTTCAACACTCGATCCGAGGAGGCCGCAAATGGGAAGAGCCGTCGTGCATTTTGAAATTGGATGCCAAAACAGCGCAAAAACGCAGGAATTCTACGAGAAACTCTTCGATTGGAAGATCGAAACGATGGGACCGGCGGCGATGATCGCGGCGGAGTCCGGCGGCATCGGCGGGCACATAACGGCGCTGGGGCATGAGCCAAATCACTACACGATGTTGATGCAGGATCCCGAAGGCAACACCGTCGGTCTGTGGAAGGCAAAAAAGTGAGCATTCAGGAGAGCCTCCATCATAGACCCTCGAAGATGCCGGCGGCGCCCATGCCGCCACCGATACACATGGTGACCATGCCGTAGCGCGCGTTGCGGCGCTGCAATTCACGAATAATTGTGGCGGTCAGTTTTGCGCCGGTGCAGCCAAGCGGGTGGCCGAGCGCGATAGCACCACCGTTGGGATTGACACGCGAAGCGTCCAGGCCGGCCTGCTGAATGACGGCAAGCGATTGCGCGGCGAAGGCTTCGTTGAGTTCGATCACGGCGATGTCGTTTAGAGAAAGACCCGCGAGCTTCAGTGCTTTCGGAACTGCTTGCACCGGGCCGATGCCGAATTCCTCAGGGAGAACACCGGCGGTAGCGTAGGCGACGAAGCGCGCGAGCGGCTTGAGACCCAGCGATTTTGCCCGCGCGTCACTCATAAGTACGCTTGCGGCAGCGCCATCGCTCATCGGCGAACTATTTCCGGCAGTCACGGTGCCCTTGGCGTGGAACGCGGGCTTGAGTTTGGCGAGAACGTCCGGATTCGTATCGGCGCGGGGAATTTCGTCGGTGGAAAACGTAAATGTTTGCGTTGTAGGTTTCACCGGCCCCGGCTTCGGTTTGGAGGATGCGCCATTGCCATTGGGCAGGGAAGTGATTTTTACTTCGACGGGAATGGTTTCGTCCTTGAAATATTCGGCGGCGATGGCGGCGAGAGCCTTTTTGTGGGAATCGGCGGAGAACTGGTCGGCCTGCTCGCGGGTGATGCCGAATTTGCGTGCGATGTTTTCCGTGCCCAGGCCCATATTGATGTAAGCATCGGGATAATTGTCCACCAGCCAGGGATTGGGAGAAATTTTGTTACCGCCCATGGGAACCATGGACATGGACTCGGTGCCCCCGGCGACGATGACCTGGGCGGATCCGGAGCGGATGCGCTCGGCAGCGAGGGCGATAGCTTGCAGGCCGGAGGAACAAAAGCGGTTGATAGTCATGGCGCTGGTTTCCACGGGGAGGCCGGCACGGAGAGCGGCGATGCGCGCGACGTTCATTCCTTGTTCGCCTTCGGGCATGGCGCAACCGAGGATCACGTCATCAATCTCCTTGGCGTCGAGCCCAGGGACGCGGGCGAGCGCTTCCTTGATGGCGAGAGCGGCAAGATCGTCGGGGCGCGTGGCGCGCAGTGAGCCTTTGTAGGCGCGGCCAACGGGAGTGCGGATAGCGGAGACGATGACGGCTTCAGGCATGGCGGGACCTCGCAGGATGGGATGCAGTGTTCATTGTTGGACGGGCGAGGGGAAAAAGCAAATGGGTGACGACTCGCGATTCCTGACTGGCGGAAGAGAGGCACGGAGAAGATTGACAGTCGATTAATGCAGACACTCCATGCCCTCGACCCTCATGGCGCGCAATTAGTAGCTCGTCGTCGGATCGGCGGGTGGGCCAGACGTCACTGCGCGGGCACCATTTTTCCTTCTTTGCTCAAGCACCACGGGAGAATGCCACCGTTATAGTTCACTAGAGTGACCCTGACCCGTGGGCACCCACAAGCAGATTATTCGGCGCGGAGGGCCTCGACGGGATCGACGGCGGAGGCGCGGCGCGAAGGCAAATAGCTTGCGAGGAACGCCGTAGCGACGAGGCCGAGAGAAGCTGCACCGTAAGCGACCGGATCGACGGGGCTCACTTTGAACAGGAGCGATGACATCAAGCGCATGACGATGATGGCGACGACGAGTCCGCACGCCACGCCGATGGCAGTGAGCGAGAGTCCGTGGCGAACGAACATGCCCGTGAGCGTTTGGTGCTGCGCGCCCAGAGCCATGCGAATGCCGATCTCGCGGGTGCGCTGGGAAACAGAATAGGCGATGACACCATAGATGCCGACCACACCGAGTAACAGCGCCATGCTGCCGGCAACGCCAAGCATGATGAGCGTGAAGGAAGTACGAGCCATGGAGCGCTTGTAGAAAAAGTCCAGTGCGTGAACGTCGGCGAGGGGAAGATTCGGATTCAGTGACCAGACCGCCTGGCGAACCTCGTTCAGGAAACTTTGCGAGCCGGTACGAGAACTGCGCATGGCGAACGCGACTTCGCGCATGGACATGGTGTCATCGCTTTCAAAGTGATCCATCAAGAGGGGCCAATAAACGATGGTGGTGGCCGGTTTGCTGACGCCCTCATCGTAAACGTCGCCGACGACGCCGATAATTTCCCGCCAGTCGTCTTTGGTGCTGACGCGGATGCGCTTGCCGAGCGCGGCGGCGGGATCATGCCAAAGTTCGCGAGCTACATTTTCAGAGACCATGGCGACGGGGATTTTCTTGTAAGTATCGTTCCACGTGATTTTGCGGCCAGCCACTAGCGGCGTGCCGACAGTGTCCAAGTATTCGGGCGAAACGAATCGAAAGGTGCGGAGCGGGGGAAGTTGGCCCTCGGCATAGGTTTGGTGCTCAACAAAGATGGGATCATGCCAGCCTCCGAAGGTCATGGGGACGTTGGAGATGATTCCCACGGATCCGACGCCCGGAATCGCAGCGAGCCTGTGCAAGATTTCCTCTTCCGTGCGGACGACCTGCTCATTCTCTTTCACCATGGTGCTGGGAATCGAGATGCGGAAAGTTTGCAACGAAGCCGGCGCGGAAAATCCGGGATTGACGTTGGTGAGGGCGCGGAAAGTGCGAATCATCAGGCCGGAGCAGATCAGCAGGACGAGCGCGAGAGCGACTTGAACAACGACAAGGACGCTGCGCGCGCGATGCTGCTCCTTGCTTTGGCTGAGGGCCCGGCCGCCCTCGCGGATGCCGGTGCTGAGACGTACTCCGGCATACTTGAAGATGGGAATGGAACCAAACAGGATGCTGGCGAGAAGTGAAATCAAAAGTGTGAAGAGCAGGACGCGCCCATCGATGCCGATTTCACGAACGCGAGGAAGGCCCGCGGGAGCCATGGTCGCAAGAACGCGCAATGCGGCGTAAGCAAGGCCCAGTCCGACTGCGCTGCCGAGCAATCCCAGAATGACGCTCTCGAGCAGGAGATCGGCGGCGATGCGTCCGCGGCTGGCGCCCAGAGCGCCGCGCACGGCGAGTTCCTGGCGGCGGCCTTCGACACGGACGAGCAGCAAATTAGCGACGTTGGCGCAGGCAATTAATAGGACCATACCGATCGAGCCCATGAGGACCCAGAGGACGCTGCCAACGTCACCTACGACATCGCGCTTGAGCGGACGGACGTTTGGGCCGATGTGAGCATCTTCGAAGAGCTTGATGCTGAAACCCGGCGGAGTGGGGAAGGAACTCATAACGACAGGGAGCATGCGAGCGACGTCGGCGTTGACCTGGTCGATAGTGGCGCCGGGCTTGAGCCTGGCGAGGCTCTCATAGCTGAAGTTGCCAAGATGCGTTTTGTTGCGGTCAAACTGAAACGGCATGATTAGGGCGGGGTCTTCCCGGTCCAAGAAGTGAAATCGCTGAGGCAAGACGCCAATGATCTGGCGGGATTTGCCGTCCACAAGGATATTGCGGCCGACGACGGAAGCATCGCCGCCAAATTTGCGGCGCCAATAGCCGTAGGTAAGCATGGCGGTTTCGGGAGCGCCCGGCGAGTCATCTTGCTTGGTGAAGGTGCGGCCCAGAACGGGAAGCGTGCCGAGAAGCGGTAGAGTGCCGTCCGTAACGCGCAGGGCAGTGACTTGTTCGGGCTCAGCGACGCCGGTCACGCTCACAGAGTCGCCCGCGTAAAAGCCGATGTCCTG
>MNEA01000165.1:43736-51397 GCA_001917435.1 Acidobacteria bacterium 13_2_20CM_2_57_6
AAAAAAAGTACGTGATAAGCGTAATGGCCGTGAACATGGGGGCACGGCCGAGCCTCCGTAGAACTTGTTTGAGCTCGTTTTTGAAGGACTCCATAGCCTATCTCTCCGCGAGTGCTTGCTCTTTGAGGACACTTTATTTCGCTGCCCAACAGAGTGATACGTCGGGAAGCGGGAGAAGTTCCCTGGAATTTTGGCGAAGGCGGCTGAGATTGGAGGTCTACTTAGCTTTGAGGAATGCGCCTTTGCGCGGAATGAAGATTGTAGCCGGAGGAGCGACACCGAACTTCTTAGAGTAATCGCCCTGGTTGACGGCGATGCTGACGCGGTTGCGAGAATCGATGAACAGAAGGGGATCGCCGACGGGGACATCCATAAAAGTTTTCACGTAGGGCAACACCACAGGTTTCTTGTTGACCTCGAGCTTTACCGGATCGCCGAAGTTGTAAGCCAGCTTCTTGAATTCATCGCCTGGAATATCCGTGATCAGAGAACCGAAGGGATCATCGAGCGCGATAACGTCACCGGCGATGCCTTTGTCGGTGGTGGCGGATGTTTTCGGCGTGAGGCGGACGAGTTGCGGAACTTCGGGGCCTACAAGGTTGAATTCCCATCCGGCGGCGAGGTGCGCGCCCGCGGGAGAAAAAATGTCGCGGCCATGGAAGGTAGAAGAAATTGGAGCCTGAATAATCCAGTTGGGATTGGTAATCTCGCGCGCGGAAGCCAGGCCGTCGCGATCGATCACCGGCGTGATCAGGCCATTATCGGGCAAAACAAAATACTGGTCCTTCTTAGTTTTGACGATGACGGCTTTGCGCGAGGTGCCGACTCCGGGGTCGACGACCGTCACGAAGATCGTTCCAGCGGGATAGTAGGGAGATACGCCTTCCAGGAAACGCGCGCCCTCTTCTATGGAGTACGGAGTCACGCGATGAGTGATGTCCATGACGCGGGCGTCTGGCGCGATGCTAAGTATTACCGCTTTGCAGATGGCCACGGCGTCGTTGGCGGTGCCAAAGTCGGTCATGAAGACGATGATGGGCCGCGCGCCGGATTTTCCGGGCGAGGGCGGGTCACCCTGCGAAGGAGACTTCGAGCAGGCCGCGGCAGCCAGGGCGAGCACAAACAGCGACAGAAAGAGCAAACGAATGCGAGAAAGCATCAACGCTCCGTTACGGCTATGTGATTTTCTTTGCAGTCAGTGTAAGCTGCGCGGTTGACATTCGGCAAGGCGTGTTACGAAAAATATGCGCGGCATGCAGACCATCCGCGCAAATAGAAAGAGAAGGAGGCGATCGTGGGAGGATTAATCTACTGGATCTTGGTCGGGCTGATTGCGGGCTGGCTTGCGGGGCAAGTCATGAAGGGCGGCGGATATGGCGTCGTTGTGGACATCGTTCTGGGAATTCTCGGCGGGATTGTTGGAGGCTTTGTGTTCGGCTTGCTGGGGCTCCACGCCGGGGGAACGATCGGACAGATTATCGTTGCGTTTGTTGGTGCGGTGATTCTGGTGTGGATCGCGCGAAAGCTGAAAAAGGCGTAGAAGAATCTGACGAGCACAAAAAAACGCGTTGCTCCGACAGGGGCCGGAGTAACGCGTTTTCGCTTGCAGATTAGCTAGTGGGAAGCCCCTGTGCCCGGGTGCGTCACCAGAAACCATTCGACGGTTGGAGCGCGCTGATACTTCAAGCGGTTCCGCGTTTCTTTTGCGATGACATAATTGCCAGCCTTTTCCTG
Source organism: Acidobacteria bacterium 13_2_20CM_2_57_6 (assembly GCA_001917435.1). Classification (GTDB taxonomy): domain Bacteria; phylum Acidobacteriota; class Terriglobia; order Acidiferrales; family UBA7541; genus Acidiferrum. The sequence continues at coordinate 45,471 of MNEA01000165.1, forward strand.
GGCAAGGGCCAGCTGCAAAACAACAAGCGGCGAATGAGGATCGGCGGCAAGCGCATCGGTGGCACCGGAAAGATCCCGTTGCTGGAAGAGCAGAAAGCCACGGGCCGATTCGTAGGCATTAACGACGACTTGGTCGCGAGAAACAGTGGCGAGATCCTTGAGCTGCGATACAGCCTCGGATGCATTGTCGACACGGCCGTTGGCAGAGGCGATGCGGGCGCGTTCGCGGAGAACGGTGGCGCGATTGATATCGCGATCAGCTTCGCTCATGCCCGTCAGAGGCTTTTCGAGAAAAGCCGAAAGGGCGTTGAGGCGAGTGAGCTCGTCGCGAGAATCGGCGGCGAGCATGGCGGCGCCCAGAAGAATTTCGAATTGCGCGTTGGGCTCTTTCTTGCTGGCGGCTTCTGCGGCCAGAGTTGAAAGGGCTTTTCGGCCTTCGGCAGGACGGCCTTCCCAAAAATAGATCAAAGCTTGTGTGTACTTTGCATCGAGTTCGTCGAACGGATTCTCCGCGAGCTGAATGGCGCGGTCATATTCTTTTCGCGCGTTGGTGAAATCGCCCATGAGCATGCGTGTGCCGCCAAGACCTTCCTGGGAAGGCAGATACTTGGGGTCAATCTTGAGGGCGGCGGTGTAATGTTCCAGGGAAGCGGAATCATCACTGGCCATGCGGGAGACTTCACCAAGAGAATCCTGAGGATTGGGAGAGGCGGGCTCGACTTCGGCATAACGCTTCAGAGAAGTGATGGCTTTTGCGGGGTCGGGCGTGCCGCTACCGCTGATGTAGACGTAGCCGAGGCGGTTCAGGACAGCGGGGAAGTTGGGATCGATTTGCAATGCCGCCTCCATCATGAAGCGGGCGCGGTCGTCATCTTCCTGGAGGTAGAGCCACTCGGCGGTCATGTAGAGAATGTGCTTGTCGCGCGGGTAGCGCTGCAAGAGATCATTCATGCTGGAGATCGCGGGGAGCAGGTCGCGGTCCTGGATGCTGGTCATCCAGCGGACAAGGAGTTGCTCATCGGGGGTTGCGGCGGGGAGAAGCGACTTGGCTTTGGCGAGGGCGGCGGCATCCGGCATGATTCGGCGGGACGCGAACGAGAGCATGGCGTAGGCGAGGGCGGACTGCGGATCCGCTTCGGCGGCACGGCGCGCCAGAACCGCGGAGCCGCGGTAGATGGCATTCTCATAATTGTCGACAGCTTGCTCGAGCAGGCGACGAGCTTCCATGGAACGCGTGGAGAGGGGGATAGCGCCAAAGAGCTGCTGGCCGGCGCCAGCTATGTGCGGCGTACCGGCAGCGGCGCGGGTGGCAGTGTTTTCCACGTGAGGAGAGGAAGCTTGCCCCCAGACCGTTGATGTAAAGAGAGACGGGAAGATCAACAACCAGAGACGCGCGGCGAATCGATTCATGGCGAAAGACTCTCCATTCCCGCAAGCTGAAGAATGAGCCCAGATTGGAAACGTAGCCTGTTGCCAGAGCCCTGGGATACTGGTCTGGAGGTCAGGTGTGCGGGATTAGAAAGACAGGGTTGGCGGATTGAGGACAATGAAGAGGAGGCACACAGTTGGGCACATGGAGGAAAGCGGGCGCTTGCCGGACACTGTGACAAGTGAAGATACTGCATAGAACCTGATTGAAAGTGAGCATGGAAGTTATGAGACAGAACGCCCGCAGGAACTGGCTGCGAATCGCAGCCCTATTGAGTATTGGTGCAATAGCCGCCAGCTTGAACTTAGCTGGAATCAAGAATATGGCGGGTGCGGGTGGCCATGCAAAAACTGTTCGGCGACACCAGCGGCGACCCTAGAGCAGCAATCGCGAAACTGAACGAGTCTCGCCTGACAGTGAAGATTGTGGGCACCGACGAGGATCTACTGCGCACCGTGGAAGCCACTCCCGGCGCTGTCGGGATCCTGGACGTTTATTCCATCAATAGCTCAGTAAAAGTCCTTCGCGTCGGTGGCAAGTTGCCTTTTGACGTGGGATACGCACTAAAAGGGAATTAGGGCGACCATAGCAGCGTGCTCAGATAACACCCTTCCCTTCCGCAGCCTGAATTATCCAAACCGGCAACGAATTCTCCCTCGAAGTGTGCGCAAGTGGCTTGAAACGTAGTTGGGCCAGGAATCACCACAGGGGAGCGCCTGAAAGCCCCTGTACGAAGGTACAGGTTTTCCACAGGTAGTACAGGGAAAAAGAGGCGAAAACCATGGCGAAAGTCGAAATGCAATTAACATTTTTGTTTTGTGTAGATTAGAAAGGATTGGTCACAAATGGAGCGGTACTAGGATACTGGTTTAGGCCCAAAAATGTATCTTGTGTACCATCGCGTTTTGGGACTGGTAGGTGTCAAATAGGACAGGTACGAAGGATTGGATTGGACCTTTCTGGCGAGTTGGTGCATCCAAGTAAATGGTAAAACAACTGAGGGTGCAGGAAATAGACCAGCAGCCGAAGTTCAATGGGGTAGTGCCTGGGGGATATAGAAAAAGATGAAGACCAAGGACAAGAGCCGGAAGTGGATGTGGATGTTCCTGGCAGTGCTGGTCTCGCTGCAGATTTACTTCGTGTGGGAACTCCTGGCAGTGTTTGCGCTGTTTGCCATAGGATTTGCAGCCATCGCGTTTGTCGTAGGAAGCGTGTACATGCTGCACCGTGGCTGGGCTTTGGCCGTGGACCGGGTTGCCGACAGCCAGCACCCGATCATGGTGGCAACGCGGCAACGCATATATACGATTGAGGACGTGGCGCGCAGACCGTTTCGGCGTCCGGGTTCCGCGCCGGCCCGTTAAGTTTTCGGCGACTTTCTGGCTCCAGCCAGAGCACACACAGAGCCTGTCAGCCTGCCTCCTTCAGGAATGACTTTAGTTCTGTGGCAAGAGCAAGAAGAACAAGCCAACCGCCCTGAGAGAACGGTTGGCTTTTTCTTTTGCGGAATAGTGGATTTCCTGCACGTCAAGCCAAGTTCGCGCCGCGCCACTTTGTCTCAATGCGTGATGGGGTCGATGTCCGTATTAGGAACAATTTCCTGATCATCCTGAGTATGCGGGTCTTTCTCTGCCTCGAACACCGTCTTACCGTTATCCTTGACCAGCCCGTCCAACGTGGATTTCGAATGTTCATCCACGGCGCTGACGGCAGCCACCAGACAGGAATACAGGAAGGCCTTCATTCCTTTGCGGAATTGTTCCGTGGAACGTTCGGCGGCGCGTGCCACTTCGGTCTCCAACGCCGCACGCCGCGCCTCACATGCGGCGCGGCTCTCCGCATCGAGCGAGGCAAGGGCAGAAACTGCTCGTTCCTGTGTTTCGGAGAGAACGGCGTTTACGTGCTGGTCCGTCTGACGCTGGAAGGCCCCCAAGGCGGAGTTCACGGCGCTTTGTACCAGGGCCTGCACTTCCGCGGAGCGCGCTTCGATCTTCATAAGCGCCTCCTGCGTCACAGCCTGGGTATTTTCCAGCATGAGTTCATAGCGGCGGTGCGCGGTGCGGGCCGTTGCTCCTTCGAATTCTGACGTCGCCCTGACTACTACTTCGTTCAAGCGGGCGTTAATCTGGGGCTCCATTTCTCGCGTCATTCTTTCCACGAATTCTCGCGAGCCGGCCAGTTCGCGCCGCAAATCCGCGACTTGCTTCTCCAGCCGCTGCGCCATCTCTTCGGCCTGGCCGCGGTACTTTTCCATTTGGTCTTGCCATTGTGAAGCGACCTCGCCAGCAGATTCCTCCTTCGAGGAAAGCCGCAGCGCTTCCACGCGGGTGGGGAAAAGTTCCTCGATTTCGCGAATGCTCGAATTGCGCACATCATCGATGGAGCTGAGAGCTTCACGCACAGCATCGCCTACATGCTTGGTCACCGCTTCTTGTACTGCTTTCTCCGCCGCTTGCTGCAGTTTCCCCTCCATCGCCGCGATAATTCCGTCCGGAGTGATAACGACGCGTTGCGGTTTGGGAGCCTCGGCCGGTGTTTGTGTTTGTTGTCTTGAGGCGGCCGCCGACGGAGATGGGAACGTAGCGACCTCGGCCATTCTGTGCTCTGGGCTCTCCGGTGGTTCATCGAGTTTCACGGCCACTGGGGCCGGATCCAGTGCGGGAGCGACCGCGGGCGCAAATTGCGCGATTGCCGTATTCGTTGCTCTGGGGTTCATCCAATCCTGGGGCGGCGCTACAATGCCCCAAACATTCCCAGGGTTTTCTAATTCCACGCCGACCTGCTGCAGTTCCCGTGAACTCTGGGAAGTGTGGACCGAGCGCACCCTTGCGCGCACCGCCGGTGGCTTGGGCTCGACGTTCAATCCCACGACTTGCAACGTGACCCACGATCCAACTCCGTAGTCGTGCCGGGAGGGGTACCGGCACCCATGCAGGTTCAGACTGGTCGAGACGGTTCGTTCCACAAACGGCTCGCCCAGACGGTTCTGACCGAAGACGATCAGGGGAACGGACCGCTCGATGCGCGTGCTGCGGCGCGCGTCTTCCCCCACGAAATGGTTAGGAGGACTAATCAGAGAAGATTGGCTCACGTCTCCTCCAAAGAAATGCAGTTCCTAGCGCCGGTGACTTCCCACGGCCCCAAGGGGCGAATGTTAGCCGAAGCACGCTTCGTTGTCGATATTCGAGTGAAGATTTACCTGCTTCAACCAGATCAATCGTTGTCTTGCCCGATTCGGACGCGACGAATTTGGCTGTCTCTGATAGGCTTTGCCTCTTTGTGGGAGGAACTGTTCATGCGCCGTCTCCTTATTGCCGTTGTGTTGAGTTTCGTAATTCCAACAACCGCCTTTTGTCAAACCCCTCATCGCGTTGCCATCCGTGCCGGAAGGCTGATCGATGGGAAGAGCGAAAAGCCGCTTGAAAATGCGGTGATCGTGATTGAAGGCGACAGGATCGCCTCCGTTACGGCCGGCGGAAGCGCGCCTGCTGGTGTGGAAATAATTGACCTTTCCAAGGCCACCGTCCTGCCTGGATTCATCGATACCCACACGCACGTTCTGTTGCAAGGCGATATCACGGCGGAGGAATACGACGCGCAATTGCTGAAACAATCAATTCCGTACCGCACGATTCTTGCCGCACGCAACGCGCACATCGCGCTTTCCCACGGGTTTACGGCTATTCGCGACCTGGAGACGGAAGGTGCCATGTATGCGGACGTGGACGTGAAGACCGCAATTGCCAACGGCGAAGTGCCCGGCCCGCGCATGCAGGTAGCTACGCGTGCGATGACTCCCACGGGAATGTATCCGCTCCTTGGTTATTCCTGGGAGCTAAAGGTTCCTACAGGCGTGCAGTATGTCGACGGAGCCGACGGAGCGCGCAAGGCAGTTCGTGAACAGGCGATGTACGGGGCCGACTGGATCAAATATTACTCCGACCGCCGGTACCATTTTGAGACCGACGGCGTGCTGCATTCCATGGTGAATTTCACGGATGAAGAAGCGAAGGCGATAGTGGATGAAGCGCATCGTATCGGCAAGAAAGTTGCTGCGCATGCCATCGGAAGCGACGGGATTGCAGCCGCGCTGCATGCTGGTGTGGACACCATCGAGCACGGAGATGGCCTGACTGAAGCCCTGATGGATGAAATGGTCCGGAGAGGGATTTACTGGGTGCCGACCATTACCGTCGGCGTTTATGTTGCGCCGGGCCGCAGTGGCAACTGGCCAAAGATGGCGGAGTTGCAGCGTGAAAATTTCCCAAAGGCCATCAAGAAGGGCGTGAAGATTGCCTTGGGCACGGATGCCGGCGGCTTCGACTGGAAAGCATTGAACGAGGCGAAAGAATTTGAATACTACGTGCAGTACGGCATGACGCCGATGCAAGCGATACGCGCTGGCACTTCCACTGCTGCTGAGCTGCTTGGGTGGGGCGACAAGCTGGGAGTCATCGAACCGGGGAAATGGGCGGACATCGTAGCCATCAGCGGCGAC
>MNEA01000100.1 GCA_001917435.1 Acidobacteria bacterium 13_2_20CM_2_57_6
CCGGCGCCTAGGATTGCAATGACCGCTTCTTTGCCCTGCTTGGATTTGACCTTGATCTTTACCCTACCTTGCTGAATATAGAAAACATTCTCGGCGGGATCACCCTGGGAGAAGATTTTGTAGTCTTTTGGACACTGAGTAATAGTCCTCGCCGCGCCCACCGTCGAAAGAAACACTTGGGGATCGAAAGAAACCCCTCCCTTTTGTTTCCTAGTCGACTTCGGTAGCGAACTCACCAGATTGCCTCATTGCAGAGCGAAATTTCTTCGTAGCAAAAAACTCAGTTACCGTCAACTAAAACCTCGACGAATCGAAAGGAAGCCTTGTTTGTATCGGTAGCTGGCCCCACCGACTCCCTCGCGGATTTACGTGTGTAGTACCACAAAATCCAGTTGCGGTCCGCCGCAGTCCAAAAGAGGTGGTCAAATTTGGACATCCCACCCGAATAGTAGTGTGGCTGATTTGAACACAGACTCAGGATTGGCCCTTGTCAACGACCTTGAGACACGTGCTCACGGAAGTTAGTGAGTTTTTTCATCTAAACTCGCTGGTTTGTTATCCAGACCTACGTCGGAACGGAAGGTGCTTTGGGAGGCTGTCGGCCTCGGCACACGCTTACCTTCGACGGACAACTGTTCAACACAATAGTGACCGTTGGAAGTTGCAAGGCCCGCGTTCATTACCCTGAGCAGGCTATCGGTTTGCGGACTGCGGGAGAACTGGCCTGACGAACAGATTAGACGGGACAGGTTACATTTTCAGGAGTGTGAGAAAGTTCACAGACTTCACGGGCGCAATTCTGGTAAGGGGCAGCCGCGATGGGTCTTGGAAGACGGCCAAGCAAAAAATACTGTGGAAAAGCCCACGGATTACGCTGCCCCGTGCTATTCTCGCTTCGACATTCATACCTTCGCTTCGAGTGCCGAAAATTCAGGCTTACACTGCGCCGCAGGGAGGCGCAAAAAGAACATCATGCCAACGCACAAGGATAGCAACAAGAGTCGCAGAAAGCGCGAAACGAAAACCATTCGAGTGTCGGCGAGAGTCACGGCGTCGTTATACCGGCAGATCGAAGCAATCGCCCTCGAGAAAGACCGGACGGTTGCGAGCGTGGCACGTCACCTTAAGTCTGTCGGATTGGAGCACCTAGAAAACATGCGGTCCCCGTTGCTGCGAGCCGCGCCGCATATCCCACTCCGCGAAAGTAACTTCTTCAGGAGCCACCGCGAAGAGTGGTAGAAGCCTTAACTGTGCTGCGTTGAATCTTAAATACTATCTGCGTGCAGTTCGCCAAGCGTTATGTGGAATGTCTCGGCAAGCGGGCGGGCCGTATTGCTTAACAAGATGATGCCACGCTTGGGAGAGTGACTGCCTCTCAAACCATGGGGTCGGAGCCGCTACCAGGAATCCTCTGTCAATGTCGGCCTTCCCCTTCGGCCTCGGGTCTGAAGTGACGAGAAGATGGAGAAAGTAACGCAAGAATTGCGAAGCATCGTCTTCTTTGTGCGTGGCTTCCGTTCCCTGCTTTACTTCGATAACGATACGGTTCTGGCTTGAACGCTTGGACCATACCACGATGTCCGGCTGCAACCCGCCAAACATCTCGACGGAGAGAACTGAACTCCCCTTCACTAACGGCTTTTCGGTATGAAGGTCGAAATCCCGGCCATGTTCTCTGTCACCAATTAGGTCGAATATGGTGCGCGCTTCGGATGTCGATTTTGTGATCGGAATGTTTCGCCATTTATTGGCGTTCGACCTCAGTGCGGCCAGAATCTCTTCTTGCAACGCGATTTCGGACATTGCTTCCCCATTTGTTATTCCTTCTTGTCGGACGGGCCTCGGTTTAGGCGAGAAAGAGATTACACCCAAGCGTTACTAGATGGCTACGCCACTATTAGGGAGCGGGGATTTAAGGACCATTTATATATCTTTTGTGGGCGCGCTCCGTATGCTTACAATCAAATGGCTGTAAGACTGGAGAAACACACATGACATTCGATTATCTTCTGACTCCGCTCAAGTTCATCACCGCAATTGTGAAAAAGGAGAAAGCGGCGGTAGCTGTGTCTCCCTCGTCGTCTACATTAGTTTTTGACAGTCGGGACGCGGCAATTTACAGTCTGTGCATCGCGCTCCTTTTCACGACGCTTGCTGTCTTCTTCCTCGCGGCGTTTGCGGCCCGTCGTTAGCCGATCCGCGTTCAGATTTACCCCGAGACCGGCCACGCCAGTACTCTGTGCCGGGATATACCTTTAGCCCCCTCCTCCTCTGCCCATCCCAAATGGTAGATTGCCGCGTTTATTTTCGTGATGCGCTTGGTGTCGAACACAGTGCCGAAGTCCGTGCGGCGTCTGCTCGCTGGGGCGCAGACGGCACTTCCGCAATCCGACAGCGCACACATCCGCACTGAAGCGAAGGTAGCTTTGGGTTCGGGCTACGCCGCGTTTTTCCCGCCGAGATGATCCTGAATCCCCTGCGACGCCAAGCCTATGAGGCCCTCCTCATTCGTGCATCTCCCATCGCATTGCGGGCATATCCACAGGCGAAAGCCACTTTTCTTCGTATCGGCTTCAGCAAGATACATGGGCGTCCCATCGTGGGGACATCGGACTCTGGGAACCATGTCCAGCTCATTCGTGTTTCCGTCTTGACTCAGGATGAAGTATCCACGATAGATGTTGTAGTGGACGAGACAATCAGGCTCCGTACAGGCATACGCGAGCGTTTGTGTAGCGTCACCATCGCTGTTCACGAGGCTCCGATTAAGCCTCATCTTGACGTGATGCTCGTAACAAAGTGCGCGAAGTTCCTTGCTCGGCTGGGTAGCAGGCATAGGCCCTCCTCTGGGACACTTCCAAATGAGCTTCCGTCCGAGACGGTGTACCAGTGGAACACGCCGGTTCCGTTAGATTTTGGAGCTGTACCCCAGTTACCTACGTTCATACGCCAGCGGTGTTCAGGTGTCAAGCGCCTATTCCCTCATTCCCTCATCTACATGGACCCGGACAAACTGAACATGGCGAAGAAGGGATATTTCATGGATCGAGCCATTGATGGGACCTGCTTTCATCCTGGAACGGATTGACGAGCGATGGCTCTGCAAAGCATGACGAAGCAAGAGCTTGAAGCTCTGAAATTGCGAATTGCAGGGAGGCGAGGATGAGCGGCCCAGGAATTAGTCCGGTTTGCGACCTGCACTAATGGAGACTCGCTTGAAGTGCTTTGCGCCCGCCAATAGCCAGTAGCCTATGTCCCACTGGCGCTGATTGGCTTCTTGCCTTTTGGTCCGCCCTGCACGTCCCAATTCTCTACAGTGCTCGCGCCATTGCTCGGCGTCCCATTCTTTTTTGTTGGTGCTAAAAACGTCGTAGAAAATGCCCTGTTCGCCCATGCTTCCAAGTATACCGTCGCGACGCTCGCGACAGTTTTTGCGTCGCGAATCAGTTAAGTCTTGATGATTCTCCACGACGAAATTATAATTGTGTCACTGGAAGGGTAAGCACCCCACGCGCTGGCGGGTGCAAGCAGTTACCCGGACTTCCAGCAGCGCGACCTACCGACGGTTTAGCATCGCCTGCAAACGCAGGAATGCCACCGAATCCAACTCAGGATTCGTGTGCCCGTGCCCGAAACCGTTGTAGCTGTAAGCTCGCCCGTATACCCTGTAACCGCAACGCCGTTACCCGCAGGCAAAAGAGGGCCAGTGGCGAGACGACGATTCCAGAAGGGCTGCTTCATAAAAGAGGCAGACGGTAGGATGTACTCAATTTTCTACGACGATATTGAGGGCGACACCAAACGAGTGCGTCAGTTTCTCGGTAGCCTTCAACAAACCTCCGAGCGTGCTGCTCGTCGAGAACACGACCGGATCATGCAGCAGGTAAACCGTAGGCGTGGTAGTGTCGCGCCTGCTTACCGTGGGCAGACTTTCACCGATGCGGTTAATCTGTGGCGGCAAGCCATTGCCCCTAACCTCTCACCTGCCGCAGTTCGTGCTCGCGAGTCGGGATTGAGGCTTTACGTCCTGCCGCGGTTTGGTACCTCAGCACCCCACGCAATAGGCGTGCAGGAACTCCAACAATTTGCCACTGAACTACGGAGAAAGGTCTCACGAAAAACTGTCATCAACCTCCTTAGTTCGGTGTTTGCTGTTTTCAACTATGCCGCTCGCTGCGAAATCCGAGTACCTACTGTCGGTTTCAAAGACCTTGAACTCGGCTCGGAGCAAGCGGTTATCGTTCCTTTCTTTACGCGTGAGCAGGCGACTCAAATCATCAACGCCGCGAAGGAACCGTACAAAACACTCTTCGCCGTCGCTTGGAGTACGGGGTTGCGTGCCGGGGAATTGCTTGCTCTAACGGTAGGCGACCTTGACTTTGATCGCAAAACAATCCGGGCCAACAAATCGGCTGATGACCAGACGCGGGAAGTTCGCCAACCCAAGACCAAGAATTCCATAGCCACGCTTCCGATGCCGTCTGCATTGGAGCCAGTGTTGCGGAATTTTCTCACGCATCACTACAAACCAAATCCAGCCGGGATACTGTTTACGAACCGGCAAGGGACACGTTCGATGAAGCGGGAATCGCTCGTCCAATTCGTGTTGAAGCCAATCCTCAAGCGTTTGGGCATACCTGCGAAGCGAGCAGGTCTCCACGCCTTTAGGCATGGGCTGGCAACCGAGCTGGTGGACTCCTGCGTACCTTTCAGCGTCTTGCAGCAGCAACTACGTCATGCTGACGTGAAGACCACGCTTAGAATCTACGCCCACGCGATTCCCGCAAGCCAGCGGGAAGCGATGGAGAACGTCTCAATCGGTACAGAAAAACCGATTGGTACAGTAAATGCGAGCTAAGTATTTTGTTTAGAACGGAATTGGTGCCCGGGGTGGGAGTCGAACCCCTCAGGGGGGTTGATTCTACGTAAGTTATTGATTCTACGAAATAGCAAAACGGAGAAAAACCATAAAAACGCCGAAGTGAGGTACACCGCGGGTACACGGAATAATCGGAGAGCTTCGGCGGAACGGCATCGGTGAAAAACTTGCTGCGGAATACTCTTCGACCTAAATGAGCATGCCGTCAAAACCCGACTACCCATGAGTTACGACAAATGCGTGGAAGGATTTGTGAATTCGCTCTCGCTGACCCAAACGACGTTGAACACCAATTGACCTCGCTCGACAATATCGGAGGGTTTGAACGCTTGAAGATAGGTGCGAGTTTCCGCTCCAGCGCGTGCAACAAACGAACTCCACGATTCTTCGTTTCCACGGTTCACCGTATTGCCGTGTACATCCCGCGTTCCGCTGAGTCCCATCGGTAGGCTTTGTATTCCCGCGTCCTTCAAAAGCCAAAGCTCGGTCCCAAGGACCGCGTATCCATTCGTACCGAACCACTCAACTGCTGCCGCAGCGAGTATCCGCGGCCATGCCACTTCGTCGCCTGCTCTAAAAGCCGCGACGCGCAATTCGGACGGAAAGTCGGGAGGGAATAATTCAGAAGGCATAGTCTCATCCCCGACTAGGACTTTATCCCCATGTGGCGCGGAGTTCCAGAGAAGTTAAAGCTTTAGACCTGTTCAATCTTCCAGAATCTCAAGTGTGACTCGCTTGTGCAATTTCACTCCGGCTGCTCCCAAGATCGTGCGAATCGCTTTCGCTGTGCGTCCCTCCCGCCCGATCACTTTGCCCAAATCTTCCGGGTGAGTTTTCAATTCTAGGACAGTGACATGGGAGCCTTTTACCGTTCTGACTTGTACTCCCTCGGGATGGTCCACGAGTGCTCTCGCAATCTCCGCCACGAGGTCTTTTATAGCGGGTTCCTTGCGTGGCAAATTGCTTGTCTGAGAAGCCATGATTCAGGCACATTTTCTGCATAGACTCTTGAGAATTTTCAGGTCATCCAGTGCAGTCAAGATATTTTCGCACTCTGGTGATCCTCCCTGTGAAATTTCCGTTAGACGCCAAAGGCAGATGCTTATCACAAGATTGACCTTGACCAGCCGAGCGGTTTTATCACCAGTCTCGCAAAATGCGCCCTTGTAGAAATTACGCCAAAGATTCGGCTGGCTTGTAACGGGTCGCCACATATTCTCGCCTCTCACGATAATCACTGGGCGAAGGAGAGCTGGTGCTTTGAATCCTACTCCCTATCTCCTTGTTGCGCTCGGCTACTTCTAAGTGCTGGCAGTCCAATCGGCGGGCGGATACGCGATGCGCCAAAAGCTCGGTGCGGGCCGTGTGAATTCCACTGCAACCTTAGTCGGTCCCATCGGCACTTTCTCTATGTAGACCACACGGCACTCTTTCTGTTCCCCGCAGTCTATGTTTTGCATGAGGAGCCTTTGCTTAGGCGTTACTTTTTCCGCTAAGGCCATCAACGCACCGTGCGCGTTTACAACCAACGTTTGCGCCCTTTCAGAGAACTGCGGCCCTTCCTTTGGGGGTCTGTGAACGACAACTGGAACGGTCAACTCAATCCGCTGGCTGCGCCTCTTCCTCAACCATTGTTTTGTGCCAGTGAGCTGCTGGTCGCCCATAGAACCCTGGATTGCACGCCATATTTTACACTCTGCGAAGGCCGCGAGCGAGAAAGAACAATGAATGGAGAAGTCTCTTGCCCAACCAATGTCCGAGCGAGATGCTGAACAAGAACAGGGTTGCACGGGGAGAACCGACAAGATGATGGGAATGGTGAAGAAAATTGACGCGCAAGGGTTTGGAATTATTGATGGCGCGGACGGTTCCAAGGTTCCCTTCATTTCGTCCGGCGTTATGAACCATCGCGTTCTCGAACCGGGACAAAAAGTGATTTTCTCTGTCCGTAGAGTCAAGGATCAGGCGTTTGCCGAGAACGTCATGGTGGTGGGAGAACGACACAACTGGTGTGGCGGCACGTGACAAACAGTTTCGGGGACAGGAAAGTCCTAGCGCATGATTCCTGGGCGCTATACTCGCTTTTCTTCCATCCGCAATTTAAGAGCTTCAAGCTCCTTCTTGGTCATTCCTTGCAGCGCCATCGCTGTGGCCAGATACAAAGCGGGAACGTGTTTCATTTTGCTGCCGTGTGCTATCTGGCGACGTAATTTGTGTACTTCTGGGTCAGCGCCCACTTTCAAAAACACTTTATACGCATCGGGGATGGAAAGGGTTTTTTCAATCAGGCCATGCTTAACCAGAATGCGATGATACGAAGGTACTGCCGACGCAGACGGATGAGTCTGCGGAGCGGGCTTGTTTTGTTTTCGATGTTTCATTTGCACCTATGCTGACACGTTTTCTCAATCGGGTCATTTTTTTGATGCGGTCCCAAAATTGTTGGAACGGAGTACAATCGCTCAAGGAAATGGAAGCCAACAATGAAGGCTGAAAGCAAGCGCCTCATAGATGCGCAGCTGTTCCAGTGCCCTGATTGCGGGCAAGTCCTGGGCTGGAAATGATCGACAGTTGGACGAAGAAATCCGCCAACGGCAAAACTGTGACCTTCAAGATTGAGGGAGACAGGAAGTCCGGTTTTGTGTACTCGGCGGGGATGGACGGGTGGGACATCAAGGAAATCACTGGTTCTCTGAAGATGCTTACGCGCGAAGATGTGGAGACTATGTTGGTTAATTACGTTGCTGGAAAGTAGCCCGCGCTGATCCCTTGGCGGCTACCCAACACACCAAATTGATGCAATAGTTGCTTCACTGTCCCTCTTAGTCATCCCCATTAGGAGTTTGAATGCCGCCCTTTTGCATCTTCAAGATGCAAGGCGACGGAAGCCAACATTTTGTACCGAAACGTTCCGCATCGGCATGATCCGCTCACTCACTACTTTTTATCCAGATACTCATCGGGAACATCATCCTGCGGCACCTCATGCGTGCGAACTTCCCCCTCGTCTGCGTCCTCGGCGTCTTCCACGCCCTTCACCACGTCGGCCTCGAACGCGTTTCCTTCCTCGAGCAACTCGTCCACACTCTCCGAATCCGCACCTTCGACGTTGGACAATCCCTGCAAATCTCCCGATTGCTCGCCCGACCGCGCTCCCAGTCCCTCCAGTGCGAATGCCACCGTATCCACGCTTTGACTTTTCCCCCGAACCTGTTTCTTAAGTGCGCCCGCCGTTTTCCCGCCGGTTGTCTTCTTACCGCCGACCTTCGTCTTCAGCTCCCCCTTTTTCGGAGCTGCATTCTTCTTGGCCAACATCTTCCTGGGAGTTGTCCTCTTCTTAGCCGGCTTCTTCCTAAACGCCTTCTTCATCGAGGCCATCTTCTTGCCCGCAGTTCTCTTCGACTTCGTCTGCTTCTTCTTGGTTTTCTTTTTGGTAGCCATACGCGCAGTCTACCACCGGTTGGTCATTCCGACTGTTTACCAATGACCCCCCTGAGCACTGTCGCGGTCGTTTGGACGCGCTACTCGTACACGTGGAATAGCCCTCGAAAGCTGCCAGGCAGATGTCCGATTATGCGACCTATTCATTCAAATATATCGGGAGTTAGCCCGCCGCTGCCAAGGCCGATTGCTACACGCGGATTCATCAACACGTATCCGGCGAATTTCCCTTCCGATGGAAATCAGAGCTTCCCGATAATCATGATTATGATAGGCTTGTTATCAAGCGGTGATGTTATGCAAGGAATCGCGAGTTCAAGCCAAAAAAAGTCCAAAAGAAAACCCGAGGGCAAACTTGTCTTCGATGCCCAAGCTTTTCTCGATTCCGCCGGCGTGTCGAGAAAAGTTATCCAGTATCGAAAATCACAGAAGATTTACTCTCAAGGTGAGCCCGCCACGAGTGTGATCTACATTCAAGAAGGCGGCGTAAAACTGTCCGTTGTCAACGAGGTTGGCAAAGAAGCAGTCGTGGCCATGCTGGGGCCCAGCGACTTTATTGGTGAGGGGTGCCTGGCAGGCCAGGAAATTCGCATGGGGACGGCCACGGCGATTGGGCCCGCGGCCGTGCTGGTCATCGAAAAAAAAGAGATGATGCGCGTGCTCCACGCGGAACATTCGCTTTCCGACCGCTTCATGGCTTACATCCTTTCGCGGAACATTCGCGTCGAGGAGGATTTGATTGATCAGCTTTTTAACTCCAGCGAGAAACGGCTGGCCCGGACCCTTTTGCTGCTCGCACGCTACGGCAAGGAATCCCAACCGCAAAAGATGCTTCCCCAAGTATCGCAGGAGATGCTGGCGGAAATGATTGGCACAACGCGCTCGCGGGTGAATTTTTTCATGAACAAATTCAGGAAACTAGGCTTCATTCATTACAATGGCGGACTTCAGGTCCACAATTCTCTCCTAAGCGTAGTCCTGCACGATTAGGCACCAACTTTCGCGCTTATCGGAAAGCGGCGTACTTCCACATCAGTGCTGGTAACAGGGCTTACCAGCGCATATAGCGGATTGTTGGCCGGAAAGGGATTTATCGACGTCCAGGATCTCGGGGAATTCTTTTCGTCTCAATCGCCTCCGCCGCGGAAAGCTTCCGGTCTACGTGTGGTTCTGAGCGCGGGGCACCTGAATGCAACAAACACCGCCTCCCAGGAGCGACTCCACACGTAGGACAAGGGACAGCGGTCAGCTGCTTTAGGGTTAAGTCCCTGATTCTCATTCCGATAACGTGCCATAAAACGAGCAGCAGTGCTGTTTCATTTGGCACACTATACGCACGAGCCATCGGAAACTGACCCAATGATCGTTGGGAGCAGGGCTTGTCACTAG
>MNEA01000122.1 GCA_001917435.1 Acidobacteria bacterium 13_2_20CM_2_57_6
CGCACCTTGGACACGGGAATGTCCATGCGCTTGGCGATTTCTTCGCTGGTCGGCTCGCGGCCAAGTTCCTGCACGAGCTGGCGGCTGGTGCGCACCAGCTTGTTGATCGTCTCGATCATGTGCACGGGAATACGAATCGTGCGCGCCTGATCGGCGATCGCGCGCGTGATGGCCTGCCGGATCCACCACGTCGCATAGGTTGAAAACTTGTATCCGCGACGCCACTCGAATTTGTCCACGGCCTTCATCAAGCCGATATTGCCTTCCTGAATCAGGTCGAGGAACTGCAATCCGCGGTTGGTATATTTCTTGGCGATCGAAACAACCAGCCGGAGGTTGGCTTCGATCAATTCTTTTTTGGCCTGCTCGGCTTCCGCTTCGCCGCGGTGAATGAAGGTCAGGGTGCGCTTTAGCTCGGTGAGCCCGACTTCGCTAGCTTCCTCGATGTCTTTCAGTTCGGTGCGGCGCGTGCGCAATTCCTTGCGGGCCTCCGCCGCGACTTCGCCCTTGGCCACGTCCGCGCGGCGCTCCAGGCGCCCGGCTTCGCGCTCCAGCGATTGCAGCCGCTCCACCGTGCCGCGCATTTTGTCGATCAGCCGCTTTTTTTCAAACGGATTGAAATCAATGTCGCGAATAGCCAGTGAAATCTGCACGCGCGTCCGCGCCACATCCCACTTTGCGCGGATGTAGGACCGCTTCTTGGACTTCAGTGTTTTGTCGAGCTTTGCAGCCTGCTTCAGCGCGG
Organism: Acidobacteria bacterium 13_2_20CM_2_57_6; assembly: GCA_001917435.1. Lineage (GTDB taxonomy): Bacteria > Acidobacteriota > Terriglobia > Acidiferrales > UBA7541 > Acidiferrum. The sequence goes on from MNEA01000122.1 coordinate 746, forward strand.
TTTCGTACAGTTTCGCGATCTTGTCGATGTACTTGAGGGTTTGCTTGGTCTTATTGGCGATCTTTTCTTCGGTCAGCTCTTCATCGTCAAACTGCACGATTTCCTTGATGGACCGCACGCCTTTGCGCAAGTCATCGCCAACGGCGATCAGTTCCTTGATGACGATCGGCGAGCGTGTGATGGACTTCATCACCACGAGTTGCCCGCGCTCGATGCGCTTGGCGATGGTGACTTCGCCCTCGCGCGTCAGGAGCGGCACAGTGCCCATTTCGCGCAGGTACATGCGAACGGGGTCGTTGGTCTTTTCCAGCGAACCGGGCGTCAGGTCAAGGTCGCTGCTGCCTTCGTCTGAATGGGCATCGTCCTTGACGACGACTTCGTGGTCGCCGCCATCGACGGAAACTTCCACCGCCCGCGCGGCCTTCGCCGAAGCCTGGTCCTCATAAATCTCGATGCCGTTGCGCTCAAAGGTGGTGAGGAGATCGTCGATTTCTTCGGAGGAATGGACCTCTGCCGGAAGCGAATCGTTTACTTCGTCGTAGAGCAGGTAGCCCCGCTCTTTGCCCACGGCAATGAGCTGCCGTACTGCATCATATTTTTCTTCAAGGCCTACTGCTGCCACAAATTCCTCCCAATTGATTTCTCGCATTTTTATTTGAAAATCTGTGCACCGCGCCGCTTGTCTGCCGCCGGCCCCGTGCGTTGCCCGCTTCCCGCACTTTTGGGGCCCGACCCCTGCCGCTAAACACAGTTATATAGATGCATTTAGCCGCAAAACCGTTACTCCCAAAACCCTATTACGCTACACGCTTAAGTCCCGTATCGTCAACATTTTAATTCGTGGATTTCTGTGCAAGACTTGACGCTCAGGGCTTACTCTCCAAGGGGTTTGGAATGGCTTCCGCGTTCTCGCATGGGGTTGCAGCCTTCGGCATAGGGGCCTGTTTCTACCGCTCAGGTACGCCAAAGCGAGTTTGGGTCGCGGGCATGTTTTGCTCGGTGATTCCCGACTTTGATGTGATCGGATTCCGATTGGGCATCCATTACGGTGACTTCTGGGGCCACCGTGGGTTCACGCACTCACTTCTTTTTGCCGCTCTCCTGGCGAGTATTGTAATGTTTATCGGATTTCGGCGAGTCGCATCGGGCCTAACCCGGCTCCCCATGTGGGTCTATTTCTTCCTAGCGACCGCCAGCCATGGTTTCCTGGACGCTATGACCGACGGCGGTCTGGGCGTGGCCTTCTTCTCCCCGTTCGACAACCACCGTTTTTTCCTTCCCTGGACCCCCATTCGAGTGTCGCCGATTGGCGTTGGACGGTTTTTTACAGACCGAGGTCTTGCGGTTCTCCAAAGTGAGCTCCTATGGATTTGCGTGCCCGCCGCGCTACTGGCGCTCACAGCCTGGCTGATCCGCCGACGAGCTGCTCCTTCCGCGTAGCCCGGAATGTCACCCCAGTTTCGAGGCTCGAAAGCCGGAATCTGTCACCGCGCTCCTACTTTTTCTCTTGACTTCTGTTATAATTTGAGTATACTACCTGTTAGGTAAATCTGCGCGGTTCCCTGTGCATTGATTTAGTTTGAGACCGGCTGATCCCGTCGTGGCCGTGTCCCGTCGAAATTCGCGGTCCCAGAGTTCTCCCTTTCGCCGTGAGCAACTTCTTCAGAATCAACACTTATACAAACGCCCGCCAAGTGTTGATTTTAAACCACTTACGCAAACTCTAAGTTCTTTACATGCAACTTACAAAAACCCGGGGGAAGGGCCGGTTAGCCGCTCCGATTCACATCCGTGAGCGCTTCGCTGGTCACCTCGCTGCGGCGAGCCGGCGCATCAATTCCTGTTTTTTCTCTAGCAGGCCGCGAAGCTCCGGTGCGGCCGGGTTTGCTTCGATGCTGCGCTGCACGTCGGCCAGCTCTCGCTCCGCTTGCCGGTGCTGCAGCGCCTCGATGCAGCTCTGGGCTTCTTCCCAAGTCGGTTCGTTGGCTTCCTCGAACAAAATCTCGAAGAGCAGCCGCCGGTCGCGGTCTTCCAGCATCGCTCCTACTTCGGCAGCTTGCACCGGCTGGCCGGACGAGCTGGCGATCACCAGCGCCGCGAAGATTTTCTCCGTTTCCAGCCCATGATAAAGACGTGCATTTTGCAGTTGCTTGGCAAGCTCCTGCCGGAAGCCTTCCGCTTCCGCAAGCATTCGTATCAGCCGCCGCTCGACGGGCTTGGCGGCGCGCGCGACGAGTTCCGGCTGGGTCTTTACTTGGCTGCGGCGTTCCGTAGCCGCCTTGCTCAAAGCGGCGCGCAGCACCGGCTCCTCCAAACGGAGCTGCTGGGCGATGCGCGTGGCCCACTCGGAGCGCAAGATGCGGTTTGGAATCTTCTGGACGTACGGGAGGAGAAAATTCACCGCGCGCAGCTTCCCTTCTCCCGTCGACAAATCCATTTGCCGCGCCCTCGCAATTAGGTAGTCCACGTACGGCGGTGCTTCTTTCAGCAATTTGAGGTACGCCTCCGCCCCCATCTCACGAATGAATAAATCTGGATCAGCTTTTTTGTTGCCTACCGGAGGCAGCGCGAGCACGCGCACTTCAAAATCCTGTTCGAGCAACAGAGCAAGCGAACGTTCCGTTGCGGTTTGGCCCGCCATGTCCGGATCGTAATTTACGATCACGCGTTTGGTGAACCGTTGCAGCAGCTTGATCTGCGGCTCCGCCAGGCTCGTACCGCAGCTTGCTACCACGTTGCTGATCCCCGCGCGCGCCACGGCGATGGCATCCATGTAGCCTTCTACCAGGATTGCGAATTCCTGCCGCCGGATTCCTTCCTTCGCGCGGTCCATGTGATACAGCACGTTGCTCTTGGAATAGATCGGGGTCTCGGGCGAGTTGAGATATTTCGGCATGTCGTCGCCCAACGCGCGCGCGCCGAACGCCACGATTTTTCCTGATTCATTCGCGATGGGAAATGTGATGCGCCGCCGGAAACGGTCGAACAGTCGCCCGGCAGTTTGGTCGCGCGAGGCCAGCCCGGATTCGGCGAGCAACTTTTCGTTGTACTTGGATTTCAAATGGCACAGCAGAGCGTCGCCACCGCTCGGCGCGTATCCGATTCCGAACCGCGCGATGGCGTCCTTATCCAGCCCGCGGTCCTCCAGATAGGCCCGCGCTGCTTTTCCTTCCAGCGTCCCTTCGAGCTGCTTCACAAAAAAAGTCTGCGCCTCGCGGTGCATCTCAACCAGCAGGGCTCGCTGCTGATTCTCTTTGCGCTCCTCGGGCGAGCGCTCCTTCTGCCGGGGAACGGCGATCCCGCACTTCTCCGCCACGATGCGAATCGCTTCGGGAAATGCGCACTTCTCCATTTCCATCACAAACTTGAAAACGTCCCCGCCCACGCCGCATCCGAAGCAGTGATAAATCTGTTTCGTCGGATGCACCGCGAACGACGGCGATTTTTCCGCATGGAAGGGACACAGCCCGGTAAAATTTTGCCCGCTTTTTTTCAGGCGGACGTATTCGCCGACAACCCGGACGATGTCCGCTTGCTGCTTTACCCGATCCGCAAATGATCCGGCTTCTGCCATTCTGTTCTTTGGCGAAGGTCAGCGCTTCGCATATTCGTTCTTGTAGACAGCGCCAGCCTTCATCACGAATTTTACATGCTCGAGGAGAGTGACATCCTTCGTCGGGTCGCCGTCAACGGCAATAACGTCGGCCCACTTCCCTGCTTCCAGCGAGCCGACGAGATATTTCGGACCGAGCAAATCGGAGGCGTTGATCGTGGCGGTCTGGATGGCTGCCAGGGGCGTCATTCCTAATTGGACGTAAACGTGAAGCTCTCCGGCGTTAAGCCCATGGGGATAGACGGCCGCATCCGTCCCGAGCGCCACTTTCACTCCTGCTGCAAACGCCTTCCCGACATTCTTGCGCATGGCGGCGATCACATCGCGCATCTTTTGCTTTGAATACTCCGGCACGTCGCTGCGATCCAGGTTCTTTTCCATGTATTCGCCAAGAAAAAGCGTTGGCACTAGATACGTTCCGTTTTTTTTGAGCGTTGCGATTGCTGCGTCGTCCGTCAGGTGGCCATGCTCGACCGAATCGACACCGGCCTCCGAAGCCCAGCGCACGCCCTCCGCTCCGTGCGCATGCGCGGCCACGCGGCGCCCCAGCCGGTGGGCGTCCGCCACGATCGCCTTCATTTCCTCCAGCGTGTATTGCGAAGCGTTCGGATCATCGCCCTTCGATAACACGCCGCCAGTAGCGCAAATCTTGATCACGTCCGCGCCGTACTTAATGATTTCGCGAACCTTATGTTGCACCGCCTCCACGCCGTCCGCCACCCCGCCTCCTTGAAAATGAAAGGCCGGCGGCAGCAAGTTTTCGTCACAGTGGCCGCCAGTGATTCCCATGGCCGGTCCCGAGGCCACGATGCGCGGCCCAATCACGTCGCCATCGTTAATCGCGTCGCGCAGCGCAATGTCCGCGTAGTCTTTCGCGCCGAGGTTGCGCACGGTGGTAAACCCCGCTTCGAGCGTCCGCCGCGCGTTCCTCGCGCCATGCAGCGCTTCGCGCGCCGTGGAAATTTTCAATCCTTCATACGAGAGCGAACTCAGTTCAAAGGTCAAATGCGTGTGCATGTCGATCAGACCGGGCAGCAGCGTGGCATCCGGCAGATCGATCGTCGTGTCTCCCACAGCCGCTCTTACCTCGGCGGAGGGCGAGAGCTGCGAAATTTTGTCGCCTTCAATCACGATCGCCTGATTCGCGCGCAACTCACCCGTGCGCACATTCAGCACACGCCCCGCGCGAATTACTGTCCTCTTAGGCGCTTGCGCCTGCGCGACCGTCGTGATTGCCATTCCGGCCAAGATCATCAGAATTGCCACGAAGCCCGCTCCCCATCGGCTGATTTCCGGACTTGTTCTTGCGTACGATTTTGAATGCTTAAACAATTTCATCCAGGCACCTCGTTGTGAATTTGGCTTTCGGAGCGCGGCGAGTATAGCAAACAGGGCCGCATACATCCTTCCACAGGCAACTTTCGGGTCCTGGTCCACCTCCTAATTTCCAATTTCTGATTCTCATTTCCTATCTTTGCAACGCCACGATGGTGATTGCTTGCCCTCCGTGCTCCTCCGTTTCAAACGAATGTTTCTCAACCAACGGATGCGAAGCCAGAAACTCACCAATCCCCTTGCGGAGCGCGCCCGTTCCGTGTCCATGGATGATCCTGATTCGCGCCTTGTGTGCCAGTGCGGCGTCGTCCAGGAATTTGTCCAGGCGGTCGGTGGCTTCTTCCACGGTCATGCCAATCACATTGATTTCATCGGAGACGCCGGCGTCGCCGCGCTGCGAAGTCACCGTCACGCTCTGCAGCTTTGCGGCTGGCGAAGTTGATTTTGGCACCGGAGCAGCACCTTCAATGCCCGTAATTTCGCCCAGCGCCACTTTCATCCGCAGTGGTCCGGCTTCGATTTCCGCGGACGATCCATCGATCCGCCGCAACATCACCGGCTTGCTGAATCCGCGCACGCGAATCTTCGTGCCCGGTTGCAGCCGGTCCAAGCTCACCGTCTCCAAGGAAGCGGCATTCGCACCCAGATCAGCTTGCGATTCCGAGATGGTCTGCACGACGGCGGCATTGAGCTCTTCGCGAGCCTCGCCTCGCACGTCCTGCATTTTCCGCCGCGCCGTTTTTTCCATCTGTGCGCGAAGCTCGCGTTCTTTTACCGCTTCGACAACTCGCGAAACGTTTTCGTCAAAGCGCTTCTGCATTTCCGCGAACTGCGTTTCCAGATCGCGAATGCGCTTCTGCTGGCGTTCCACCCACTCGGTGCGCAGCTTCTTGCGTTCTTCTTCTAGCGCATGCCGCTCTTCCACCATTTGTTTTTGCATGCGATCCAATTCGTCGCGGCTGCGGTGCAAGTAAGCGATCAGGTCCGCGGCTTCACGCGATTCGGGCGTCAATAACAACCTTGCGCGCTCGATGATTCCTGCGGCCATCCCCAGCCGCCTCGCAATCGCGATTCCGCTCGAGCCGCCCGGCACGCCTACCATCAAGCGGTATGTGGGTCGCAGCTTCACGTCATCGAATTCCACTGCCGCGTTCACCACACCTGGGGTGGTCGAGGCATAGGTCTTCAGCCGGTCATGGTGCGTCGTTGCCAGCACGATGCAGTTCTTGGCGCGAAATTCGTCCAGCAGCGCCACCGCCAGGGCGGCGCCTTCCTCCGGCGCGGTTCCCGTGCCCATCTCGTCCACCAGCACAAGAGAATTCGGCGTCGCCGCCTCCAGCATGGTTTTCAAATTCAGCATGTGGGCTGAGAAAGTAGACAAATCTGCCGCGATCGATTGCTCGTCGCCGATGTCCACCAGGACGCGGTCGAAAAGCGGCAGCACCGCGTGCTGCGCCGCCACCGGAATTCCGGATTGCGCCGCGAGCGCCGCCATTCCCGTGGTCTTCAGCGCCACTGTTTTGCCGCCCGTGTTTGGTCCGCTGATGACCAGCACGCGTTCTTCGCCGCCGAGGGTTAGCGTCATGGGTACAATGGCGCGATTTTCCTTGCGGAGTTTGTCCTCCAGCACCGGATGGCGCGCGCCTTCCAAACGCAATTCATTCGTTGCAGAAAACTCGGGCATCGCGGCGTCAAATTCCCCCGCGAATCGCGCCCGTGCAAACACGCTATCAAGCTCCGCAATGGTCCCTGCAGCAGTGAGGAGCGGCCCGCGGATCATTTGCAATTTCTCAGTGAGCTCGCGCAAAATCCGCAGAATTTCCGCAGCTTCATCCTCGGCAAGCTGCACCAGTTGGTTGTTGGCTTCGACGGTTTCGAACGGCTCCAGGAAGACCGTTTGCCCCGTCGCGCTGGCTCCGTGCACCACGCCGGGAATGCTCCTCCGATGCTCGGCACGCACGGGAATCACGAAGCGATCGTTTCGCAGCGTAACGTAGTCTTCCCCTGCTTCCGCGTTTCGCGCGCGCAAAATCTGCTTCAAATTTCTTTGGATGCTCTCGCGGGTTTCCGTAATGCTCGCGCGGATTCGCCGCAGCGCCGCCGACGCATCATCCTTGATCTCGCCGTTCGGCAAGACGCAGCGGCGGATGGCCGCTTGCATTTCTCGAAAATCACCCAGCGAAGCACCCCGTGCCGCCAATAAAGGAAACTTCGCCGTTTCTTCGCGAAACTGTTGCCGCAGCCACGCTGCCGTTTCCAGCAGCGACGCCGCATCCAGGAAGTCGCCCGGCTCCAGCACCGCGCCCGTCCCTTCGATGCGTTCCAGCCAGCCTTGCGGATCGACCAGCGCACCAAATCCCAGCTCGCGCCCCGCGCGGAGCCACTCGGCTGCCTCGCGAATCAGCGCAAACACCAATTTTAAAGCCGCGCGATCCATCCGCGGTTCGAGGTCGTTCACGGCGCGCCGCCCGGGCGCGCACGTCGTCCTCAGCCGCAACAATTCCCGCAGCTTGTCGAACTCCAATACGTCTTGCACCGTTCGTGACATCGTTATGTCTGCTTCAACTTCGTGGTCAGATGACTTGCCACGTCCCCCGGCGTCGCTGCCACATAGACGAGCCGCCCATTCGCCTCCCCCCACGGCGCGTGGTGTCCCAATTCCACTTGCCGCACGCGATCCAGAACCGGCTCCCAGAAACTTCCGAGCACTGCAAACGGTTTTTGCGGCATCACGGCCTTGTTCAGCATTTCCCACACGACCGCAAGCTCCACGAGCGTGCCCGTCCCGCCTTTGCACGCCACGAAAGCGTCCGCGCATCGGATGAGCTCGAAGAGCCTCTCTTCCCAGGTCTGCACCCGCACTTCCAGGTCAATCCAGGGATTCAGCTTCGCCGTCTTGAAAAAATCCGCGGTCACACCGTACGTCTTGCCGCCGGCTTCTTTCGCGCCGCGCGACACCGCTTCCATCACGCCGCCATAGCCGCCGCTGCAGACAGAGAATCCGTGCTTCGCCAAAGCACGCCCCAGCACGCGCGCCTCTTCATAGTCCGCGTCACTTTCGCGCGGCCGCGAACTTCCAAATACCGTGACGATAAGTTCTTTCCCCATCTGCAATCTTCGACCTTACTGTGGGTGTTTGCGCTCACGGCCGCGCTTTGGCGGCGTTACGTTGAACTCCTCGATCATCGCCACGCACAGTCCGGTCAAGGCATCCGCGGCTTCGTGACTCTTTCCACCCTGATTGTTGCTCAGAAACGAAAAAATCAGCCGCCGACCGCCCGGCGTTTCCGCAAATCCAGAGAGAGTTCTAACGTGTTCTACGGACCCCGTCTTGGCATGAATCCGCCCCGCCGCCGGCGTGTTTTTCATGCGGTCTTCTAGCGTGCCGTCTATTCCCGCCACCGGCAGCGAAGCAAAGTAGGGCCCGAACCAGGATTGTTTTTGCGAAAAGTTCAGCAACGTCACGATGGCCCGCGGCGTCACCAAATCGTGCCGCGACAATCCCGAAGCGTCCGTTTGAATCACATCGCCCGGTTCGATTCCCGCCGTCGCGTAGAAGTCCGCAGGAACTTTCATCAAATCATCCGGCGTGGCCCACATTCCGCTCTGTCGCGCCACGGTCCTCAGCAGCATTTCCGTGTGCAGGTTCTGGCTGATCTTGTTGACCAGCTTCAGCGCGTCGCCCAGCGGCACCGAAACGTGCTCCGCCAGCACAACTGGATCGCCGACGGGTTCTGCGTGATTGTGCCGCGCCCTGGCCACGCCTACGACTCTTACTCCTCGTTCCTCCAGCAATCGCTTCACGATGGCCGCGGCATGCTGCGCCGGCTCTTCGATTGCCAAAACCAGTTTCCGCGGCGCGCTCTTCGCCGGCAAGGTGCCTTTGACGACCACCAGATGCGATCCCGGCTCACGCGTGAGGGTCAGATCCGATTTCACGTCCGCAGCGGAAGTGCTCACATCATTTTGAACCATGAAATCCGGTGTCGCTGGACTTACCGCCGCTTGCACCGGATTGCCCGCCTGTTCGCCAGGCGTGAGCGTCAGCGCGACGGTATTGTCATCCACAACGATCGCGGAAATGGCTGCACCGTATTCCCAAACCATGTCGTCGATTTCCCAGCCATTCGGATAGCGTTCCCGCGGAAAGTAGCTGTCATCACCGATAACGTCTCCCGATATTTCTTTGACTCCTTTGGCCACCAGCGCGTCGGCGAGTTCCAAGAGCGCTTTCTCCGGCGGACCGTCAAACTCTTCCTTCCGTTCATAGGGAAATTTTCTGTTCGATAGATTCGGATCGCCGTGACCTACCAGCGTGACGTCTCCGCGCAGCGCTCCCTCACTCGAAATGGCGTCTTGCGTCTCCAGCGTCGTATGGAAGCGGTACTCCGGTCCGAGTTTCGCGAGGGCCAGCGCCGTGGTGAACAACTTCATGTTGGAAGCCGGCACGAAATATTTGTCCGCATTCTGCTCGTAAAGAGTCTCACCGCTCTCGGCGTCCGCAATGAGCAGTCCCCACTCTCCTTTGCTTGTGGGCGTGGTGGCGAGCAAAGCATCCGCGCGCACAGCGAATTTTGCGGTGGCCTTCTTGGAAGCCCCGCTCTTTTTCTTTGCGCCGCAACACGCCGGTTGTGTTTTTGCCTTCGCTTGCGCGCGAAGGAGTGGCGCGCCAATTCCGCAAACCCACACGACAGTCGCCACCGCTACTATCGCCAATCGCTTCAAGATTCTTTGGATGTTCATTTATCGCTCGCGGCAAATCCGCCTCGCAAAAGTATAGTCGAAAGGCAACACTTTCCGTCGCTTCGGCGTCCAACGTAAAGAACTAACCCCTGCATCACGGCCATCGCGAAGGCTCCGTTCTCAAGGCGCAAGGTTGCGTCTGACCAGTGAGCACTCTATGATGGCTCTAGCCCAGAAAACTACGAAGAGGTGAACTGTGATTCAGCGAATGATCTCTACCCTGGTGGCGTTGGCCCTGGTCGCTCTGCCGCTTTCCGCCGCGGACGAACAGAAAGAGGCCGATCGCCTGGACAATTGCGGCACGGTTCTCAAGGAAATTCTCGATATCCCCGACAACATTCCCACCGACCTCTTGGACAAGGCCGAGTGCGTCATTGTGATTCCGTCCGTGCTTAAAGCGGCCTTCGTTATCGGCGGAAGTTACGGCAAAGGGGCAATGACCTGCCGCACGGGAGAACACTTCACCGGCCCGTGGAGCGCCCCGGCGATGATGAGGCTGGAGGGAGGAGGCATCGGCTTCCAGCTCGGCGGCCAAGCCACCGATTTCGTCATCCTGGTGATGAACCCGCGCGGCGCCAAAGCGATCCTAAAGAGTAAAGTCAAGATCGGCGCGGATGCCGCTGCCGCCGCTGGTCCCAAGGGCCGCGACGCCGCTGCCGCCAGCGACGTGACCATGCGCGCTGAGATGCTCACGTATTCCCGCTCTCGCGGCTTGTTTGCGGGAATCTCCCTGGAGGGCTCGACGCTTCGCCAGGACAACGGCGCGAACGAAAGGCTCTACAAAGGTAAGGTTACAGCCGAGCAGGTTGTACGCAAAGGCGCCGTTGCCGTGCCCCCTTCCGGCCAGGAAATGATCGCACTCCTGAACAAGAAATCTCCCAAGAATCTGTCGGATCCCAACTCTCTCAAAGAATAATCCTGAGATAGGTTTTTGGCTCGAGGCACCCCGGCTTCCACCGGGGTGTCTTGCGTTTGCGGTGGCCTCCGCACACAGCTTGGCCACGGGCGAAGAAAGGGCTTGACATTCCAAGCGAAATGACCTATAGTCATCTATGGTTAATGGTCATCTATTATGCCTTCTGGTTCCAAATCGCTCTCTTCCGCCAGGACGGCGGTACCACAGGCGGCTCCGGATCGCCGCCAGCGCCGCAGCGCCGAAATCCGTGAACGGCTTTTCCGCGCCGCACTCCAGCTTTTCGCTCAAAAGGGATTCCTGGAAACCACTGTCGAGGACATCACCGAGGCTGCCGACGTGGGCAAAGGGACCTTTTTCAATTATTTCCCGAGCAAGGACCACATTCTTCTGGCGTTCGGCGAGATGCAGCTCGGCAAACTGGAAACAGCCGTCAAGACGGCGCGCCAAACCAACGAACCTATGCCGGAGTTCCTCCGCTCCCTCGGCATCCGCATGACTCAGGAGCCCACCCGCAATCCCGCCATCATTCGGGCCCTTCTTCAGGCCTATCTTTCGACGACCCCAGTTCGTGAGGCCATGATGGACTTGCAGAGGCGGGTTCATGCTCTGCACACCGAGATGATCCAGCTTGGTCAAGACCGTGGCGAAATCCGCAGCGACCTGCCAGCCGCGGAGATCGCCCAGGTATTTCGCCAAACCATCTTCGGAACGCTTCTGATCTGGTCGCTGTACGGCGACGCCACGCTGCATTCCCGGATCGAGACTGCCTTCAACTTGCTCTGGACTGGCTTGACGCCTCGCGGCCATCCGGCTCTGCCACCAGTGCCTCTGTTCACTTCAGGAGATTAGTTTCATGAACCGTAAGCTCGTCCTGATTCTTGTCGCCGCTGCCGCTGTTCTGGCGGCCACTGGCCTTTATGCTGGTTGGTTCCGCCGCGACACGGCCTTGCGAGGTTCCGGCACCGTCGAATCCCGCGATATCCGGGTTGGCTCCAAGATCGGAGGCCGCATCGACAAAGTTCTGGTCCGCGAGGGCGATGCCGTCCAGCCGGGCCAAGTGTTAATCACGTTTGACGACAAGGAATTGCAGGCCTCCCTAGCCCAGTCCCGCGCCAACGCGGAAAAAGCCCGGCGCGGCTATCGTCCCGAAGAAATCGCGGAAGCTCGCGCCGCTGCGGCTCAAGCTAAAGCCGACTACGAATTAAAAAGGAACGGTTATCGCCAGGAAGACATCGCTTCCGCGCAGGCCGAACTCGATCGCGCGAAGGCTGACGAAGTCCGCACGCATCTGGACTTCGACCGCTACGACGCGCTCGCAAAAAAAGATCTCGTCTCCAAGCAGCAACGGGATACCGCCGAGGCCAATTGGAGAGTGGCCGTCGCCCAGCAACAGAGTGCGCGCCACAAACTCGATGAACTTCAACGCGGCTACCGTCCCGAGGAAATCGCCTCCGCCGAAGCCCATTACCATCAAGCACAAGCCAACCTGGAAATGCTTGAGCGCGGCAACCGCCGCGAAGACGTCGAACTCGCCAAAGCAGCGTACGCTTACGACGAAGCCCGCTTCCGTGAGCGCCAGGTTATCGCTCCCTCCGCCGCGACCGTGGAAGTTCTCGACGTTCGCCCCGGCGACCTGATTGCGCCCAATACGCCCGTTGCCACTCTACTGGAAAAGGATCAGACCTACGTTCGCATTTACATTCCCGAAACCGAAATCGGGGGCATCAAGGTTGGCCAGAAAGCCGAAGTTCGCGTCGATTCGTTTCCCAACACGGCTTTCGATGGCGTCGTCGAGCAGATCAATCAGCAGGCCGAATTTTTGCCGCGCAACGTTCAAACTCGCGAAGAGCGCGTTCACCAGGTCATTGGCATAAAAATCCGCATCAATGATCCCGCCGGCCATGTTCTTGCAGGCATGGCTGCCGACGTGAAACTGAAAGCGGGGAATTGAAATCGTGGCCGGGGCTCCCCAAATGAGCGTAGCAGTTGCCATCTCCGCCGAGCATCTCGTTCGACGCTTCGGTAACTTCACGGCCGTCAACGATGTCAGTTTCCGCGTCCAGAAAGGTGAAATCTTCGGCTTCCTAGGCCCTAACGGCAGCGGAAAGACCACCGTCATCAAAATGCTGACCGGCCTTTTGCCGCTGAGCGGGGGTGAGGCTAATGTCGAAGGCCTGGATGTCCGCACGGATTCCGAATCCGTTCGCGAGCGCATCGGCTACATGTCCCAGAACTTCAGTCTTTATTACGATCTGACGGTAACGGAAAACTTGCAGTTCTACGGCCGCATTTACGGCCTCGAGCCCGCGCGCCTCAAGCGCCGCATGGACGAAATCGTCCAGCTCAACGGCCTCGAACCTTACTTGAATCGCCTGGCCGCACAACTTTCAGGCGGCTGGAAGCAACGCCTCGCTCTCGGCTGCGCCATGTTGCACGAGCCGAAACTTCTTTTCCTCGATGAGCCCACTGCCGGCATCGACCCCGTCGCGCGCCGCCAGCTTTGGGATCTTCTCTTCGAACTTTCCGGTCACGGCATCACCTTCTTTGTCACGACACACTACATGGATGAAGCCGAGCGCTGCAGCCATGTCGCGTACATTTATTACGGCAAGCTCATTGCCGATGGCACGCCCAATTCGCTGCGCGAGCTTCCCGACGTCCAGCCGCACGGCACGTTGCGCGTCGAAATCACGACGCCGGAGGTCACCCGCGCGCTGCGCTTCGCGAGGCACCTCCCCGGCATTCGCAGCGCCACCATTTTCGGCCAATCCATCCATGCGCTCATCGAAGATCGCTTCAATCTCGACGATCTCCGCCAGCAGCTCTTGAAGAACGGCATCGCTGTTAGCGAAATTCGCCCGCTGGCTCCCAGCCTCGAAGACGTCTTCGTCGAGCTCACCTACAAACACCAGGCTCTGCTGGAGGCCGCCCGTGCGTAACTTCTTCCGCGGTTTCGGCGCCGTCTTTTACAAGGAAGTCCTGCATGTCCGCCGCGATCCCGCGACGCTATTTTTCTCTCTTGTCATTCCGCTGCTGCAAATGGTGGTGCTTGGTTTCGGCATTGACACCAACATCCGGCAGATCAACACCATCGTATTCAACGCCGATGGCCGCCGCGAGAGCCGCGAGCTGCTCGATCGCCTGAAGAATTCCGACACCTTTCATATCATCCGTTACGTCGAGAATGATGGCGACCTCAATGACGCCATCATTGCAGGTAAGGCACGCGTCGGCATCAAAATCCCTGTCGACTATTCCGACCGCCTGCTTCACAACATGAGCGCCCAGGTGCTCGTCCTCATCGACGGGTCAGACTCTTCTGTCGCCGGCCAGGCCATCAATGTAACCACCGCAATCGGCCTCGACGAATCACTTCGCCGCGTTCTCCAGGACCGCGCCAGCTTTGCCGTCGATATGCGCCCCAAAATGCTCTTCAATCCTGACTCCCGCTCCCCGAATTTCTTTTTGCCGGGCCTTACCGCCATTCTGCTTCTCAATGTCACCACCTTCTTGACCGCTTTTTCTATCGTCCGTGAAAAAGAGCGCGGCACCCTCGAACAGCTCTTCGTCACGCCCGTTCGCCCCATGGGCTTGCTCTTCGGCAAGCTTCTTCCCTACCTGGCGATTGGTTTTTCCGAGCTCTGCCTGATTCTCACGTTCATGCGCTTCGTCTTTCAGGTTCCCATTCACGGTAACGTTCTGATTCTTGCGTTTTTGTCTCTGCCCTATCTTTTCGTCTCCCTTTCCATCGGCATTCTCGTTTCCAGCAAGGCCAATTCGCAGTCCGAGGCCATCCAGCTTGCCTTCCTCACCTTTCTCCCCAGCATTTTTTTCTCCGGCTATATCTTCCCGCGGGAGACCATGCCCGTCATCTTCTACGTCATCAGCTATTTCATTCCCGCAAGCTATTACATCAACATCACGCGCGGCATCATTCTGCGCGGCGCCGGACTCTCTCACCTTTGGCTGGACGGCCTAGCCCTCTACGCCATGGGATCCATCCTTCTCCTCATCGCCGCCCGCCGCTTCCAGAATAAAGTCATCATGGCTTAATAAGACCCCTCAGGTTTTTTCATGAGCTAGGTTTGCGCTGTTCACCTGCTTGCGAGAAAGCCCGCCTTCTATATCGTGTCCGTGTCATCAAGAAACGGGGCGTCCAAGAGCCGAACGGCCTGTCACCCTCTTGTTTCCTGTGGGGTCTCGCCCTCCTCGTGCTCGGTGTCCGTCGGCCAGGGTGGAAAGGCATGGCTGAGGCGGGCGCTCGGCAAGGTCGGATGCCGAAGTCAGATTCGTGTTGGACTCGCCTGCTTGCTCCGGCAGCCAAACGTTCCGGCTTGCGTTCGTTTTCTTTCCGATAACCAGGTTTCAACCAACTAGATGGAAGGAGCCGTATCATGAGAAAGTCAGTACTCGCGATCCTCTTTGCAGATGTCCTGCTACTCGCCCTCGTTCCGCTGCTACTGCAACTCGGCCCCCCCAGCCAGTTTCATGTCATGGCGCAAAGTTCCTTCCCCGACCCAGCCAACGAGCACGCCTGCCCCAGCCAGACCGGCGCGGGCGGCGGCGCCGAAGCGATTCCTGCCTTTGTCGGCCCGGGCAGCGACGGTTTCAGCCCCAATCAAAGCTTGTGCTTGCCTCAATTGGCTCCCGTTCCCACTGGCCTGAGTCCCCTCGCCTTCATCGTGCAAGGCTTGGAACCCGGTGACCGAGTCGATTCCCAAGGGACGGTCTACGTGGAATCCATCCGTGGTGTGCCGGGTGGTGTGGACCTGTGGCGCTGGTCCCAACCCATTGATGGCACGCCCAACGCCAACGGGACTTTGCCCTTCAAATATGAAGGCCAGCCCGACAATTGCGGCATTTTTGGATTGACCGGCGGCGGCTGCGTCAATAACGTCGGCAGTCCTAGCAATCTTGGTGTGGCACCGGGCGGCGGCGATGCCGACATCGCGGTGAATGCGCCCGACCCCAACAATTCCGCTATTCCGAACCTAGCCTTCAGCAGCCTGACGCTCGCCCCAGGTGTGACCGCCACCAATTCCAGGAATCGCGGCGACACTTTCTTCACCCCGCCCAACGTCGTCGCGGCATTAGTCCCCGGCGACGACCGCATGTGGAACGATGCCGCCGATGATCCCTCCATCGGGTACATCAGCTACCACGATGTGGCTACTTTCAACATCGAAGTGCAGCGCTCCAACAATGGGGGCCTTACTTATCTTGACGGTGCCGGTGAAGGCATTGACGCGGCCACTCTTCCCGCGGCAGGAAGCCTCGTTCCCACCGATAGTGGAAACGTCGCCGCCCAGATTAAGGTCGACCGCAACACCAGCTCCTGCCCGAGCAAAGGAAATCTCTATGTCGCCTTCGTGGCGCCCGATAGTGCGACCGAAAACGCCGCTAGCGGACCGCTCCGCAGCGTATACGTTGCCGTGTCCGCGGACGCAGCTCTCGGTGCGCCAACCTTCACTTTTACGGATCACAAGGTCTTCACCGGCTCGGCTAGCGCCGCCAACATCTTCCCTGCGCTTGCCGTCGACAACTTCGGTAACGTCTACACCGTTTGGTCAGACAACCAGAACATCTTTCTCTCTTCGTCTTCGGACCTCGGAAACACCTGGAGCTCTCCCGTGCGTGTGAACGGGGACGGCACGGTTGGAAAGTCCAACGTTTTTCCCTGGGTCGCGGCAGACGCCTATGGCCATGTTGTTGTGACCTGGTTGGGCTCTAGCCTCGCCGGCAACTCCAACGATGTCGGCGCCATGCAGCCGACGTGCGCCGATGGCACCACCAATTGCTGGGCTCAGTGGAGCGTCTACATGGCGGAATCCCTCAACGGCAATGCGGCCTTTCCGTCCTTTACGCAGCACGTGGCCAGCGATCATTTCATTCACGCTGGAACCGTGTGTACCAACGGCACGGGCTGCTCCAACGGCGACAGCCGCGCCCTCGCGGACTTCTTCCAGGTAGCTCTGGACACGCAACATCGCGCCAACATTGCCTTCTCCGATGACCACCTCGCCAGCCCGCTCTGCTCGCAGCAAAGCCCGGGCCACTGCGCTAACAACGATCCTCAGTCGTTTCGCGTGGCCGTTCCGTACTTCACTTATCAGCTCAAGCCCAGTAAGCATGTCGTAACCACGGGCCTTTGCGCCAGATAACGAGACAAGCTCGAATCAGGTATCGACTTCCTCTCTGTAGGCAGTCGGCCCCTGAGCTTATTTACCCTGTTCAGGGGCCGCTTTCCTTTCGGCTGTGGAAACTCGCTTTCCGGACCAATCTCATCCTGGCGTGAGCCGTTGTTCGGCGCCTTTTGTCTTTTGCCGCAGCGCGGCGTATCCTGCTCAATTGTTCCAGAACAATGAGGAGACTCCGTGTCCTGTCCGATCTGCGAAAAGCGCAAACCGGCCCGCTTCTGCCCAGCCAAAGGCGAAAAAATTTGCGCGGTCTGCTGCGGTACGGAGCGCGAAGTCACCATGGACTGCCCGTCTGACTGTTCTCATCTCGTCGCCGCCCACCGCTACGAAGACGGCCATCAGCGCTCCCTGCCCGCGGACACTCCGTTGCTCGAGGAAAAAATCCCCCAGGATATCGTCTACACGCACCAGCAACTCATGGCCGCGCTGGCCTTCTCCATCGCAAAGTTTTGTGCTGTCCAGCCCGCCGCCGTGGATACCGATGTGCTCGCCGCCGTCCAGGCCCTAGCCCAGACCTACAAAACGCTGAGCACCGGGATCATCTACGAAAAACCGCCGGACGCGCCGTTGCCGCGAGAGCTTTATGCCGCACTTGGAACCTTTATCTCCGAGGTCAAGAAACAGCAATCCGAACGGGCTGGCTCCACGACCCTCAAGGACTCAGAAGTCTTCTACCTATTGGTCTTTCTCTACCGGATGGGTTTGCTGCGCACTAACGGCCGTCGGCGTTCGCGCCGCTTCATCGAATTCCTGCGCGGCCAGTTCCCCCAATCCCCGGAACTCCAGCGCGAAGAATCCCACATCATCGTCCCGTAATCGCGAAACAGCAGTCGCTTGTCATTCTGAGAGCATCCGATCAGGATGCTCGAAGAATCGCAAGGTTCGATTCAACTCCACCTGGCACGTGTCCGATCTCTTGCGCCACTGCCGCCGCATCCCAGCTCAAAGGCAACTGCGCGCAGCGCGCCGAGTGTCTCTTTTCCACCCACGGCCGCGATCGAAATCCATATTTTTCGCGGATCCGCGCCACGCGCTCCGAAGCTTTGCGCCGGTACTCTTCCGGAGCATAGCCGTTTTTCGCAAACCACTGCTCATACTGTTTCGCCAGGCGGGGAAATTTCTCCCCTACAAACGGAAGGAATTGCTTTGCCGACGAAGACATCAGGAACAGCACGCCGGAGAAAAACCACTGCGCTCCCGCCTCCTGCGCCGCCGCCGCTACGGCTTCTAATTCCCCATCGCGGTCGGTGATCCCCGGGATCAGCGGAGACGCCGAAACTCCAACGGCCAGCCCCGCCTCCCGCAATTGCTTCACTGCCGCCAGCCGCAAGCTCGGTTGCGGCGCGCGCGGCTCCAGCAATCGCGCCAGCCTCGGCCGCAGCGTCGTCACGGTGATATCAATCGCCAGGTCCGAGCGCTCCGCGATGCGTTCGAGCACATCGATATCGCGCACGATTTGATTCGATTTCGTAATGATCGAAATGCTCATCCCTTCGCGTTTCGCAAGCTCCTCGAGGCAAGCTCGCGTCACACCATACTCTCGCTCTGCCGGCTGGTAAGGATCCGTTGCCGTCCCGATAGCAATGTGCTCCGCTCGTGTTCCTCCCGAAGCTTTCGATGCGTATGAGTATTTGTGCGCCACATCCCAAGCCAGCAGCGGCGCAGCGTCCTTCTTCACATAAATCTTTTTCTCAAACTCCGCGCCATCCAGTTCCATGTATTCGTGCGTGTACCGCGCATAGCAATACTTACAGGCGAACTCGCATCCCCGGTATGGATTGATGGTCCAATCAAAAGGAACGCGGTCTGAGTCGCACTGGTTCAAGATGGACTTCACCGGCAGCACAAAATATTCCGGTTTTCCCGGCGACTTCCTTCGCGTTTCTGCCGGTGGGGAAGATGCTGCGAGGCGGGCTATGCCAACCAGTCGCGCGTTAGCGCTTTCGCTGTGGTTCGCAACGCCAACTCGAATCGGACCTTCGGCGCGGTCTTGGTTTCCGTGCGAGGTCGTTAGTACCGGGGGGCAATCCGGCACCGGCCGATTCGAATCGTCGTTGTGTTGGCCCATAGTCCGGGCAGGACTCTGGGCCGCTTGCTTTGGGCTTAGGGCATCAGGGCACTCAGGAAAGAGTACGGCTGTGGTTGGAGAAACGCGGCGGCGGCGAATCCGAAAACTCGTCGCCGATGGGGAGTGAACTGGAGGCATAGCCCACCTCTAAGCACGCGCTGAGTATTTCGCTTTTTGTTCGCTACGTCAAGCACTATTTTCGTTTTTTGTTCGCTAGCGGCTATCGCAGCGTCGAATTTCCACCGTGCCTCCCTGGATACGCATTCTTTCACCAAGCCCCAGAGGCAATTGCCTCCCTCGTTCCCGCAGGGTATTCTCGTTGTCCGGGGGAACCGTCATCCGCATGCGCATTCGGCCCAGAAACGTTTTGCTTGCTATATCCCTGCTCTTAGCTGGGCTACCTGCCGTTACTATTGGCCAGAATCCTCCGCCGCCAAAGAAGCTGCCTGCGGGTCCTGCAGCCCCTCAATCGACCCACTACCCCATTTTTATCCTCGCCTTTGGCAACGATCCCAACTGGAGCCTGCGCATCGGCCTGAAAGGCCCGGAACGCATGGATCGCCCCGGGTATCCTCCAGTTCCTCTGGAAGCGGCGGATGTTACCCACGAAGCCGCTGCTGAATCCTGGACCTATCACGCCAAAGATTCCGCCACTGGGGCGGCCGTCGCCATCCACCTCACGCGCGAAGCTTGTACTGACGCTAAAAACGACACGCTGACTCCTACTCCGCCACCGTCGGGCAAGTATTCCTTCCGCTCTTCCGTCGAACATGCACAACTCGGCTCGATGATCGGTTGCGCGCGCATCGCCGCCGAACTGTTCCCCAAGATCAACAATCAGCCCGATCAGGAAGAAGAAGACGACGCCAAGAAGAAACCGCCCGTCCCGGTTTCCTCGGTCACCAGTTTCAAATCCCCGGTTTCTGTGGCTTATGTTAATCCCGGCGGAAAGATCGTTTTCAAGCGTGGCGCTACAACTCATGTGATCGCGTCGGAAGGCTCCCAGTTAGCCGTTTCCCATGACGGCAAGCGGCTTCTCTACACACATGAGGATAAGCCGGAAGACCGGGCCATTTTTCTCTACGACTTCGCTACCGAAAAGTCCACCGAACTCGTTCGTGGGCAGGTCCAGCAAGCCTTCTGGTCGCCTGACGACGCCCGCTTCGCATTCATGAAATTCGTCGATGGCAAGTGGCACCTGTGGTCCGCACCTGTCGCTTCGCCGGAGACCGCGACTTCCGTTTTCCCCGGCGATATCGTCTCAATTCATGGATGGGTCGATGCTCAGACAATTCTCGTAGACGACCTGCAGCAGCTATCCTGGGTGACGGACGCCGGAACCATCCAACAGGCGATTCCCGAGAAGGACATTCTCGGTGATGCTTTCGGTTCCTCCAGCGCAGACACGTTCCGCGTCCATCCTCTCAATCCGGACCTGCTGCTCGTCTCCGCAGAGTGGCTGAAGCCGCCTGCCGGTGTTCCCACTGACACGCACACGGGGGGTGGCCTCGGCTTTTTCCTTTACGAAATACGCTCGAAACGGCGTACCTTGGTGAGCCCATCGAATATGTTCGCCCAATACGGAGAATGGTCCCGCGATGGGTTCCAGGTCTTCTTCACCGGCGCCGATTCTTCACGGCGTTACGCCATTTATCATATGTTCTGGGATGGCATCGGCTTGCAAAAATACGCCTCCGGTACCTCGCTTGTAATCGGCCAGTAGCCGCCTCGCGGCGCCGTTTCAAGCGCGCCAAGCCACCCTTGCCCCATACGTCGCAGCCACTTGATTCCCTACCTTTTGGCCACGCATTGAGCGTATACTCTTAGTATTGTGAGTACTAGTCCCACTCCCACACCGACCCCGCAGCAGGTTGGCATTCTTGTCCTCGACGACAATGCCCAAGGCTCCAGCGCGGTCAAACAGATCCTGGATTCCGAGGGATGGCGCGTCCGTGTCGTCTCCGATACCCAGATGCTTCTTGCGGAGCTGAAAACGGGGGAATGGTCGCTCGTGATTGCCAATGTCGTTCTCACCGGAGTCGAGGGGCACGCCTTCGTCATCTTGCGCGAGCTTGCCAGCGTTTCAGCCGCGGATGGCGCCCGCATCCGAGTCCTGTACCTGATCCCGGAGGCAACCAGTAGCCAATATTTGGTTCATTTGGAAGCTGCGCGCCTTCCCTATGTGCTTCGCCCTTATCACCTGCACGACTTTCTCGAAAAAGTGAGCGATCTGCTCGTCGAAGTAAAGGCCATCGAAGGCCCCATCCGGCAGGTCCGCCATGAATTCGGCGCGTTGCGTAAGAAGAAGAAACAAGCTGGGCGCAACTCCATGTTTGCTTCGCGCGACACCTTCTCCTACACCGACGAAGAGCTCGCCGAATACGAAAAACAGGAAAGCGAAGCCTCTAAGTCCAGGCGCAAGCCCCGTATCAACCTCGGCGACCCCAACCGCTAATCGATCCGCCCAAAGTTTTCACGAGACAGTGGGTGCAAGGAACTCACTCAGCCCCGTTCTAACCCTGAGTCGTGTCCCCGCTGGTTCGCTCTGACCAGGCAGGGGCTCACACACAGGAGGCTTTCATGGAACGTTCGATTTTCGCCGCCCTAATTGGCGGACTTCTCGGTATCACGGCTCTTGGCGGACTGGCTTTTGTCGGCTCGGCGCCGGGCTCACCATCGGCCCTTCCTTCCCGTCCAGAGGGCGAATGGCGCCTGCTTGATCCCGTCGTCTACGAAAACATCTCCATCTTCCCTGTCGTCAGCTCCCAGGGCCAGGACACCAGCCCCTTTCTTACTCTGGAGGAAGGTCTCGCGACCGGCGAAGTGACCGTCGCTGAGCAAGGCGCACAAATCTT
This sequence comes from Acidobacteria bacterium 13_2_20CM_2_57_6, assembly GCA_001917435.1. Taxonomy (GTDB): domain Bacteria; phylum Acidobacteriota; class Terriglobia; order Acidiferrales; family UBA7541; genus Acidiferrum. The sequence continues at coordinate 22,473 of MNEA01000122.1, forward strand.
GCAGCGCTCCCGCGACGGTCGTCCTATCTATCCTCCTCAGTACAACACCGGCGCTTCCGTCAACCAGCTTGTTCTGATCAATCGCAGCCGCCGCCCGCTGTTGCTCCTTGCCGGTGAACTCGTCAGCGGAGGCAAACAAGACCGCGTCATCGGCAAAGACCGCATCGTTCCCGTCGGCGCGCCTCCGCTTCCTCTCGACGTCTTCTGCGTGGAGCACGGCCGCTGGACCGGCGCCGCGCAGTTCGCCGCCGCGAATACCATCGTCCATCCCAGCGTCCGCGAGAGAGCGGCCGTCGATCAGAAGCAAGCGGAAGTTTGGGACGCCGTCCGCAGCGGCACCACGGCTAGGTCAGCACCATCGGACCCACGCCCACAAATATCCTCTGAGAATCTCCAAGCCGCTATCGCCGGTAATGGGCGCACTGAAGCCTACGAAAAAATTTACGTTTCGCAGGCCGTCGGCGTCTCTATCGATGACTTCGTGAACGAAGTGCAGCGACGCTTTGTCCAAGCCACTTCCGGTTTGAAGAATGAGCGCGTCGTCGGCGTGGTCGTTGCTTACGGCGGTGAAGTCGCCTGGAGCGACATTTTCGCCTCCGGCGATCTCTTCGATCACTACTGGCGCAAACTCCTTCGCAGTTACGCTGTCGAAGCTCTCACACGTCCCACCTATCGGCAGGCTGCCTCACGCGACAACGCCGCCGAGTTCTTGCGCCGTTTGAACGGACGCGAAACGCAAGAAACCGAGCCGGGCGTCTACCGTTGGCGCGAAATCAAGGAAGGCCAGCTCGCCCAAATCGAACTGGACGCCCTGCAGCCCAAACCCATCACGCTGCACCGCCTGCTGCTCCATCGCACCAGTTGACGCCGTTTCGTTGGATGTAGCCGAAGGGGCACGACATATCGTGCCCCTACTCCAACCCTCGCACGACGCTCTGATCCGGCGTCTGCCTGAGTAACTGCCGGACAGTGAGCTTCATTGCAGGATGCATAACCTCAGCCGCAATTTCCGCCAGCGGCACGAGCACAAACCGCCGCAAATGCATCCGCGGATGCGGCACCTGCAATTCCGGCGTGTCAATCGTTTCCGACCCGTACAGCAAAATGTCCATATCGATTTGCCGCGGCCCCTTCGCGACCAGCTTCTTGCTGCCCATTTTTGTTTCGATTTCGCGCAAAGCCCGCAACAACGTCATGGCATCGAAATGCGTTTCCGCCTCCACGGCGCAATTCAAAAACCACGGTTGCTCCCGCAAATCCACTGGCTCGGTTTCATAGAGGGACGACACTTTTTTCACCGCCACGCCCGCATGTGGCAGCTCCTCAATCGCCCCGCGTAAGTTCTTGGCGCGATCTCCGACATTGGATCCCAGCGACAAGTACACTCTTTTCTCAACCATACTTTGTTATTGAGGAGTCTATTTCGCCGTGTCCGCGCCGGCCTTGGCGCACTGCGCGTCTTGCGCGCTCGTTGCGCCGCTAACGCCGATCGCGCCCACAATCTTTCCGTCCATCACCAGGGGAATTCCGCCCTCCACGGCCGTCACACCCTTCAGCGTCAGAATCCGCAGCCCTTCTCCTCCCGCGGCCAGAGCGTCCTGCAGTGCTTTCGTCGGCCTCTTGAAGAGCGTCGCCGTGCGAGCCTTGTCAATGGCCACCTCCGCGCTTCCAAGTTGCGTGTTGTCCATTTTCTCGTAGTAAATGAGCGTGCCCGCCGGACCGACAATCGCCACCGCCACTCTCCAATTATTTTTCGCCGCCTCCGCCAGCGCCGGTGCAGCCGCCTTCTTGGCATTTTCCAGGCTGATGGCCGGCCCGTACGGATTCGGCATTTGCGCTACCGCGCTCGCCAGCGCACCAAGCGCAAACATCACCGCGGCAACAAATCTCACCATAACTTTCTGTGACATTTTCTCTCCTCCTCGCATTCCAACTCGAATTTCACACTCAAGGTTTTTCGTTCACTTACTCTCCGCCGTACAAACAAAATTGCCTGCGTCGTTCGTATCGCCCGTGCCCTTGTACCTCGCAATCTGCGGATAGGGACAGAGCGGCCTAGTCATCTTCACGCCCGTGGAGGCGTCTCTGCCCTGGTACTTCGTCGCCACGATCGCATTGGGCGCAATCCCCTTCTCCACCCACTGTTCAAGGGCCGTCTCCACATTGTGCTGCGCGTCCTTCGCATCCGCTCCCCCTTGTCCGAAGGAATCTGCCCCTGGACCGCCGCTGCAGTGTTGCATTCCCGGCACCATATAGAGCCGCGCGAACGCCTCCGACTCGCGCGCGCCCATCTTGCTCAACACAGAGTCGTAATAATTGATCGTGTTGAGCGCCGAAATCGCCGCATCGTTCCATCCATGATAGAGGATCAGCTTCCCGCCGCGCGCCTTGAAGGCTTTGAGGTTGCGCTCCGTTGCGTTCAGTATTTTCGCGGTCTTCTCATCAGCCGTTTTCATCGCTTGATCGACATTGGCGTCCTTGTAATTCCAGTCCGCCTTTCCATAAACGAAGTTGGAGAAGTATCCGTCGCTGAACGCGAACAGCAAGCTCTTTTGTGGCTCCGGCCCGGTGATCCACGTCTCCCATCCTCCGGGCCCCTCCTCCGCTCCCGGGACGTACCCCGGAAAAATCTTTCGCCCTTTGGCGTCGTTGGGCCCTTCGTACAATTTTTTCAGTGCGGTCACCTGCGCTGCCGTCAGGCACTTCAATGAATCGCCTTCTTTGCAAAGCAATGCCGCAGGATCGAAGTGGCATTTCTTCGGGTCGTTTACAATTCCATCGCTCACACCGTCCTGCGCGTCGCAGGCAGCGTTCACCGCGCGAGCGATCGCCGGCAATTTGCCCGGCGGGATGTAACTTGCCGGATCCAGAGTGGTCGCCTGCGCATCCGCAAGTGCTTTCGTCAATAGGTGCGTCCAGAAATTGGCTGGCGCTCCCGCCAGAATCCCATCGTAATCTTCGGGGAAGCGTTGCGCCTCCATCAACGCTTGCCGCCCGCCGTTCGAGCAACCCCAGAAATACGAATGCTGCGCATCCTTGCCGTAATAGGCCTTGACCGCCGCTTTCGCCACCAGCGTCATTTCGTGGATTCCCCGGTATCCGAAATCGACCACTTTTTCGGGATGTCCAAGCGCCCAACTTGCTTCCACCGCGGTCCCGGAGTGACCCGTATCGGTGCCGGCCATCGCATAACCTTGCGACACACCCGTTCCCAATTGCTGGTAAGCAATCTCTCCGGCGAATCCTCCGTTGCCACGGCCTTGCAATTTCCCGTTCCACCCGCCGTCTTTCGCATCACTGGCGGGCATCCACACTTCGATCTTGATCGAGGAATCTGCGCTCGGCGTCGCTTCCGCTACTAGGCGGCAGAACGTCGGAAGCATTTTGTAGAAAGTGGGATCGCCGGTCGCTCGGGAGTTGGTATTCGACGGCGGTGTGAACGCTCCCGCCGCGACCGTCTGGGCCGAAAGGATTCTTGCTCCGAGCAATTCCAGTTGCTCCAAATCTTCGCAAGAATGCGTTCCAGAGGCCGCGTTTTGCCCATACGCCCCGCTGGATAGCAGCGCCGCGCTAACCACCGCGAGAGTCATCTTCCTCATGACGAATACCTCCCATCTGGGCCTCGCACCCATCCGCGCCGAAGCGCACGTTAGCCCAAGTCGAAACTTCAGCGCAATCTTTTTCACGCTGGATGCGTGCCTACAGCCCTTATCCATAGCATTGGGGTGCAACATTGGCGTATTCACACGCTCTTAGTGCTTCATCTCCTGCAATTTCGGCAGGAAGGGCCTCCCTCAATCGAGAAGGCGCAATCCTCGATTTAGTCGTTTTGCGACGGGAGGTGGTTTAGAATCCCGCCCATGCGCAAGGTTGTCCTCGGCCTCGGCATCAGCCTCGATGGCTACATCGCCCGTGCCGATGGCGCGGTCGACTTTCTCTTCATGCCCAAGGACTATTCGATGGGCCCATTCTTCGCCACCATTGATACCGCCATCATGGGGCGCAAGACCTACGACGACGCTCTCAAAATGGGCGGAGGCGACTTCAGCGGCTCAAAGATGAAGAATTACGTCTTCTCCCATTCCCAGTCGCCTGGCGAGCGCGGCGGCGTCACCTTCGTCAACGAATCCCCAAAACCTTTTATCGAGAAGCTTCGCAAGCAACCCGGAAAAAATATCTGGCTAATGGGCGGCGGCGAACTTGCCCGCGACTTCCTCAAAGACGACGTGGTTGACGAGCTGTATATCGGAATTGTTCCCATCCTGATCGGCGAAGGCCGCCCGCTCTTCCCCAGCGGCTTCCCCCAGCGCGAATTTGCTCTCCTTGAAAACAAAACCTTCTCCAAAGGCTTAATCGCCCTCAAGTACGCCCGCACCCGAAAGAAACCCAAACGCAAAGTGTAGAGGCCGGGCTTCCGCTCGGCTCTTTTTCGATCTTATAGGCGACTTTAGGTCGCTACACTTTCGTTTGTCTTTGATTGCCTAGCGCCGTCCCTTTAGGGCGGCATCTTTCAGAACAGTCGCGGCTGGCGGCGGGGAAGTTCGCGGCCAAAGTATTCGTAGGCGAGGGAGGTAGCCACGCGGCCGCGCGGGGTGCGGTCGATCATGCCGATTTGCATCAGGTAGGGCTCGTACATCTCTTCGATAGCGTCTTCTTCTTCAGAGAGCGCGGCAGCGAGCGTGCCGAGGCCAACGGGGCCGCCGGCGTACTTATCGAGAAGCGCGATCATCAGGTTGCGGTCGACTTCGTCGAGGCCGCGTTCGTCCACGCCCAGCATTTGCAGCGCCTCTTGCGCAACGGCTCGCGTGATGCGGCCCGCCGCGCGCACTTCTGCAAAATCGCGCGCGCGCCGCAGCAGACGGTTGGCAATGCGCGGGGTGCCTCGGCACCGGCCGGCGATTTCTTCCGCGCCCCCTTCGTCCATCTGGATATTCAAGATTTTCGCCGAGCGGTGAATGATGATCAGCAAATCCGCCGGTTCGTAGAAATCCAGCCGATGGACGATGCCAAACCGCGAGCGCAGCGGCGCGGTAATCAAGCCCGCGCGGGTCGTCGCGCCGATCAGCGTGAAATGCCCCAGCGGAAAGGGATGAATCCGCGCGCCCGGTCCCTGGCCGATAATCAGGTCCACGCGAAAATCTTCCATCGCCGGGTACAGCACTTCTTCCACCGCGGGCTGCAGGCGGTGAATTTCATCCAAGAAGAAAACCTCTTTTTTTTCAAGCGCGGTCAAAATCGCTGTCAAGTCCCCCTTGCGCTCCAGCAAGGGCCCGGCGCTGGTCTTTATCGGAACGTTCAATTCGTTGGCGATGATTTGTGCCAGGGTCGTTTTTCCAAGACCTGGTGGTCCGTAGAGCAGCACGTGGTCCAGCGCCTCGCCACGGCTTAGCGCGGCATCGATGGCGATCTGAATATTTTCTTTGACGCGTTTCTGACCGATGTATTCGTCAAGGCGCTTGGGACGCACGCTCACGTCGATGCGTGCGTCTTCGTCAAAGGCCTGCCCGGAGACAATCCGTTCAGGTTGTCTCTGTGGCATCATCCGTTTTGCCGTTCCATCCGCCATTCTTCTTCGTATTTCCTCAGAGCGCTCGGCGTCTCTGTGTTATCTTTCTTCGCTCGGATTGCTCGTCACGCTCCACGCGCGGCCCGCCCCTTCGGCGCGCTCAACGACTGCAATGCGCCGCGCAGCAGCTTCTCAAAATTTCCGGCGCCGGCTTCGCGCTTCGCTTCCCCGACCGCCGTTTCCGCCGCGCGGCCATCGTATCCCAGGTTCACCAGCGCGGAAATGACATCCACTTCGATTCCTGCGGGCGAAGACGCCGCCGGTCTCTCTGCCTCTACGGCCACGGCTTCCAGTTTGTCCTTCAATTCAACCACCATGCGCTCCGCCGTCTTGCGGCCCACGCCGGGAATTCTCGTCAACCGCTCTAGGTCGCTCCCGCGAATCGCGGGCACGAGTTCTTCGACGCTCATGCCGCTCAATATTTTCAGCGCCAGCGTCGGTCCCACTCCGGAAGCCGAAAGCAGCATCTCAAAAAAATGTTTTTCCCGCGCGGAGACAAATCCATACAGCGCCAGCGCATCTTCGCGCACATGGGTGTGGATCAGGAGGGTGACTTCAGCATGCAGTTCGCCGAGCGCGGCATACGCCGAGAGCGGCACTTGCACGACGTACCCCACGCCGCCCACGTCGATGAGCACTTGGTTCGGTCTTTTTTCGGCAAGCCGTCCGCGAAGCTGGCCAATCATCGCTCGCCAGTATTGCCGCTTTTCTTTCGCCCGTCAACGCGAAGTCGAATGTCAGCGGCCATATTTGCCAATGAGTTCGGCTTGCGCCAGGATGTGGCCCTTCATGGCGCGTTCGACGTCGGCCTTCGTCGCGCCGGCTTTCAAACCGAGTTTCGCGTCGAGAGCATACAGTTTGAAGAAATAGCGATGCGGCTTTCCGGGCGGCGGGCACGGACCGCCATAGCCAATTTTGCCGAAATCATTCCGGCCCTGGCGCGCTCCGCTCGAAAGCTGATCTTGCTTCGCCACTCCTTCCGCAAGTTCTCGCGTATTCGCCGGAAGATCGTAGAGCACCCAGTGGACCCAGGTGCCTGCGGGAGCGTCTGGATCGTCCATGATCAGCGCAAAGGCTTGGGTATTTGCCGGCGGATCATCCCATTTCAATTGCAGGGAGACGTCCGGGCCGTCACAAGTAAATTTTTTCGGGATCGCTTGGCCGGCGGAAAAGGCCGTGCTGGAAATCTGCAGAGGCATGGTTCCTCCTTTCTCCTGGGCAAAGAGCTCTCCGGAAGGCCACGGAGAAAAACGGAGAGCGAAAGCAATGAGGACTGCAACTTTAATGCGCGCTGACATTTCCCGAACTCTCTTACGCGGCCCCATGGCTGCGCAAAAATTCGGCGACGTCGGCATGGCCGCGTTCCTGCGCGAAAGTAAGAGCCGTCTTTCCATCATTCGTCTTGACCTGCAAATCGGCGCCGCTTGCCAGCAAGATGCTTACGATTCCCAGGTGGCCATTCGCGGCGGCGGTAAGAAGCGGGGAGTAGCCGTTTCCGTAACGGTAATTCGGGTCCGCGCCATTGGCCAGGAGCCACGACACGATGGCGGTGTGGCCGCTGGCTGCGGCTCCGGTCAACGCGTTGTAGCCCGTTCCATTCGTCGCTGCCGCGTTGACGTCTGCGCCCTTCTCAAACAAATATTCGGCAACTTCGAGATGCCCAAACACGGCGGCCAGCGCAAATACGGGAAACCCGTCGGGCGAGTACGTCTTGGCCTCAGCCGGAATTTCTTCGACAAGCTGTTTTACGCGCTCCAGCCGCCCCAGCGCCGCCGCTTCGTGCAGTTCGAGCGGAACTCCGCAAGCCAGAAGGACATCGCAGAGCTCCTTGTTGCCGCTGTACGCGGTAAGCAACAAAGCCGATTGTCCCTTTTCGTTGCGAGCGCCTGCCAGTTCCGGCTCGGCCGCCAGCATTCTTCTGGCGGCAGCAGTATCCCTGGTTTGGATGACCTGAAAAAATTTGTCGGCGCTGCTCATGCTTGCACGGCTCCGAGTCCGCTTGGTCTACGAAAAAAGGAGAGTAGCAGCAAACGCCTGCTTGCTGCCGAGGAATTTGGCGGCGCAAAGCTCAGCGGCGGGTGCGGTCTTTGCGCACGGCTTCGTCGATCAGCGCATCGAGTTCGCTGCGCGTGAGCGTCACGTCATCGCCCGAGTTTTCTCCGGTGTCGCGGGTGATGGGCAATTCCGCTCCGCCGCCCGGCGGAGGCGAAACGAAGTAGCGGGGACGCGCCGCCATGAGCTTGGCAACTTCGCGGCTGGAGAGCAACGCCGGCTCACCAGCCATTTCCGCGGCCAGCGTGATCTTTGCGCAGTGCTCGATGGTCTCCATTCGAAAGAAGGCAGTGAGCAAATCCGGGCCGCACGTGACGGCGCCATGATTGGCAAGAAGGAGCGCGTCGTAGTGAGGCACAAACGGCTCGATGGCCTCGCTCAATTCCTGGGTTCCCGGCGTGGCGTATTGCACCAGGGGAATCTGTCCCAGTCCCACGACGACTTCGGGGAGCAGCGCATGATTCAACGCGCGCCCGGCGACCGCAAAACCGGTGGCGGTGGGGGGATGGCCGTGGCAGATGGCCATCACATCGGGGCGCATACGGTAGAACAAGAGATGCATCGCGAGTTCAGAAGAAAACTTGCGGTCGCCGGAGAGCTGCCGCCCGTGTAAATCGGTAATGACCAAATCCTCGGGAGAGAGCATTCCTTTATTCATGCAGGTCGGAGTGGTGAGAACGCTACCGTCATCGAGACGTACCGAGATATTTCCTTCGCAGGCGACGATGTGTCCACGCTCGTACATCCATCGTCCAGCGACACAGATATCGCGGCGGTGCTGCTCTTCGCTTTTCGCATGGCCTGACAAAAGTGAGTCCGGCGTCACGGGCGCACTCCTTCCTGGCTCAGAATGATTTCCGAGCCGTTCAGTTTGAATTGGTCCAGGCACAGTCCGTAGCGGAGTTACGGAAAGGCCCCCGCCGACCCCTTTGGAACGGTGGGAGCGAAAAAGAAACTAATACAAGTTGCCTCCAGAAGCTAGGCATAAATACCGCGGAGCTTGAGGGCGCGGGCGACCCGGTCGATGGCCAGCATATAGGCGGCAATGCGGTTGTTGACTTTGTGTAGTTCCGCAAAGCGCACTACTTCATCGAAGGCATTTTCCATCACGTCGAGGAGGCGCTCGTTCACTTCGCTCTCGCGCCAGAAGAAGCCTTGGCGGTCCTGGACCCATTCGAAATAGCTGACGGTAACGCCGCCGGCGTTGCCCAGAATGTCCGGCACCGTGAAGATCCCTTTGGCATCGATGATCGCGTCAGCTTGCCAGGTAGAGGGGCCGTTGGCCCCCTCGCAGAGAATTCTCGCCTTGACCTGATCGGCGTTTTTCTCGGTGATCTGATTTTCGATGGCCGCGGGAATGGCGATTTCGCAGGGCTGGAAGAGAACGTCACGGGCGCTCATCTTTGTTCCACCGCCGGGGAAATCCTGGAGCGGCTTCTTCTGGGCGTACACCCAATCGATGACCTTCGGCACGTCAAGACCCTTTTCGTTGTAAAGACCGCCGCCGATGTCCGCGAGGCCGATAATTTTGTAGCCGGCTTTCTGCATCAGGTCTGCGGCCATGGAGCCCACGTTGCCGAAGCCTTGCACCACGACGCGGCAGCCAGCTTTCTTGATGCCGAGTTTCGCGAGGGCCTTGTCACAGCAGATCATCACCCCGCGGCCGGTTGCCTCTTTTCTTCCGCGCGATCCGCCGAGTTCAATAGGTTTGCCAGTGACGACAGCCGTGGTCGCCTGACCCACGTGCATCGCGTAAGTGTCCATGACCCAGGCCATGGTTTGCTCACCAGTGCCCACGTCCGGCGCTGGAACGTCGCGCTCCGGACCAAGCCAGTTCGCGAGCTCCGCGGTATAACGGCGGGTGAGCCGCTCGAGTTCGCCGCGGGACATTTTCCGCGGATCGCAAATCACTCCGCCTTTCGCGCCGCCAAACGGAATATTTACCACCGCGCACTTCCAGGTCATCCAGGTGGCCAGCGCGCGCACTTCGTCAATGGAAACGTCTGGAGCAAACCGGATTCCACCTTTACCCGGCCCGCGCACGGTGGAATGCAGCACGCGGTATCCGGTGAAGACTTCCAGAGTTCCGTTATCCATTCCGATGGGAATGTAGAGAGTGATTTCTTTGCTGGGATACTTGAGATAGCGATAAAGCCCCTGTTCGAGTCCCAGCTTTTCCGCGGCGACTTCAAAGCGCGCTTCGGCGTTCTGGTAGACATTCATCTCTTCCGGCATGGGAGCTTGCGACATGCGAAATTCTCCTTTGGTGCGGACAGCCCTGCTTCCGTCTTTTCGAACGGAGTGAAAAATCTCTCTTCGCTGGATTCCAGAGCAGAATCGATGCTTCGGCTGCGTCAGCTCTGTTTTGTCAGGCCAAGGAAGGTGAGCACCAGCGGTCTACCCCACCGCAGGAACCGCCAATTGGCCGGGCCGCCAGTATACGAACCTGGTTCGCATCCCGCAAGCCGGAGTGCCTGAGGGCGTCGCGCCAGATTTTCGAAACAGAAGTGCACGATAGCTTCCGGGTCGCCGCTGATTATTCATCTCGGCGCGGCGGCTCCGGCGGGAATCACAGGAAGCAAGAGCGCCGAAGGATGCTCGGCGTCGTGCAGGATCATGTTGGTGGCGGAGACGAACTCTCGGCTCGTTGCCTGATCCGCGCCGGTGTTCAGGTTGCGATCAAAACGCGGGAAATTGCTGCTGGAAACTTCCAGGCGAAGGATGTGGCCCTTCTTAAAGACGTTGCCGGTGGCCCACAGGTCCACCGAAATTTTGTAAATCTGGTCCGGATTCATCAACTCGGGCTTCTCCTGCGAATCGCGATAGCGCATGCGGAGAACTCCGTCCGTGAGATTCATGGCGAACCCCCCGGGTGAGACGTCCACAAGCTTTGCCGTGAAATCGGTGTCCACCGCGGAAGAACTGGCCCAGAGCTCGAACGTGACCGGCCCGGTGACTTCCATATCTTCGGCAAGTGGCTTGGTGGAATAGACAAGTACGTCGTTGCGGTTTTCAACAGCGCGCTGGTCGCGCGGGCCCGGCTCGTAGTGCGCCGCGTCGCAGCACAGCGAGCCCCCGATCGTGGGCACGGGGTTTGCCGGATCGTACGTGAATTTGTCGGGCGTCTCTTTTTTTGGCGGCGTGAGGGAAAGGCCGCCGTCCCCGCGCAGCGAATTGGCCGAACCGCTCGAGTGCAAGTAGTAGCGCGTGAGTTTATTTTCCGGCGGAGGCCAATCCGATTCCTGATGGTACTTATTCTCTCCCATAACAAAAATGCGCACGGGCACGGTGGCAAACTCGTTCTGCACGCCCTTGAAAAGATAGTCATACCAGGCAAGCACGACATCCGTAGAAGTAAATTTGAGCGCGTCATCGCCGAATTCGACGTCGCCGATGCGGCGCCCGAAGCCGGCGTGCCCGCCAATCTGCACCAGCAGGCGCTGGCCTTTGCGGGCCTCGTCCGTAGCGCCGTGCGCCTTGATTCCCATGTAATTCCTCAGTGTGCCGGCCAGAAAAATGTCGTACCAGCCGCCGATGTGAAGAGCCGGGATTTGAATGTCCGAAAAATGCTCCTCGATGGACCATTGCTTCCAATACCCGTCGTAGTCGGGATGCGCGAGCCAATCAAGATAATACGGAGCCAGCTGGGCCGTGGCGTCGGGGCCCGCTGGAAGCGAGGCGTAATTGAAGGTCGGATAGTGAGTGAGCGGAAGCACGGGTGCGCCCAGCAGCGCGTTTGTGTTTTTCGCGATCCATCGCCACATCGTGTTCGTGGCGAGCTGCGTCGTCCAATTTTGATCGAACCACTGTTCAAGCGCTCCGCCCTGATATGTCCAGCCGTCGTGATAATTGCTGGCCGTGACCACCGGGCAGATTCCCGCGAGGTGCGGAGGATGGGCAATCGCGGAGAGCATCTGTGTCGCGCCGACGTAGGAACCTCCCATCATGCCGACTTTGCCGTTCGAGGATGGCAACGCAGCAGCCCATTCGATGGTGTCGTAGCCGTCGTTGGACTCATGACGAAACGGATACCAGTCCCCTTCCGACGTGTAACGCCCACGAACATCCTGCACGACGACGACATAGCCGTGCGTGGCAATCTGATAGGCAGGCGCGGCCGCCCAGCCCACGCTTTTATCGTAGGGCGTGCGCATCAAGATGACCGGAAATTTCCCGTCCGCCTTCGGACGGTAAATGTCCGAATAGAGTGTGACGCCGTCACGCGTTTTCATCGGGACGCCATTCTGCGTGATCACCGCATAGCTTTGCTGTGCACGAACGCCATGCGGCGCGGTTAGGACCACGGCATAGATGGCCAGAATCGCACATAAGACTCTTCGCTGGATCAAGACCGCCTCCTTGTTCGAAATGGAATGAAGTACCATCCGAACCAAAGTCCGGATTTTATCCCGCAAGGACGCCTGCAGTTCAGAAAAATCTGGGCGTGCATTCGCCGTCTCTCTCTGCATCAGTGACTGAATGTGCGAGGGCTCCCGAAAGGGAATTCCTCAGGCGGCGAGAGCACACACCCGCGGCTTGGGAGGCTTTATCGTCATCGTCGAATTGTAGAGAACTACTGCAAGCGGAACTGGACGGTCACCGTCAGGTGCATAGCTACAGGTTTGCCGTCCAGCGTTGCGGGCTGATACTTCCACTGCTTCAAAGCGTCCATGGCCGCCTGTTGCAGCAGCGTGGGGCCGGAGACAATTTTCATGGTAGTGACGCGTCCGTTGGCATCGATCAGCGCGTCAACCATGACGTTGCCCGAGACATGCTGGTTCTTCGCGAGCATTGGATAGACCGGAGGAACGGAAGAAATCAATTTTGCCTGTTTCACATCACCGCCAACGGGGAGCGGAGCCGCGGGCGCGGATGGCTGATTGTTGCTGACGGCGAGGCCGGTGTTAAGAGATTCCGCGTCCGGCTGATCGTCGCTGGTTAAATTGATGCCGGCGTCGGGTTCTCCAACGGTCTGCGTGCGCCTGCCCGGCGAGACTTTAGGTTTCGCGAGATGAATTTCGCCGAGGACGGGTTTCTTTGGCTCCTCCACCGGAGGCTGGGCCGAAGCCGATGTCGCCACGCCCGCACCGGATTTTGCCGAGTTCAAAATGGGTTGCGAATTGCGCGCTGGCGGCGCCGATTGAACCGCCGGAACAACGCTCAGGGTATTCGAACTCGATTTCGCTTGAGCGGAAGCGTTTGTGAGCGCCGGAGGGTTTGATTGCGCCGGAGGATTCACCTGCGGCGGCGCACTCTGCTGGGTTTGTGATGGCGAACTCGCGACGGGAAGCGCGGCCACGGAAGCCTGCACATTCGACGCAGGCTCAGAACCCGCCTGGACGCCCCCGGACTGCCGTTGCATATACCACCAACCGCCGCCGGCGAGGACCAGGACACCAGTCGCAATCGCTCCCATCAAAAGGCCTTTGCCGGAATTCCCGGATCGGCTTTCGCGCATGCCTCTAACTTCGTCGAGCGGGAGCGCGCTGCCGAACGTGGGAGGCAGCAGCTCGAAAATGTGATTTTCTGCGGCAGGTGCAGCGGCCTCCGCGGTAGTTTCTTCCACGTGAGGTTGTTCCACAAGGCTCTTTGTCTTTTCCTTGTCGACCAGTCCCTGGGGCGAGGAAGGCGCGGCATTGCGAGCGAGAGGCTCGAGCCATGCTGGAATTTTCAGCTCTTCGTGCTCGAGCAACGACTTCGTTGACGCGGTCTCAAATTGCACGGGTTCTACGCGTGCGGGAGGCGGGAGCTCAGGAGCGTGAATTTTGGATTGTTCCACAGCTTTTGCACCGCTATCCGCAAGTTCTTTTTGTATGACCACGGGTGACGCGTGTGGAATTTGAACTGAAACCGTTTCTTGCGTCTCAGGTTCTCTGGAGAACATGATGTGCGAAAGCTCTTCCTGAAGACGCGCGGTGTGCTTCTTGAGCGTTTCGGTTTCCGTGTCGACGCAAATCTGCACAGCGGGAGGGGCATCGACCTCAGGAGTAGCCGGTTCGCCTTCGAAAAGCGCGAGCAGATTCGGAACCGTGGGTACCACCGGAGCGACCGGGGTCTTGGCTGGCTCCAAGAAGGAGGCCTGCACTTCCGAAGCGCGCGGCGAATCAATCAAGGCGGAAGCAGGAGTGATGAGCTGCGCTGGCACGGAATTCACGGGTGCTTGTGGAGCAGGCGAAACCGGCACGGCCGGCACCACCGGGACGACGGGCGCAGCCGGCGCAGTCGTCCGAACGCTGAGTGGGGCTTCGGGATCGAACGACGAAGACAATGTGGACGAGAGCGGCGCAACGGGAGCGACTGGTTTCTGCGGAAGGACGTCTTCCAATTTCGGCGCCGCGGGAGCAACGGATTTCGTTTCGGCCGGCTTTAGCACAGCCTCTTTCACAGCAGAGACCGGAGCGGCCGGCTTTGCTGGAACTGCGCTGGGAGTAGCGTTGGCCGCAAGAGCGGGTCTCGCGTGTTGAGGAGCCGGACTGATACGGTCACCCGGAAAACGCATGCCCCAAAAGCCGACCACGGACTCGGTGAATTCAAGCTCGACGTAGCCGCTGACGCTGCGGTAGTTCTTGGATTTGACGACCTGGCAGACCACTTCTTTCTTGGTTTTCTCGTTGGTGAGAAATAGCAGCTGTCCCGGGGCAACGGCAGAGGAAAGACGGATGACAGCGCCGCTTCCGAAAATCAAAACAGTCTTTGTGGACTCGGAGAAAGGCTCGCGTTTGTCGCTGCCGTCGAGGGCGCGCGCGCCATTGACAGTGACGGGAACTTCCAGCGCGACGGGCTGCTGCTTAATGGCCGAGTCGCCGGAGCCTGATGTGGCGCGTGCGGACCCGTCCGGTTTGGGGGCCAAGTTTTCGGCGTCTTTCGCAATAGGAGGCATGGCTGGCACACTCGCGAAGCTAGACTTTCGGACACGCCCTGCTCGAAACAGGACTCCCCGGTAACATCTATATGTTCCGCCTCAGGGGAGAAGCCCAACCATAGTACGTGCGTACTACCGTGCTGCAGAAACACCTGTCCGCACGGACAGGCCAGCATTTCGCGGCGCGTCAGCCGTTGCGAGTGACGATAAGATGCGAGTGCTAGCGCGGAAGAGGTGGCTGGAAACGCTGGTCGATTTCGACCTGATAGCCGGTAACGAGCTTGTTGGTTTCATTGGCCATGCCGATGATGGCCTGCAGTTCCTTGAACATGGCGTCGGTCATTCCTTTGCCGAAGGCGGAAGCGGTGTGCGAAGCGATGCAGTAGTTGCAGTTGTTGGTCACGCTGACGGCGATGTAAATCAGTTCTTTGGTGAGCGGGTCGAGCGCGCCGGGCGCCATAATCTGCTTGATGCTCTCCCAGGTGCGCTTAAGCAAAGCGGGATCGTGCGCGATGGCCTTCCAGAAATTGTTGATCCAATCGGTTTTGCGCGTGGCCATGATGTCGTCGTAGATGGCGCGCACCTGGGGCGAGGCGTCTTCGTATTCAATCAATCCGAATGTGGCCATGAGGGTCTCCGAAGTTAGCTGAAGTAAAATTCTTGGAAGAAGGTAGCAGGAAGCGGCGGCAGATGGGTAGTGACGAGTGCGCAAGAAGGTTGGAAGGCTCAAATTTGCGGGCAGAAGTCAACGAAAAAACGCTCCGCAGGAGCGCCCAGGCGATGAAATTTTTGGGTTCGTGGAATAAAATTCATTCTCCTTGACATGGAACGCAGGAGCGAGTTAAAAATCAGACACCACAGCCATATTGGTCGTATTGCTGAATTGTTTTTTTTGAAGGAAGGGCGAGCTGGTCCGGGGGGCTTGTCCTTGTTTGCAACAGGTCACGATCCACAAACAGTAAGCGATTGGTCCGCGGTGCAACTTGCTTTTTCAAGCGTGCCTCGACCGAGTGGGGGCAGGCCGGTGCTGTCGGTTATAGTTCGATCTCGATGAGGGGGGTGTTGATCATATGAAGCGCTTAGTCTTAGCAATTGTGGTTGTTCTGTCGCTCGCAGTGGGGATGAACGCGCAGACGTTCCGCGGCTCCATCAACGGAACAGTGACGGATCCGTCCGGGGCGTTAGTACCCAATGCCGCAGTGAAAGCCACGGAAAGTGCCACAGGGATTGACCACACTACAACAACAACTAATGATGGAGCCTTTTCCTTTCAGGACATTCCGCTGGGCCAGTACAAAATCACGGTGACAGCGACGGGTTTCCCAGCCTACACCGTGGACAAGGTGGAAGTTAGCGCGGGCCAGATCTATACACTGAACGTCAGACTTTCGCTGCAACAGCAGACCACGACAGTAGAAGTATCCGCCGCTGCCCTGACTCTCGACACCACAACACAGACGCAGACAATGACCATCCCCGACGATGTGGTGCAGAACATTCCTCTCAACGGCCGGGACTTCACGCAGATGATCGGTGTTGCACCGGGCTTCGGCGGCTACAACGTGGGCGGCTTCGGTTCGCTCAATGGCACCCGGCCTAACCAGATCAACTGGCAGATCAACGGTGTGGACAACAACGACTTCTGGCACAACATTCCGGCCATCAATCAAGGCGGCGTCTCGGGCATCGCCGGCACCGTTCTGCCGATTGACGCAACTGAGGAATTTTCAGTACAAACCTCCTCCGGACCCGAAGGCGGGCGCAACGCAGGCGGGACAGCCAACATTGTCCTGAGGTCCGGAACCAACGACATTCATGGGTCACTTTATTACTACAATCGGAACGAATACTTCGCTTCCCCCTCGCCCTTCTTTATTCCCGCGCCCGGAACCAAGGCGCCAAGAGAGCGCAACGAAAACTACGGCTTCTCCGCGGGTGGCCCGATCATCAAGAACAAGACATTTGCCTTTGTCACCTACGAGAAGAATGACTTCGTGTTTGGTCTTTCCGGAATTGCAACGGAACCCTCGGATGCCTGGGTGAACCAAGCTCTGGCAGTGCTTGCCGCCCATGGCGTTACCGAAAGTGCCGCATCGAAGACCGCCATTGGAACGAGCGGTTTCTGGCCCCGGAGCGGGAGCTCAAGCATCGCAGGCCTCCCCGCTACCGCCGGCAATTTCTTCAGCCCCAGCTCCGAGTTTGGATATAGCTACAACGGCGTGGCTCGGGTCGATCATCAGATTTCTGACAAACATCATCTTTCTCTACACGCCATCATCGGTCAAGGTAACCAGACGGCTCCACTGGGCGGCAGCCCAGCGCTGGGAACGGCCAGCTCGAATTTGGCGTACTACTTCGAGGTTGCGCCGCTCCACGACGGTAACTATGGCGCAGTCTTGAACTCCGCGTTGTCGTCGAGGTGGACCAATCAATTTCTTTTTGGCGCCAGCTACTTCAATCAGCTCTTCCATGACAACAACAATGGCTTCGATACCAAGGCCATGGGAATATTTCTTAGCCCGGACGCCACCGCCCACGGACAGCCCATCCACGGCGCTCCCAATATCATCATCGCGCCTCCTTCCAAGGGCGGTTCGGGGGGATTTGAACAGATAGGTCTGACGCCGCCGGAGGGCCGAAGCGACCTGACCTTGCACTTTACCGACATCGTTTCCTACAGCATCGGAAAGCACCAGTTCCGCTTCGGAGCCGAATACCGCCACGGAAAACTCAATGAGTTCTATCATCGCCGCGGAACGGGAAAGTTCGTCTTTGATGGCTCGTTCGGGCCATGGGCTAACGATCCGGTGACTGCAACGGAAACCCCGTTAACAAAGGCCCTAGCCGATTTTCTGGCAGGCGACGTTTCTTCGTGCACCGATGCACTTCATGTCAACAATAGCTTCACCTGCGGCTCCACAATTGCCGTCGGTGACCCAGAGCGCTGGGTGCACGTCAACGCTTTCAACGCCTATATTCAGGATTCGTGGCAGCTCACCAGGAAGCTCAACATTAGTTACGGCTTGCGCTATGAATACTTTGGTCCGATGCAGACTGATAAGAAAGACATAGCCAACTTTGTTGGAGCCTTGAATGGTTCTGGCACGGGATTTGTGGTTCAGGACGGCAGCCATGCCCTCTTCAACCCCGGTAAGGATCATTTCGCTCCTCGCCTCGGCTTTGCTTATCAGCCCACCGCGAAGGGTGACTTGGTTGTCCGCGGAGGCTTTGGCGTCTTCTATGACCAGATTAACCTGAACCCCTTTCTCGATTTCCGGCCGCCCGTCTCGGCACCTTCAGGGATTCAGGGCAACCCATTTGGCGCGACCCCCGTCTCCACCTACTCACGTAGCGGCTATAACTGGGATGCGGTCCAAGCTGGTGGGGCGTCGATCTTTCCCGGCGTCAAGGGCTGCAGCAATCCCCTCTGCGCTGCCGCAGGCGATCCTCAGGGCCTCGGCGCCTATTCGGTCAGCTCGAACTTCCGCACACCGTATTTCTATAACTACAACTTGCAGGTGGAGAAGAGTTTGGGCAACTCCGCTATATTCCAGATCGGGTATGTTGGCAGTCAAGGCCGCAAGCTAAATATCGTTTCCGATATCAACCAAGCAGGGGCGTTTACGCACTTTGGGCACATTCTGCAGCTCAACACTATTGGCACATCAAACTACAACGCTTTGCAAACCATTTTCCGGACAAGGGCCTGGCGCGGGCTAAGCACCCAGTTCGCTTACACCTGGTCGCACGCTCTGGATGAAGTCAGCGAGTACCGCGGTCAAGTACTGGACGATGCTTTTAACCTTAAGGCGGACTATGGAAACAGTGATTTCGACACAAGACACCTTTTCACTGTCAGTGGTACGTATGATATTCCCAAGGCGCCTTGGGCTACCTCTGGCCTGACAAAGCGCGTCTTTAACGACTGGCAAATCAGCAGCGTAATGAATTGGCACAAGGGGCAGCCCTCCGACGAGACACTCTCGGGACTGTCTCTAATCGGTAATCCGTATGCCAGTGTCAGTCACAAATTCGACCCGACCTTTGGGACGCAATGGTGGAACCCCGCTGCGTTCTGCCTTCCGAATGCAAACCCGGCGCTTTCGACAGCGTGCCCAGGTGCGGCTAACCTCTCTCGAAACAAATTTACCGGGCCCGGTTTTGGCGATGTGGACTTGTCTTTCATCAAGAACATCCCAATCACCGAGCGGGTCAAAGTCCAGCTTCGAGCAGACTTCTTTAACCTCTTCAACCGCATTAACATGGCGTCTGGAGTCGGCTCCGTGGGCGGCGTTTGCGCGCCGGCTGCCCCAATACCCCCAGCAACCACGGCAACAGGGGTCTGCACCGCCGCCAGTGGCTTTGGTCAGGTGACGGACACGATCGGCGACTTCAACGGTGCCCCGGCCATTGGCCCTGGCGAAGCCCGCAACATCCAACTTGTGGCCAAGATCATCTTCTAACGGCTGCACAAACCTTTAACGCAAAGGGCGCTCCGACCGGGTCGGACCGCCCTTTTGCTTTTAGTGGCGGAGGAATCGTTCGAGGAGGAGACGGGAGAGGCGGCGGGTGTTGTGGCGGAGGACGCCGTGCTCCTCGAGGAGATTGTCGAGGATGACGCGGAAGCCGAGCTTCTGGAGGGCCGGGGGATCGACGGCCACAGGTTCGGCGCCCTGCGCGCGATAGCGGCGGGCCACGTCGGGCGACACGGGCTGGCGATTGGCAACGACGAAATCGATGACGCGCTGCGGGACGTGCTTCTGGATGGCGCGAAGATGATCGGCGAGGGCGTAGCCGGCGGTTTCGCCGGGCTGGGTCATCAAGTTGGCGACGTAGACGCGCGGGGCCTTGGATTTGGCGATGGCGGCGGCAATTTCCGGGATCATCAGGTTCGGAAGGATGCTGGTGTAGAGCGAGCCCGGGCCGAGCAGAATCAGATCCGCTTCCTTGATGGCTTCGACGGCCCTGGGGAGTGGACGCACGCGGCGCGAGGAAAGCTTGAGCCTCTTGATGGGCGCGCGGCTGGCGGTGATGCGCGTTTCGCCGTGAACGGTGCGGCCGTTTTCGAGCGTGGCGACGAGATGCACGTTCGAGAGCGTCGACGGGAAAATCCTGCCGCGAATCGCCAGCACTTTGCTGCTGACGCGAATGGCTTCCGTAAAATCGCCGGTAACGTGCGTGAGCGCAGCAAGGAAAAGATTTCCGAAATTGTGGCCGATGAGGCCGCGGCCAGCGTGAAAACGATATTGGAACAGGCGGCCGAGAAGGGCTTCATCTTTCGAGAGAGCCACCATGCAATTGCGAATGTCGCCGGGAGGAAGGATGCGGTTCTCGCGGCGCAAGCGGCCGGAGCTGCCGCCGTCATCGGTGACGGTGACGATTTGGAATCGCAGAAGCAGCTTCATTTCACGGAAAAGAATCTAACACAGCGCGGCGGAGCCGCAACCAAAAGCAAATGACCCATACATCGGAAGGTACTGCGACGGACGACAACATTTTTGCGCGGCGCACAACGAATTTGAGGATTAGTAGTACGGAGGACGCGGAGTACACAGAAACACGGAGAGGAAAAAACCGGCCAAGCTAAAGCCTGTCTCACTAGCTGGCGAGGCCGTCTTTCTCTGGATAAAGCAGTTCGGTGAAGCGCGGGTCTTCCTGGAGGAACGCAAAATCCTCGTCATTGCGCGCGTGATAGCGGTTTTCCGCGCGTAGCTGAATCGCCACCTTCAGATTGGCCAGCGCGGAGTCGGCTTCGCCGGTAAGGCAATCGAGCGCGGCCAGCGCGTAGTGAATGTGGTCTGCCTTGGGCGCGGCTTTGCGGGCTTTGTCGAGACTTTCGCGCGCGTCGTCCCAGCGTCCGATGTTCATCATGGCAACGCCACGCTGATAATGTTCTTCGGCGGTGCGCGGATTCTGTTCGTGGGACGGCTTCATGCGCTGCTCGGCGATTTTCACGTGCATACGCGCGCGGTCCGCGAGTTCCTTGCTGGGGCCTTCGAGAACTTTTTCGAGTTCCTGCTTGGCTTTGGCAAATTTTTGCTGGTGGAACAGCGACAAAGCCTCATCGTAAAGTTTGAGCTGCGCTTGGACGAGCGGGTCAACCAACTCGACACCTCCACGTTGGGCGGGCGGCAGGGGAGGGAAAGGCTTCTTTTTCAGTGACTTAGACGGACTCCGCGCCGCGCCCTTGGAATGCCCGGATGACCCTGAGGAGGGCTTATGCGCTTTGGCCATGGGGCGAATGCTAGCAGAGCAGGATTCTCGCGTCAAATCGTGTGAGCGGAGGCGCTCCTTAGCGCTTCAGGCGTTACCGAACGGAGGCATGGCCGAAAATAGCACGTGGAGTTCAGCGCCGAATCGCGGAAACTATATGCAGTTCGTGCAACTTACCACGCGGGGCTGGAAAGCTGGCCTGCCTGCGCCGCGTATGCTATAAGTTTGTGGCCAATCCTGGTTAACGACAAAGTGCCTTTCATCAATTTTCCTGCGCGCGAAATTAACTGCAAGCTGGTGTACTACGGTCCAGGTCTGGGCGGAAAAACCGCCAACCTGCAATGGATCTATGACCACACGGGGCAGAATCAGAAGGGCAAAATGGTGTCTCTGGCCACGGAGACGGACCGCACGCTGTTCTTCGACTTCCTGCCATTGGATTTAGGGACGGTGCGCGGGTTCAAGACGCGCTTTCATTTATATACTGTGCCCGGGCAGGTGTTCTACGAAGCCAGCCGCAAGCTGATCCTGAAAGGCGCGGATGGCGTGGTGTTCGTGGCGGATTCGCAGGAAGAACGGCTGGACGCGAACTTCGAAACCATGGAAAACCTGCAGGAACATTTGAAAGAGCACAACCTGAATTTCGCGACGATTCCATACGTGCTGCAACTGAATAAACGCGATTTGCCAAATGCAATGGCCGTGCCGGAATTGACGAAGGAGTTGCAGAAAAAAGGCGAGCCGGTCCTGGAAGGCATAGCGATTCAGGGAGTGGGCGTGTTTGAGACGCTGAAGGAAGTAGCCAAGCTGGTGCTCGCCGAACTGAAAAAGGGCGGGTAGAAACTTCCTGTATAACCTTCTTCTGAGATTCAAGTGCAGCTCACCAAAGGCTTAATAGAGGTGGAAAGTGGTTTCGGTTTCGACCCGAACTGAAATAGGCCTGCCGTCTTTCTGCCCCGGTTTGAAGCGCCAACCTCGCGTTGCTTTAATTGTCTGAGCAGTCAGGCCAAAAGGCGCTCCCTTCAAGACATAGACAGACGTGACCTGTCCTTCTGCGGTGACCACGACTGACAAAATCACTGTTCCTTGGAATTTGGCGGCCCTGGCCGCGTCCGAATAGTCTGGTTGCGGACAATAGCTGCAGACAGGTGATGCAACCCCCGGGCTACCGGACCTAACGACATCCGGCTCCTCCGGAATTTCGTGGGCTCTGCGAGCGTAGTTGGGGCCATGCTGGTAGAGCATCGCACGCATGTTTTCACTCGTGGCAAAACGAACCCTTTCATCCGTCGCTTCAAATGGGTCTGTTCTATTAGCGACCGGACCAAATCCTTCGAGGTGGATTGTGAGACTGATCTGGCCGTTCTCCTCATACAGAGTCCCCAGAATGACTCCTGTTGCCCCCAATTGTCGGCCAATCAGCAAACATACGTCTCCAGACTTGAGATCCTCGAGTGTCGTCCACTCTTTGATCAAATAGTCTTCGAGAACGTTGCGATCCAGAATTTTCAATCCCGCCGAATATGCAGACAGTGATTCAGAAAAGTGATCTGAGAGCAGCGTGCCTAATCGCGACGAACTGCCTGGTGAACTTCGGAAGAAATCAATTACAAGAACATGAGGCTCTATCTCCTCGAGTTTCGCCTGTCGAATCCTTTGCGCTGTGTGCAATGCCAGGGAATCGAGGTCCGCTTCTTCCGAGCGAGTCAAGGCCAAGCCGGACGACTGGGAAAGTGCACTTACAGGCATCGCCAAGTGAGCCGCCACGATAATCGGTAGGAGCCCAAGACGGAAGCTCGAGTGTCGAGCCATACATGGAAACTATCACACGAGATGCTAGCCCGAAAACGATTACGAGAAACGCGCGGTTCAATTACGCGAAGTTTTGCAGGGCCGCGGATTCGGATTCGAACGTGGGGATAGCCTCGATGAGGCGCGTGACGGTGAGGGCGTCGCGGACGCGGCCCGGGCCGCAGACGAGGCGCAGCACGCCGCCTTCGCGGGCCAGCTTGATGGAGATGCGCACCAGCGTGGAAATGCCGGAGCTGTCAATCTGCGGGATGCCGTTCAGGACCACAACCACTCTCTTCGCGCCGCCCTGGACCACGGACTCAAGCGCGTCGTGAAGCTGCTCGGCGGGCTCGCCGATAGTGAGCCGGCCGTGAACTTCCAGGACAGGCACTCCAGCGGTTTCGCGAACGTTGATTTCCATGGGCGGACGCTCAGTCATGGCGGTGGGTGAGTCTATCCTCATTAAGGCGACGATGGTGATTCGCCAGGCCGGACGGCATTATACGCTGTAGCATAAGCTGCACAAAGTAAGTTAGACGGAGTTAAGCCGGACAAGTTAAGCCGAAAAAAGAGAAGCATTTCAGAAGTTTACAAGCCAATTCGCCCAAACCTACAGAGGACGGCGTATCAGAAAAACAAATCTACGGAATGAAAATTTCAAACGGTGTCCAGGGGCGCGCATGCGTATAATGTTGGCCGGCAAAGTAGCGGGTCCCCGGTAGTAGAATCCAGAGCCAGCGGAGCAGACACATCTATGAAGTGCGTAGGATGGAAGTGTAGTTTCAGCCTTCTCCTGGTGCTTGGGGCCATCCTATTCACTGGAATTCCCCTCTCCGCACAGCAAACGCCTGCCCCCTCAAGCACCCCTCCAACAATGATGGCCTCCCTCGCCGCACCGGAAACCGCCAAAACTGTTTCCGAAAAGCTGGCGCAACTGGATAAAGACGTGAAGGCAGCACAATCCTCGGCGGACAACGCCTGGATGCTGGTCAGCGCGGCGCTGGTCTTGATGATGACCGGGCCGGGGCTGGCGCTGTTCTACGGCGGCCTGGTACGGCGGAAAAATACCCTGGCGATCATGATGCAGAGCTTCGCGCTGATGGCGTTGATCACGGTGATGTGGGCGTTGGTCGGCTACAGCCTGTGCTTTGGCGGCGATGGACATTTTATCGGTAACTTCGAGCACGCCTTCCTGCGCGGCGTGGGCGCGGACCCGAATCCCGATTACGCGGGGACGATTCCGCAACTCACGTTCATGGTCTACCAACTGATGTTCGCCATCATCACGCCGGCATTGATTACCGGCGCAACCGCGGAGCGGATGAAGTTCAGCGGCACGGTACTGTTCCTGACGCTGTGGTTCCTGGTGGTCTACGCGCCGCTGGCGCATATGGTATGGGGCAAAGGCGGGCTGCTGAATGCGTCGCTAGGTGGAAAATTTCCGACGCTGGATTTTGCCGGCGGCACCGTCGTGCACATTTCTTCGGGCGTCTCGGCGCTGGTGTGCGCGCTGTATTTGGGCAAGCGCACCGGATACCCGAAGCAGCCCATGCCGCCGCATAGCCTGGTCCTGAGTTTCATTGGCGCGTGCTTGCTGTGGGTGGGATGGTTCGGTTTCAACGCGGGCAGCGCGCTGGCGTCAAATTCACTGGCCAGCAGCGCGTTTGTTGCTACGCACTTCGGGGCAGCAGCGGCGGCACTGAGTTGGAGCGCGGCGGAATGGATCAAGAACGGGCGCGCCAGCGCGCTGGGCGCGATTTCCGGCGCAGTTGCGGGGCTGGTGGCGATCACTCCTGCTGCCGGTTTTGTGGGGCCGATGCCGGCGTTGGCAATCGGCATTATTGCCGGGGCGGTGTGCTATTGGATGGTGACGAAGGTGAAGGCTCTCTTCGGGTATGATGACGCGCTGGATGCTTTCGGGGTGCATGGCGCGGGCGGCACGATCGGAGCTTTGCTTACCGGAGTTTTTGCGCAACAGGTGATCAACCCGATTTTTGGAGCGGGTAAGCCAGTAGGCGGTCTGGATGGGCATTGGGGCCAGGTCGGCAACCAACTTGCCGGCGTCTTAGTCGCCTGGATTTTTGCGCTGGTGGGAACGCTGGTGCTGCTTAAGATTGTGGATTTGCTGACTGGCATACGCGTGCCGGAAGAGCACGAGATCGAAGGTCTGGACATTACGCAGCACGGCGAAGAGGCTTATAACCTTGAGTCTTAGGCGAAGCTGGCAAGGGAGCGTCAGGCAGGGGGCGGAGCGGAAACACCCATGATGAAAATCGAGGCAATCATTCAGCCCTCGCGGTTCGAATCGGTGAAGGATGCGCTGCGCGAAATCGGCATCGAAGGGATGACGGTGACGGAGGTGCGCGGGCACGGCCGCCAGAAAGGGCACACAGAGGTATATCGCGGACGCGAATATACCGTGGACTTGCTTCCAAAAATAAAATTGGAAATGGTGCTCCCAGATGCGCTGGTAAATCGCGCCGTGGACACAATTTTGAAGACCGCCAAGACAGGGAAGATTGGTGACGGTAAGATATTCCTATCAAGGGTTGAGGAAGCGATCCGGATTCGCAACGAGGAGCGTGGTGAAAACGCGCTCTAGCCATTCACTCTTGGCCGCCCAGCAGCCGATTTGCTGACCGCAGGACGCTCAACGTGACTACCGCTGCACGCCCCAGTCGTACTCCGGGCATCCCACCCGAAAAAAACATGCAAGGTTCCCCAACGCCCTTGTCCGTGCTCGGCCCGCAGGCGGAGGCCGAACGGCAACGTATCCGTCAACAATTTGAGGCGGGTACCGGTCCGCGAGAAACGCTTCGGGCGTTGTGCGAACTGGCGGATCACAACGTCCAGCAAATTTTTGGGGAACTCCTGCGCGTCCACGGCCACGACGCGCAAGGACTTTGCCTGCTGGCGCTCGGCGGGTATGGGCGGCGGATGCTCTTTCCGTACTCCGACCTCGATATTCTGTTTTTGCTGGGCAATGAAAAAGTAGAGCAGGAATCGCGGCCGCTCATCTCCGAGTTTTCGCGGACGTTGTGGGACATCGGATTCCGCGTCAGCTCGGCCGGGCGCACTCTAGAAGAGTGCAAGCGTATCGAAGAGGACAACGCAGAATTTCACCTGGCTTTGCTGGATCGCCGGTTCCTGGCGGGCGATGCTGCGTTGTTTGAGAAGCTCGACGCCAAAGTTTTGCCCGCGTCGGAAAAGCAGGCGCGGCCGTTCCTCCTTGCACAAATCCATCGGTTGACCCGGGAAAGGTTGACGCGCTACGGAAATACGATTTTTCACCTAGAGCCCAACGTGAAAGAGTCGCCGGGAGGCATGCGCGATTATCAAGCGACGATTTGGTTGCGGCAAATCGTAGAGGAAAAGAGAGGGATTCGAAACGTCACTGCAGCGGAGGAAGAGCTTTCCGCAGCGGCAGTGGATTTTCTTAGCGCCATCCGATGCTTTCTACACTACAGCAACGCACGGAACGATAACACGCTCACCTATGAGCTTCAGGCGGCGGCCGCAGAACAAGCGCTGGGCGTGGGCGACGGATTGTCGCGAACCCCCGCCGAATGGATGCGCCAGTATTTCCGCCATGCGCGCACCCTCAACCGGCAACTCCTGCGCTATCTCGAGCAGAAGGCTCCCGTACCGTTAACGCTGCGGCAGCGCTTGTTTAACGCGGCCCGCTCGGCCAAGAGCGAACCCGCAGGCGGCAGATATTCTTCGGTGCGGGACGGCTTGCTGGAGGTTGTCGATCTTCCGTCGCTCTCGGACCGCGCCATCACCTATTCCCTCTTCGCGGAAGCGGCTCGCACGGGGACTCCGCTGAGCCGCGAGGCGGAACGCAGCATCGGTTACATCCTGACGCATCCGGAACTCCCTCCGAAGAACACGCAGATTTCCTGGGCCACGTTGCGCGAGATTCTGGGCTCGGATTATCCGGGAGTGGCCTTGCGCTCGATGCAGCGGCTGGGGCTGCTGACGGAAGTTCTGCCGGAATTTGGAAGGATCGACTCGCTGGTGGTGCGCGATTTTTATCATCGCTACACGGTCGACGAACATTCGTTGCGCACCATCGAGCACCTGCAGGAATTGGCGTCGCCGCCGGACGAGCGGGGAGCGCATTTCGCGCCGCTTTGGAAGACCGTTGAGCGGCGGGATTTGCTGATCCTAACGCTGCTCTTGCACGACGTAGGCAAAGGAATGCCGGTGGAGAATCACGTTACCGGCAGCCTCACTGCGCTTGAAAGCACTGCCAAGAGATTGCAACTTTCGCCGGAAGAAAAGGAAGAAGTCCATTTCCTCATCGAACATCACCTGGAAATGTCCGCAACTGTGCAACGAAGAGACATCTTCGATCCCGCCACTGTTTCTGCTTTTGCGCAGTCCGTCACGACGCTGGAGCGCCTGCAAAGATTGTGCCTGCTGACCTATGCGGACATTCACTCCGTCAATCCGGAAGCGTTGACGCCCTGGAAAGCGGAAATGCTGTGGCAGCTTTTCGTGGCCACTTCCAACCACTTCAGCCGCACGCTGGACCGCGACCGCTTGCATGCGCCGGATGAAGGCTCGCTCCTGGAGCGCGTAAAGGCCAAAGCAACCGCCGCCTCCATCGAGGAGATCGTGCGGTTCCTGGAAGGATTCCCGCGGCGATATCTCGCCGTGCATTCGGCAGCAGAGATTGCGGCGCACTTTGAGCTTTACCGCAAGCTGGGAACGGATCCTGTGCAAACGGAACTGCTCGCCACGCGCCATGGTTTCTCTTTGACATTGCTTACCGCGGACCGCCCAGCGCTTTTTGCCACGATTTCAGGGGTGCTGGCCGGCTGGGGCATGAACATCAACAAGGCGGATGCCTTCGCCAATGCTGCCGGCGTGATCCTGGACACTTTTCATTTTGCGGACTTGCACCACACTCTGGAGCTGAACCCCAGCGAAACCGAGCGCTTCCGCAGGAGCCTCGCCGATGTCGTGAACGGAGCCGCGCCGCTGGAACCGCTGTTGAAAAGCCGCGTGAGCGCGAGCCGAGCGCGGGCGCCGAAAGTCGCCGTCGAAACACGCATCAACTTCGACGATTCCTCATCCGCGCACAGCACACTACTCGAAATCGTCACGCAGGATCATCCCGGATTGCTCCACGAGATCGGCGCGGCGCTGGCACGGCTAGGATGCAACATCGAAGTCGCGCTGATCGATACGGAAGGCCATAAAGCCATCGACGTGTTCTATCTTACCGGGCAAGGCAAGAAGCTCACCACGCAAAAACAGGAACTCCTCCGCGAAGTGCTCCAGGGAACCTTGGTCTAGCTCGTCCGTCCCGGTGGCAGTGAAGGGCTGGGCGAAATATGCTGCCGTGAAAAGCGGAAAATACCCATACCGGAGAAAGTACCTCGAAGCCTTGACCCTTCATCGAATAGCAATCGAGAATACGGCGCGGGGCAACAAGTCTTTCCGTCTTTGTGCCATCTGTGAAACCATTCACCCGAGGAAGCCACATGTCACGATTCGCAAGCACACTGCCGATCGTATCTCTGGCAGCAAGTATGCTGTTGGGCGGGGCAGCAGCGCAGGAGCCGGCCGCGCTGCCGTCGGCCGACCAGCGCTACAAAGTGGATCTCATGCTCGTGGTGGCGCATCCGGACGATGAAGGAGCCGCGACAGCGTATCTTGCGCGCGCGCTGGACGAACACAAGCGTGTGGCGGTGGTTATCAGCACGCGTGGCAGCAGCGGCGCGAATAAAGCTGGCACCGAGCAAGCCGCGGCGCTCGGGGACATCCGGGAGATCGAAGCGCGCAACGCCTTGGCGACGCTCGGCATCACAAACGTCTGGTTTCTCGATGGAAAGGATACGGCTTCGCAGAACGTCTTGCAGTCGCTCGCCAATTGGGGTCATGGCGTTGCACTCGAAAAGCTCGTGCGCCTCATTCGACTGACTCGCCCGGAAGTCATCCTTACTTTCTTGCCTGGAACTTTTATTGGCGAAGACCACGGCGACCACCAGGCTTGTGGCGTCTTGGCCACGGAAGCGTTTGATCTGGCGGGCGATCCTACCACCTTCCCGGAGCAGGTTGCTGGGCCGGCCAATCGCCGCGAGTTGTTTCTTGAAAATCTGCGGCCGTGGCAGCCAAAGAAAATCTATTATTTCCCGGACGCGGACCGCGAGGACCTCTTTCGCGGCAAAGGCCCAAGCTATTCCGTGAAGGAAATCTCAAAATCTACCAAACAGCCATACTGGCGGATCTCGTTCGACTCCTTCCGCGCCCATCAAACGCAGGCAAAGGAATTCCTGGACTCCGTCGCCCAAATGGACGAAGCACAAATTGAAAAGATGGCCGCCTCGGACGGCTGGACGGATGACATGCGATTTGTGCTCGGTAAATCGCTGGTTGGCGGCAGTGTGACCGGCGACATTTTTGATGGCATCACCCAGGGCGCGATTCCCTTCGGCCGGCCTGAAGTTTCTCCGGAACCCGCGCGGCCGGAACTATCAGTGGAACTCGGAGGCCCGTACAGCTTCTACGCGGACTTTCGGCGCGCTCATGGACTCGGGAATCTTCCGCATCCCGAGCCGCCGGAGATTGCGCTGCAAGCGCCCGGCACACTGGTGATTCCCCTATGGGTTCGCAATCGCACCGCGAAGACTCAGGAAATCACTCTCTCCGCCGTGCTGCCGGCGGGGGGGACAGCGCAAAGCGGTGCCGGGAAATTCACGGTCGCTGCGAAACAAGTGGCGTCCGCGCGCATCGAAGTCAATTTGCCCGCGCCAGCGGAAAACAGCGCCAAAAAACCAGAGCCTCAGGAAGTCACTGTTCGCGCCGATTCGAACGGGCAATCCATAGGAGAGATCAAACTTCGCGTTGAACTTCGAAAGCGGGCGCTGCCTCAGTAGCTATTCGTCATTTTCTCGCGCGCTCGGCTTCCATCTGTTCCCAGGCAGCTTCGGGCAACAGAGACAGGTCGTTGAATTCTCCTGCGCCGCGCAACCATTGCGCGCCGTCAATCACGACGCATTCGCCGTTGATGTACTCCGCCATGTCGCTGATGAGAAATGCGGCCAGGTTCGCCAGCTCCGCATGTTTTCCGAAGCGTTTCATCGGATGCTTGTCCTTGGCGTGCTCTTCAAATTGCTTCGAGGGCATCAGCCGCGACCATGCGCCTTCCGTCGGAAATGGACCCGGTGCGATGGCGTTCAGACGGATGTGATACTTCGCCCATTCCACGGACAGCGAAGTGGTCAGCGCCAAAACGCCAGCTTTGGCGCAAGCCGACGGCACGACAAATCCCGAGCCACAGTTGGCGGCTGCGTACGTCGTCACGATATTCAGCACATTGCCGCCGAGTTTTCGAGAAATCCAGCGTTTGCCAAAAACCTGCGTGCAGTGAAAGGAGCCGTTTAGTACGATGCCGACCACGGCGTTGAAAGCGTTGGGAGTCAGTTTTTCCGTGCGCGCCATGAAATTCCCGGCGGCGTTGTTGACCAGCGTATCGATTTCGCCGAATTGTTCCTCGGCCTTCGCTGCCGCGGTTTCCACAGCGCCGTAGTCGCGCACGTCGCAAGTCGTGTATGCGGCGGAGCCACCTATGCGGTGAATCTCTTCACACGTTTCCCGCAACGGATCTTCCCGCCGGCCGACGAGAAAGATCCGCGCGCCCAACTCCGCAAACCGCAATGCCATCGACTTGCCAAGTCCGGTTCCCCCGCCGGTGAGGAACACGGCGCGGCCCTTCAATAATTCCTTTTGAAACACTTATCACCGCCTTATTTAGAAATGATCGACCGCGCGTGGACCACTTGAGCGCGATTCTATTCTATTCGCGAGAATAAGGATGATTTATTCGACAGCCGCCTGGCCCGGGGGACAGAAAGCATGCCAACAACCTCAGGGATGCATTTGCGCGGGAATGGGCCGGCCCATGGCTTTTGCGTACTCGGCGGCGTAGAGCGGGCTTTCCGGAAATTCCTCGCTCAATTCGCGCAAAAGTCTCTGCGCCAAATCATCTTGTTTTTGCCGGCGCGCGGCCAGCGCCAGGAGAATTTTTGCAAACGGCTTCAGGTACCGTCCGCTTTCAATGGTCTTTCCAAGTTGCTCCATGCCGAGCTTCTTGTCGCCATGAATTCCGCCGAATCGCAGGAGGAAGCGCGTGCCGCCGGAGAGGCTTCCAATAATGTAATTGGCCGCCCCCAGCGCGACATACGCGTCATTGGCGTCCGGCTGCTCCGCCAGCAATCGCTTGGCTTGTTCATTGGCTTCCTTGAGCCGCTTCAACGCTTCGATATGCTCCTTCTTGAGAATCATATCGGCGTCCGATTCCATTCCAGACGACAAGGCCAGAGCGAAGAGCGCTTCCGGGTCGCGTTCATCTTTTTCGAGGCGCCGGCGCGCGAGCGTTCGAGCGAGCCGGATGGCTTCCTGAAAACTCTTCATGCGCGCGGCGTCGGGTTTCCCCTCAATGCCGTGCAGGAATCTTTTTTCATTCAAGAAAAAATCGCTGGAGAGAACATCCTGGCGATAAAACTCCTCAAAGAGGTAGCTGGCGGCCACAGCAACTTCGCCGAATGGCTCGTCCGGATGCTGCGTTTCCCAGCTGGAAAACTTTTCGCGAGCTTCTGTGAAGTTCTGAATGTACAAGGAGCGAAACCCCGAAGCGAGTTCAGGCACGTTGGTGAATGCTGGGGTGGCACCGTCGGTCTCCGCTCGAGCGTTGCAGACGGCCGCTGAAAACAGCAGCATGAACGCCACGCAATGGCTTCGCCCGCGCATTTATGTCCCGCTCTTCAGAACAGCCCAGGCAAGAAACGCGGCTTGCCGGTCATTGCCGCGCGATAGTCAGGATTGGCGGAGAGCACGCGCTCTTCCGTGGAGAGCCGCTGCGCCAGGACTCCAATGTGCGCGAACGCTCCTGCTGCCGCGGTGATCCAGGCCGTGTGAATCAGCGGAAGAGCGAGCATCTCCGCAAAGACCGCCGCATAGTTAGGATGGCGAACGTAGCGAAAGGGTCCGGAGGTCACCACGCCCAGGCGCGTCGAATCCACCACCTGAACGTTCCAGTGTTCCCCGAGCGAGCGTATGACCCACCAACGCACCGCGTTTGCCGCTAGAAAGAGGCTAAACATTGGCGCAGCCAGCCACAAAATAAAGGGACGCCGCAGAACAACGACTTCCAGTGCTGCGCCAAGCAGGACCGCTGTATGCAGCAGCACCATCCAGCGGAATTTTGGCTCATCGATTTTCGCCGCGCCCCGTGCGGCCATTTCCTTCTGATGCCGCTTGGAGATGCGCAGTTCGACCAGCCGGAGCAACGCCACGGCAAGAAGCAGCCCGAGAAAGGCAGCCGTAGTACGGTCGCGCAGCAAATTAATGCTCAGGTCCATTGCAATAGCAAAAATTCGGCGCTGAATCCCGGTCCAAAGGCCGCCGCCACGGCATACTCACCGGCGTGGAGCGGTCTTTTCTCGAGCCACTCCTGCAGGATGAAAAGGATCGTCGCGCTGGACAGATTTCCGACGTTTCCAAGAATGTCCCAGGAAGGCTGCGTGTCGCACTTGCACAAGCCGAGCTCCGTCTCGATGTTTCCGAGCAGCCGCGCTCCGCCGGGATGCAGGATCCAGCCCTTGATCTCCTCGCGCTTCCGGCCGTTGCGATCCAGGAAGCCCTGCACCAGCCCGCCAATTTTTCCGCCGATCATTTCGGGGACATCTTTTGCCAGCAGGATGTGGAATCCGGAATCGCGCAGATCAAATCCCATCGCGCCCAGCGAATCAGGAAACGTGTAGGTTTCCGTTTCCAGAATCTTCGGTCCCTGCATCTGTTTTCCGCTGACGACCACAGCCGCGGCACCGTCGCCGAAAAGGATCGAAGAAATCAGGTTCGCTTGCGAAATGTCCTTGCGCTGAAAAGTGAGCGAGGGTAGCTCCACCGCGATGATCAGGACGTTTCCCCCCGGTTCGGCCTTCAAGAAATCCGCCGCTCGGCCCAGCGCCATGGCGCCCGCCGCGCAGCCTAGTTCCGTGAACGGCATGCGGCGCACATTCGAGCGGAACCCCATCAGGTTGATAAGGTGGGCGTCCAGCGACGGAATCATGAAGCCCGTGCAAGACACCGTGATGATCATATCGATCTGATTGGGCTTCAAGCCGGCGCGCTCCAGGCATTTTTCCGCCGCCTCCCGGCCGAGCTTCACCGCGTGCTCGATGTACTCGTTGTTGGTTTGCGAGAGCGGCCGCGGCTCGATGGTGTAGTCGAGCGGGAAAATAGCATGGCGCGTATGGACCTGCGCGTTGTCCACAATGCTCATCATCGCTTCGAGGCGGCGCTCCGGGATGTCAAAGACGCGCCCCATGTATACCTTTACGTCCTCGCGGGTGATGGTGTAGGGCGGCAAGGCGGTGGCCGTCGCAGCGATGGTGGGATACGAGGATGCGGCAGCTTCTGTGGATCGATTGCTCGGGGATTCCATCAGTCTCCTTGGGCACAACGTTGCGCCCGCAGTCCCCCGGCCGCATCAGCCTATGCGGATGCAAGGTTTTCAAACTGGGCTGCGTTCGAGCCACTGACTTTACATCAAATCGTAGCTCGGAGCGAACTAGTTTGAATATGGCGAACGAAGGGGTTACCGGGAGAAAGGAAACCGTGATCGGAAACCTGCGCGAAGTCGCTTAGCGCCCTCGCACTCGGTCGCGCCTGCATATCCGTTGTTCCCGACCACGGCTTCATCATGACCTGCGCACCCAGGAATTTATTCCCGTAGCCCGACGATGAAAATCATTGCCGGAGCATGCTAGATTCTCTGGCTGGAGAGGTGCCTCATGCCGGGAAATGCGTTTCGTTCGTTTGCGCTGGCAGCGGCGGTCCATCTTTTGTTAAGCCTGCCAACGCACGGCCAGGTCGCCAAGTGGCCTGGAACAACTGAAGGCGATTTTACCGTCAAGGATTTCAAGTTCCAGTCGGGCGAAACGCTGCCGGAGATGCGCTTGCATTACACCACGCTCGGCAACGCTGTGCGCGACGCGCAGGGCCGCGTCACCAACGCCGTTCTGATTCTGCACGGTACCGGCGGAACCGGCCATCAATTCCTCACGCCGATTTTTGCCGGCGAATTATTTGGACCGGGACAGCTTCTAGACGCGACCCGCTACTTCATCATTCTTCCCGACGGTATCGGTCACGGGAAATCCTCGAAGCCGAGCGACGGCCTGCACGCTCATTTTCCGCAATATGACTATGACGACATGGTCGCCGCGCACCACCAGCTTCTCCGCGAGGGCCTCGGCGTCAATCACTTGCGCCTCATCCTCGGCACTTCCATGGGCTGCATGCATTCCTTTGTGTGGGGAGAAACCTATCCCGATTTTATGGACGCGTTCATGCCGCTGGCTTGCCAGCCGGTGCAGATTGCGGGACGCAATCGCATCTGGCGCAAAATGGTGATGGACGCGATTCGCAACGATCCGGAATGGAAAGGCGGGGAATACTCGGCGGAGCCGCAACAAGCGCTGCGCACAGCGCTCGACCTTCTGCTGATTGCCGGCAGCGCTCCCCTCTACCTGCAGAAGACTTTGCCCACGCGCGACGCCGCGGACAAATATCTGGACGACTATTTCAAGGCGCGCATGGCGGGCTTGGACGCGAATGATCTCATGTATGCAGTAAACGCCTCGCGGAACTACGATCCCTCGCCGAACCTCGAGAGAATCACCGCGCCGGTCATGTTCATCAATTCCGCCGACGATTTCATCAATCCGCCGGAGCTGGACATAGCGGCAACCGAAATTAAAAGAGTCAAGAACGCGCGCTTTGTGTTGATCCCCGTCAGCGACGAAACGCGTGGTCACGGCACGCATACTCGCGCTGTCGTTTGGAAGCAGCACTTGGCGGAGCTGCTCGAAAAATCAGCGTATTGAGAAAACTGCGCAGTCAGCTTGTGGTGGCCTGGCTGGCGCGGATTTCCTGCCAGCGGCGCGGCCGCTTGTTGGCTTGCAAAACTTTCTTGCGCAGACGGATGGACTTCGGCGTGATTTCCACGAACTCGTCGTCGGCAATAAACTCGATCGCTTGCTCGAGGCTCAATTCGCGGTGCGGAATCAAACGGATGGCCTCGTCCGCGCTGGACGAACGCATGTTGGTTTGCTTCTTTTCTTTCGTCACGTTGACGTCCATGTCCTGCTCGCGCGAGTTTTCGCCCACGATCATACCTTCATAGACTTCAATCGCCGGCCCGACGAACAGCTCGCCGCGTTCCTGAATGTTCCACAGTGCAAATGCGGTCGATGGTCCGCCACGGTCCGCCACCAGTGCGCCCGTGGGACGCAGCGCCATCTCTCCGCCGTATTCCATCCAGCCCTCAAAAATGGAATGAATGAGCGCCGTGCCGCGCGTGTCCGTGAGCAACTGACTGCGCAGTCCGATCAATCCGCGTGATGGGATTTTGAAGTCCATGCGCACACGGCCCGAGCCATGATTGCTCATCTTGAGCATCTCGCCGCGCCGGCTGCCGATGGTTTCCATGATGATGCCGATAAAATTCTCGGGCACGTCGATCACCAACCGTTCGAGCGGCTCGAGTTTCTTGCCGTTCTCCGTGCGCACGACGATCTCAGGTTTGCCCACCATCAGCTCAAAGCCTTCGCGCCGCATGGTTTCGATCAGAATCGCGAGCTGCAATTCGCCGCGCCCCAGCACGCGGAAGGATTCCGGCGTGTCCGTGTCTTCCACCCGGATGGACACGTTCGTCAAAAGCTCCTTTTGCAAGCGGTCGCGGAGGTCGCGCGAAGTCAGAAACGTCCCCTCTTTTCCGGAAAGTGGACTGCTGTTCACGGTGAAAATCATCGCCAGCGTGGGCTCGTCGATCAGCAGTGGCTCCAGCGGCATGGGGTTCGCCAGATCCGTGATGCTTTCTCCGATGTTGA
This sequence comes from Acidobacteria bacterium 13_2_20CM_2_57_6, assembly GCA_001917435.1. Lineage (GTDB taxonomy): Bacteria > Acidobacteriota > Terriglobia > Acidiferrales > UBA7541 > Acidiferrum. The sequence continues at coordinate 57,862 of MNEA01000122.1, forward strand.
TGCCCTCAACGCCTGCAATCGCCACCAGGTCGCCCGCGGGAACGGCTTGCGCTTCATCCCGCTCCAGGCCGCGGAAGGTATACAGCTTGGTGATGCGCGTCGGCGTCAGCTTGCCATCCAGCTTGCTGATACCTACGTCCGCGCCGCGCTTCAGCGTGCCGTTGAACACACGCCCGATCGCAATTCTTCCCAGGAATTCGCTGTAATCCAGGTTCATGACCTGAATTTGCAAGACGCCTTCGGGATCGCCCGGAGGTGCGGGAATGTGTTTTACGATGGCCTCGAAAAGCGGCAATAAATCCTTTGAGCCGTCGCCCGGCGTCCGGTGGGCCACGCCGTCGCGCGCGTTCGTATAAATGACGGGAAAATCGAGTTGATCTTCGGTCGCGTCCAGATCGATGAAGAGATCATAGATTTCGTCCAGGACTTCCTTGGCCCGAGCATCGGCCCGGTCAATCTTGTTGAGCACAATGACCGGAGGCAACTTCGCCGCCAGGGCCTTTTGCAAAACGTAGCGCGTCTGCGGCAGCGGCCCTTCGCTCGCGTCCACCAGCACTACGACGCCGTCCACCATGCGCAATGCGCGCTCCACTTCGCCGCCAAAGTCGCTATGCCCGGGAGTGTCCACGATATTGATTTTCGTGTCATGAAAAAAAAGTGCAGTATTTTTCGCGAGAATAGTGATGCCGCGCTCGCGTTCCAAGTCGTTCGAATCCATCACGCGCTCGATGACGGCTTCGTTGGCACGAAAAATTCCGCTCTGCTTGAGCATGGCATCAACGAGCGTAGTCTTGCCGTGGTCCACGTGCGCGATGATGGCGATGTTACGAATCTTTTCACTCATAATTCCTGCTTGTCGTGGCTCCGGCTGACCTGGGGCAAACTCCTCTAAGAGACAAAAATAGCTGCTGAAACAACCAGCAGCCTTTTTGAATGTACCCTTTATGTAGGTTGACCGCCCGGCGGTCACACATCCTTAGGTGCGGTGCAGCGATCTACAGTTTATCAGATGTAATCCCCTCCGGCCAAGCCGGAAGAGGCAAGAACAGAGGCGTTAGCTCAGTAGTTCACCCTAACCACATTCAAGTGTTTACCTGATTGTTTCCGAAGTGGGAATGTAAAAGATACCATCTATGCTGGACGACTGGCTCGGGGAACTCGCGTTTGTCCATTACTGGCGGGTACTTGAAGAGCACGGCTGTGGCGTGATGAAGGCGCCAGAGTTTACGCATTTAAGTCTCGCAGAGCGCCAGGCCTGGGTAGAGGCCGCGAAAGCGATTCAGGAACAAGCCCGCGGGAGTTCCTGGCTGGCACGTTCGTTGGACGCCCCACCGGGCCCCGGAGACGGTTTCTCCCATCCTAATCAACACGCAGGGCGATGATGGGGTCCACCCGCGACGCGCGGCGCGCCGGAACGTAGCAGGCTACCAGCGCCGCCAAGCCGAGAACGACTGCAACTCCTAGATACGTCAGCGGATCCGTCGGTGCCACTTCAAAGAGCAGTTGCTGCAAGAGCCGCGTCAGCCACAGCGCTCCGAACAAGCCAAGAACCACGCCAACAAACGCTAGAGCCAAGCCCTGCTGCAGAATCATTTGCAGGATTTCTCCCGGTCGAGCGCCGATGGCCATGCGTACCCCAATCTCATGCCGGCGCTGGCCAACAGCCAATGCCATCACGCCGCTGATGCCCGTTGCCGCGATCGCCAATGCCAGCAAGGCGAACAACCCTAGCAAGTTGGCAGTCAACCGCGGCGCGGCCACGGATTCCGCGCGCACCTGCTCGAGCGATTGCACTCGCGCGGCCGGCTGATTCGGATCGATGGCATAGAGCAATTCGATGATGCTGCGCGCAATGCTCATGGGCTCCGCGGCCGTTTTGACTACCAGGATGCCGTCCAGCAGCGGGCTTTGCGCCAGCGGCACATAAATTTCGTCGGGCACGTCCTTGTCCAGCCCGTACTGCTTAATGTCGCCCACAATCCCCGTGATCTGAACCCAGCTTTTCCCGCCGTCCACCGTGAAGCGTTTTCCGACCGGATTCTGTGCGCCCCAGAAGTGGTGCGCGGCCGTCCGGTTCACTACCGCCACGGCCGGCGTGTTTGGCCGGTCGGCGCGAGTAAATACCCGGCCATCGAGAACAGGAACGTGCAACGTCTCAAAATAGCGGGGACTTACCACCCGAAAATCTGCCACCGGAAGCGCTTGCCCGGGAGTTGGCGACTGCCCTTCGATCTGGAAATCGTTGGTCATTCGCATGTTGCCGCTGAGGGGAATCATCATGGAGACGGCTGCGGATTTCACCCCGCTCTGCGCCTGGATCCTGTCGAGCAGCGTCTCGAAAAAGGCCAGCTGCTTTTCGTTAGAGCCGTATTTGGTGAAGTCTAGGCCGATTTGCATCGTCAACACGTTTTCCGGCTGGAAGCCCGGGTTCACATGCTGCAGCTTTGCGAAGCTGCGCAGCATCAACCCTGCGCCAATCAAGAGGAGGAATGACACGGCCACTTGCGCCACGATCAGCAAGCTTCTCATCCGGTGCCTGCCGCGCCCGATCGTGGATTGCACGCCGCCCTCTTTCAGGCCACCCACAACCGTCTCGCGCGCCGCCAGGGCCGGGGCCGTTCCAGACAGCATGCTGGTCAGAAGCGCAACGCCAAGCGTGAAAAGCAATACCGTGGCGTCTAGATGAATCTCTCTAGCTCGTGGCGTGAATCGCGCCGCGAAAGCCACGAGTAGGCTCAGCGTTCCCCAAGAGAACAAAAGCCCCAAGCCGCCCCCAATTAGCGCCAGCAGCGAACTCTCCGTCAGCAATTGACGGAACATCCGCACGCGTCCCGCACCCAGCGCCGCGCGGACGGCCAGCTCGCGTTCCCGCCGCACCATGCGCGAGAGGTTCAGGTTTGCAACGTTGGCGCACGCGATCAACAGAACAAAACCAGCCGCCCCAAGAAGCACCAGCATCGTCGGTCGGGCGTTGTGCGTCAGTTCTTCCTCCAGCGAGGATGTAGCCAGGGAGTAATCAACAGATGGCGGATAGTCGTTCGGATAAGCTTTCTGCAGGTTAGCTGCGACGCCATTCAAATCGGCACGCGCCTGGTTCACGCTGATTCCCGGCTTCCTGCGGGCAAACGCTTGCATCATGCGGGCCTGCCGGTTGGCAATGAACGCGGGGCGCGATCGGAACGGGCACGCCGTCGTCGGCATGTACACGTCATTTTCGTCCGGATATTGCGGCACCGGCGGCAATATTCCGACGACTTTATGGGGCTTGTCGTTCATGGTGAACGCCTTGTTCACCACCGTCGGGTCGCCGCCGAAGCTCCTGATCCAGTATTCATAACTGAGCATCAGCACGGCAGGCGCGCCCGGCTGTTCATCCTCCGGACGAAAGGTGCGGCCAAAGAGCGGCTTCACGCCGAACACGTCAAAGTAGTTCCAAGAAACAACTCCCGTTTCCACGCGTTCCGGCTCGCTGCGTCCCAGGAGAATGAAATTCATGTTGTGGTATTCGACGAGGCCATCCAGGGAATGGCTCTGCGCGCGGTAATCATTGATCTCCGTCACCGAGAAGGGCTGATTCAACAATCCCGCGCGCGGCGCTTGCTGTTGTAGCGTCACCAGTCGCTCGCCATGTTCGTACGGCAGCGGTTTCAGCAGCACCGCATGCACAACGCTGAAGATCGCTGAATTCGCCCCGATTCCCAGGCCCAGGGTGAGGATCGCCGCAAGCGTGAATCCCGGGCTCTTGCGCATCATTCGCAGCGCAAACCCCGCGTCCTGGTGGAACATCGCCAGGTGCTCGCCCGGTGCCGTCCGGAAAATTCCCACAATCGTTTCCCACCACAGCCGCAGGACACCGGTGGTTCCGTTGCGCCGCCCTGCTTCCTTGTGTTGTTCCTGGAAAACGGTTTCCATTTCCGGGCCGAAGTCGCTCCGGAAATCGAAGGGGAGAAGCCGAAGGAGTGCCCGATAAATTCGCGCCGCTCTGGAATCAGCCGCTGCCATGGTGTCCTCCCGCGGCGCCACCACAGCACCGCTCTCGGACCTCTCGCTGTTTCTAAATCCGCCCGTCCGATTCCGGATTTTCTTATGCCGTTCGAATTTTCTTTAACAAATTTCTCGACCGCGCGATGGATAGGATTTCATCCATCCTCTCCGCTTCCGCGGTTGCCACTTGCCGGCCTTGCGGCGTCAAGCGGTAATAGCGTCGCCGTTCGTCGTCGTTGGATTCCGCGGGCCGCGAACGCAACTCCACGACCAAGCCATCATTCAGCAGGCGCTTGATAATCCCGTAAAGAGTCCCGGTGCTCAGGCGCACCTTGCCGCCGGTGCGCAGCTCCACTTCTTTGAGAATGGCGTAGCCATGAAGGTCGTCGCCAGCGAGCGCCAGCAGCACGTGGAACATGGCAGGCGTCAGTGGCCCGAAGGATTCCGCTTTGTCTTGAGCAGCACCCAAAGGCTTCCGCTCCTCGGCAAGTATTCAGTCGTCACACGCTATATCGTCGTACGCCATAGTGTCAAGGGAAATTTTCGCAGTGTCATCCCTAATAAAACTATGGCTTCGCTGGCTCCGCTGCGGTTTTCTCTGCGGGCATCTCGCTTAGGTGCACCACGCACGCAGCCGCAGTAAACCGCACTACGTCTTTACTATCATCCAAAGCCGGAATAACCTGGGAGGCAAGCGAGCGATCCCCTCGTAGGGCAATGGCTTCCAGCGCTGCCGCCCGCACCGCCCAGTTCTTGTCCGTACTGGCCTTTACCAGCGCTTTCGAGGTACTGGGGTCCGGATCATGGGCGAGTTGTTTCGCCGCCGCCGCCCGTACCGGCGAAGAATCGTTCTTCGTTACCGTCTTGAATGCCTCGTAGCCCATTCCCGCAAATGGGATAAACCCGATGCCTTGTTCGAACCCAAGCTCCGCCAATTTCTTCTTGTCTTTGAGGGTGTCGAGTTCTTCTTTGATCAGGCCCTTGTTGGCGCGCCTTTCACCGGTCAACACGTCGTAGTAAACGTCATAGCCGATCTTATCGTGGAGCAGAAGCAGCGAATTTGCCGCTGCCAGGACCACCGCTGGTTCGGAGTCTTGGAGGGCGCCTTCCAATTCGAGATTGGCGTGTTGGGCCTGCATGGACCCTAGCGCCGTGGCCGCCGCTATCCGCACGTTCGGTTTCTTATCCTGAAGTGCACTCAATGCCGCTTTTTCTGCTTCCGCGTTTTGCGCTAAGAGACCCAAGACCCTCACTGCCTTGGCCCGCTTGTCCGCGTTTTCGTCCTTCGAGCCATCCCGCAATATTCCCCAGGCTCTCTCGTCGGCAGACTTCGAAGCCGGCAGGTAAGTGTTGTCGGCAGGTAGTTTTGGCGTCTCTTGCGCCGGAGAAGGTGTCTGTGCTGAGGCAGACGAGTCGGCCACACCCAGTAAACTCAGGATTCCACTTAGAACAAGATTCAGGTGACCCGCGGCCCTAGATCGTCTGTTCATCGTTTTCTTCCCCTTCTTCACCCCTGCTGATATAAATCACATCTAAATTTATTAGATTTCGCCATGTAACAACCTGGTTTTGAGGCCTTTCCGCATCTCCCTGCTCTGCTCCAGTTCCAGCCAGACGATTTCACGGAACCTATGTATGAAATTTTTCGTAAGACTAGAAAACACTCTAGCGGCTTTTACGTCTATACACCATAAGGGTGGGCGTCTATGTCAACGGAAGTGATCTCAATGCGAGAGCCGGAGGAACCGGCCGTGTCGGAGCGGACACTCCTGTCATCCGGCCGATATGTAAGTTTTGGGCCGTTTCGGATTGACCAGCAGCGGCAGGAAGTGTTGCGCAATGGCTCCCGGCTGAAGCTGCAGGGTAAAGTTTACCAGGTTCTTGTTACACTCCTAGAAAAACCGGGCGAAGTCGTCACCCGCGAAGAGCTGCGTACGCGCCTGTGGCCCGCCGATACGCATGTCAACTACGATGCCAACGTCAATACCACCGTCAACAAGCTCCGCCAGGCGCTGGGCGACTCCTCTGACAAGCCGCTTTACATCGAGACCATTCCGCGCAAAGGGTACTGCCTCCTGGTCCAGCCGGAGGTTTCTGACAAAGCCCCTCACCCCCGCTTCGCGCAGAACGGGCACTCCGCTGAGTCCGCTCGCGAGACTTCAGAGAGCTCCGGCGTCCTGACGTTTGCAAAATCGGATGTTTGGGTTGTGCTCGGCGTGATCGGCTTGATTCTTGCCGGGATGCTCCTCGGGGCGGGAATTACCCGGCTTTGGATTTCCCACGCGGCGCCGGTAGCCCCGCACGCTTTAACAATGATTTTTTCCAGCCCGTCAGCAACCACGTTTTTCTAATTTTATTCTTTCGAAGCCTGGCCTGAGCGGAACTTCGTCCACGGACCCGCCTTCATGTCGCGCAAGTACGGTTCTTCCCAGGCAAACTCCGGATGCGCCGCGAGAAACGGCTTGGCCAGGAAATCTCCGCCGCACGGATGACCCATGCGAGCCACGAACAGCATTTCCTTCGCCATTGCTGAATCCGTCGCCTTTCCCTGTACTGCTCCGCCAGGATAGTACGGTTGCCATTCCCATTCTTTCACGCCTCGCGGCGACCCATCCACATGGCCGCACAGAGTTCGCTCGTTCGGTTCTTCTTTTTTCTGGGCCGTGTCCGAGTGATCGCCCAGCATCGTCTCGGCAAGCGCCACGTCGATCTTTCCTTTGTTGTCCTTCAGCAATTCCTCCCATCGCGCCCGCCGCGCGTTCGGTGAACTTTCCTTGTTATTTGGATCGAATTCCGGCGTATCTTCCTTGAGCACCTTGGGGTCCCGCGCCCAGTTTGATCCTGCCAGCACGCCGTCCTTCGTCCTCCACAGCTTGTGCGCCTTTAATCCCAATTCCAGTTGTGCGATTTCGCCGGTCTTCCGGTCGCCCAACAGCCAGTCGTTGGCATACCCGCCGTTGTTCCCGTCCAGCATGATCTTTGTGTATTCGTCGATTGAGCCCGCATATTGCAGCGCCTTCCGCGCACGCACAAATTCCGCCTTGCCGTTCGGGTCCCATCCTTCAAACTGCGTGATCGTCGTTTCCGTCACCATCAGGCCATCCCTATTAATGCCAAAATCGTCGTCGCTCGCGATCACTCCGGGAAAACCATCCATCAGGATTCGGTGACCGTTCTTCGGCGCGATGTCGAACACAATCCGCCACCGTTCTCCGTTCCGGTAACTCGTCCAATTGTTGTGTGCCATCACGATTTGCCCGTCTTTTGTCCAGCTTCCTGTAGCCACGAAAGCGCTGCAATTCCCCGGGCTTTTCAGGTTTGGCGCGTTGGCCGCTTTTTGCTGCTTGTTCAGCCAAGGCACGTAATAATCTGGCAGCTCCTCGAACCCATTGAAGGCCACGATGTCGTCCACATCCAGCTTCGAACCGGTGCGTGCCCGCAGCCCTTCGACGATCCCCTTCAGTTCCTGCTGATACTCCGCATCAATCTTCGGCCACAGCATTTCGTGCGCGGCTTTGCGGAAGAATTCCCAGTTGCGCTCCGTGGAATGCATCATCCCCGCGCTCACCGCCGCGAAGCCATCTTCGATTTCCGGCGCCAGCAGGTACCCGTGCTGATATCCAATGGTGCCCGGATCACCCTCCAGATGCACGTAAATCCAGCCTCCTTCTTCGAACCGCCACGCGGCTTTCAATCGCGGATCGTTCGCCGCCGCATGCTCTCGGGCCGCCGCGATCGCCGCCACCATAGCGTCGTTTGCCGATGCGGAAGCCTGCGCTCCGCTCCTCGCCCACCACAGGGCCGCACTTCCCAGGACCAGCAGCACAACCGCTGCCGCCCGCCTTATCGAATCCGCGCCCATCTTGCCTCCCTACTTTCGCATGCCGTTTCTACGCGTAAAAATCATACCGCGCGTCCGGCCCTTATCGAGCTGAATCCTTTCACGCCTTGCTGTTGGTCCCGTTCGAACTGAATCGTGCTCCTCGCTCCATTTCAATGGCGAGTCTATACACTCCGGCACCGCGTCTCAACAGAATCTCGTGTAAACTCCTCTGCTTGGAGCAGCACCACGCGTACGAGCAACTGCTCGGCAAATTAGGCGCTCGCGTTATTTCGCTTCCCCCTGAGCCCACGCTTCCCGACTCCATGTTTGTTGAAGACCCCGCCATCGTTCTCGATGAATTGGCGGTGATTCTGCCGCTCGGTACCGAAACTCGCCGTCGCGAGGCTCAGTCGCTCGCTCAACCGCTCTCTAGGTTTCGAAAGCTCGAATACGTATCTCTTCCCGGAACCCTCGAAGGCGGCGATGTCCTTCGCATCGGGAGAAAACTCTTTGTCGGCCTCACGCAGCGCAGCAACGTCGAAGGCTTCCGCCAGCTTGCCGCCATTCTTGCGCGGTACAATTACGAAGTAATCGCCGTTCCCGTCACCGGGTGCCTTCATCTGAAATCGGCGGTCACGCATCTCGGCCGCAACACGCTGCTCGCAAATCGCGCCTGGTTTGACTCCGAGCCACTCGCCGGCCATGAATGGATTGACGTGGATCCCGCCGAACCCCACGCCGCGAATGCCCTGGCCCTCGGCGGCACGGTAATTTTTCCGGCATCCTTCCCACGCACTCGCGCACGCATCGAATCTTGTGGCTTCTCCGTCACTTCCATCGACATTTCCGAGCTTCAAAAGGCCGAATCCGGCCTAACCTGCTCTAGTCTGCTCTTCGAAGCGAAAAATTCAGACAGCCGTTGAGGCCATCGGGATGAAAAATTAGCCAAAGTTCTCTGAACACATAGAAAACGGCCACGTGAAATCGATCCACGTGGCCGGTTCTCCGCTCATTGACCCAACAACCTCTTTTCCCCAACGACTATGGGTGAAAATTGAACTCCAGCTGCGTTGTGGTTTCCCCGCTGGCTGGGGCGTATTTCCAATTCTTCAGTGTGTCCTCGACCGCGCTCACCAGGATCGGGTGTCCGCCGATGACATTTTTTCCCTTGATCCGTCCATCCGCGCCGATTACCACCTGCACCTTTACGACGCCGGTCAGCCGAAGCCTCCTGGCCACCTCGGGATAGGCCGGAACAGGATTGGACAGCACCTTGCGGCCTTCCTGCGCCCGCAAATGCCCCGCGCCCAGGCTCAGCGTCATCACCAGCAACGCACCGCCCAGGATTCTTGCCTTACACTCGTTTCTCATCTCCACGTTCCTCTTGAATTGGCGTTCCGTAATTCCGAACGCTTGGATTTGCCATGCTTGGGACAAGCTTGGAACTAGTCTCCACACTACCTGGAACCCTCCGCCCCCCCATTCTTTCCACGGAACAGGTATTTCTCCTGCGAAACTGCTCTTCAGGACTAGGTAAAACCTGTAGACGGGTCAGGTGGATCACCTCGACGGATTTCCGCCGCTGTTCCCCAAACTTTTTCCTTCACTTCTGTCCGCGCGCATGCTATTCTTCCTGTCGCAATGATGACTGCCACCGCCGAGCGAATTACGTCCAAGTCGTCCATGTCGATTATTTCGACTACGACTAAGAAGACTATTTCCGCTTCCGGCGCGTGGAGAAACACCTAGCAAAGCTAGAAAAAGTTTCCAACCCACCGCCAGAAGCGACCTGGCGGTGGGTTTCTTCTTTTAAGCCCCCTCCAGAGACGCTCCAGCGGCACCGGAAACAAACCAGGAGCGCAGGCCATGAGTCTTGAAAATGTCCAGGAAGATGTTTCAGGCGAACGCAGCCCCGCCGCGTTACGAGCCGGCCATTCAAAGGCCGCTCATGACGAACTCATGCATTACGCTGGCGGGGTAGCCGGGCAAATTCGGAAGATCGTCGCTTTCAAGTTCGGCGGCAGTTCGCTTCTCGGTGCAGACCGCATGCTCCATGCCGCAGGCCTCGTTCGATCCGCCGCTCGATCGTCCAATGTCGCCGTGGTTGTCTCCGCCATGAAGGGCGTCACCGACCATCTCCTTTCCATTGCGCGAGCGCTCGCGGGCGGCAAGCTCGGCCACGCCCGCCATGAAGCCGAACTCCTCCTGGATCTTCACCTCGATGTGCTTCACGATTTGCAACTCAGCGAACTTGAAAGCCTTCGCGTGCGCCACGACTTGCAGCTCCTGGGACGCGACCTTCTCCACGAAATCCCCGTTCACGGACGCGTCGCCGCCGGCGCTGAACTTTTCGATCGCCTCGCCTCCTTTGGCGAACGCTTCAGCGCCAGGCTCTTCGCAGCCGCTCTCGAAAAGTCCGGCGTCCCCGCGGTTCCTGTCACTTCCTCGGAATTTGTTCTGACTTGCGACACTTTTCGCGACGCGCAGCCCCATCTCGAACAAACCAGACAGCGTGGCCGCGACGTTCTACTCCCGCTCCTCGAAGCCAGCATTGTCCCTGTGGTCACCGGCTTTATCGGCGCCACTCCCGACGGCCGCATCACCACGCTTGGCCGCAACAGCTCCGATTTCTCCGGTGCTATTGTCGCGCATGTCGTTGATGCCGACGAGCTCGTCATTTGGACCGACGTCGACGGCATCTACACCGCCAATCCCGCTGAATCCGCCGAAGCGCGCCTTTTGCATGAGCTCAGCTACGACGAAGCCCGCGCCCTCGCCGCCAGCGGCGCGAAAGTCCTTCATGCTAAAGTTTTGCCTCTTGCCGCCGAAACCAAAATGGTCGTCTGGGTTCGCAATACCTTCAATCCGCAAGCGCGCGGCACGCGCATCGGTTCGCCTCGTGTTCCGGAGCATCCCGCTCCCGCGGTCATGAAAACATCTCGACACGGCGGTGCCGCATGAGTTCACAATCTCAATCTGGGGGTGACAGCAACATGCAGTCGAATCAGCCAGCGAAGAAGTGGAAGGCAGGGGTCCTCGGCGCTACTGGTGTCGTCGGCCAGCGCCTCGTTCAAATGCTCGGTGACCATCCTTGGTTTGACCTCACCGAGGTCGCCGCCTCCGAGCGCTCCTCAGGCAAAGCTTACGCCGAAGCCGTTCGCTGGCATCTCGACGCGCCGATTCCTGAGTCCGCTCGGGGCCTCGTTGTCCAGGGTCTCGATCCTTCCCTCGACTGCGACTTCGTTCTCTCCGCCCTCGATTCCTCCGTGGCTGGCCCTGCCGAGGAGGATTTCGCCCGCGGCGGCTATCCCGTCGTCAGCAATACACGCAATCACCGCATGGACCCCGATGTTCCGCTGCTCATTCCTGAAGTAAACGCTGCCCATCTCGACGCCATCCCCGTGCAGCAGAAAAATCGCGGCTACGACACTGGTTTTATCGTCACCAATCCCAATTCCTCCACCGCCGGCTTGGTCCTGGTCTTAAAACCCCTCGCCGACGCTTTCGGCCTCGAGAAAATCTTCGTCGTCACTCTGCAAGCCATCTCCGGCGCGGGCTATCCCGGCGTCCCTGCGATGGATATTCAGGGCAACGTCGTTCCCTTCATCAGCGGAGAAGAAGAAAAAATGGAGCTCGAGCCACAGAAGCTGCTCGGCAAATGGGACGGCTCGCGGTTCGTCGACGCCGGCATCGGCCTCAGCGCTCATTGCAATCGCGTTCCAGTCGTCGACGGCCACCTCGAATGCGTCTCCGTCGGCCTGAAAAAAATCGCCTCTCTCGAAGAAGTCCGCGAAGCCCTGCGCAATTTTGAAGTCGACGCCGAGCTTGCCTCGCTGCCTACCGCCCTGCGCAATCCCGTCCTCGTCCTCGACGACGAGAGTCGCCCTCAGCCGCGGCGCGACGCCAACGCCGGTAACGGCATGGCCGCCGTCGTCGGCCGCGTCCGCGAATGTCCGCTCCTCGACGTAAAGCTCACGCTGCTCTCGCACAATTTGGTCCGCGGCGCTGCTGGCGCCGCCCTACTCAATGCCGAACTCCTTGCCGCCCGCGGCTTCCTCAACCGCCGCGCCGCCGTGCCGCATCAAAGCGTCGCCGAGCCCGTCTCGCGCTAACAGTCGCGCAATTTCGCCCTTGTCTTGCAGAGACGGCTTTCTTAGGACGTCTGCTCGGAGCGCACAGGCCTTGTGCACTTTCGCCCGCTAATTTTCGCAACTGCGTCCGCTGGTTTTTGCAGTAGTCAGGCCGCTCGACACTGTGGTACATCTTCGCAGAATACAAACAGCAGCCAAATGGATCCCGCATCTGCGAGCTGCAATCGGGGAGGTACCGTGAAGAATCGGATTCGGTCGCGCACTTTTTCAGACCGCCCACTCTCCCGGCGCAAGTTCCTCGCGCAAGCCGCCACTGCCGCGATTGGCTTTTCGATCGTTCCGCGCCGCGTCCTGGGTGGCGCCGGATATGTTCCGCCCAGCGACAAAGTCAATATCGCTTTTATCGGTGTTGGCGCCCAGGGTTTGCGCGTCATGCTTCACTTCTTGCGCGAACCCGACGTTCAGGGCGTTGCCGTCTGCGACCCCAATAAATCCAGTTCGGATTACCCGCAGTGGGACACCCACGAATTCTGCAACTCCGTCCGCAAATTGCTCGGCGTCGACAGCGGCTGGGACTGGCTCAGCCCCGACCAGCCCATTCAGTTGACCCATTCTCTCCGCGTCACCGGCGGCGTTGCCGGCCGCGAACCTTGTCAGAAAATCATCGACGCCTATTATGCCACGCAGCAGCGCTCCGGCCAGTATCACGGCTGTGCCGCATACACGGACTTCCGCGAACTTCTCGATAAGCAGAAGGACGTCGACGCCGTCGTTGTTTGCACTGCGGACCATCTTCATGCCGCCGTCTCCGCTGCCGCAATGAAGAAGCGCAAACATGTTTTTTGCCAAAAGCCTTTGACGCACACCATCTATGAAGCGCGCCGCATCGCTGAAATCGCTCGCGAAACGGGCGTGGCCACGCAGATTGCCGTCGGCAACCAGGCCTCCGAAGCCACCCGCTTGCTCTGCGAATGGATTTGGGACGGCGCGATCGGGCCGGTGCGCGAAGTCGCAAACTGGTCGAACCGTCCTTTCTGGCCGCAAGGGCTCGAGCGCCCGAAGGAAACCGAAGCTGTCCCTGATGGTTTGGATTGGGACCTCTGGCTCGGTCCTTCTCCGGAACGTCCTTTCAACCATGCCTATTTGCCTTTTGTCTGGCGCGGCTGGAGCGACTTCGGTTGCGGCGCTCTCGGCGACATGGGGTGCTACAGTTATGACACGATTTTTCGTGTCTTGAAGCTGGAGGCGCCCGTCAGTGTCGAAGCCAGCTCCAGCGAGCGCTACGAGGAAACGTTCCCCCTTGCCTCGGTCATTCACTACAATTTCCCTGCTCGTGGCGACATGCCGCCCGTGAAATTCACGTGGTATGACGGTGGCCTGAAACCGCCGCGCCCCGAGGAGCTGGAGCAAGATCGTCCCCTCAAGGGAGACGGCGATGAAGAAGGCGAAGGGCTCCTTTTCGTGGGCGATCGCGGCAAAATTCTCTGCGCGTTCAATGGCGCCAATCCGCGGCTTATCCCCGAATCGAAAATGAATGCTTACAAACAGCCGCCCAAAACGTTGCCACGTTCGCCCGGCAACGAACGCGAATGGCTCGATGCCTGCAAGGGAGGCAAAGTGAAGCCCGGTGGAAATTTCGAATTCTCCAGTATGGTTACCGAAACTTTGCTGCTCGGAAATGTCGCCACTCGCTTGCCGCAAAAACTCGCTTGGGATCGCGCCAACTTGAAGGTCGTTAATTTCGATGCAGCGCAAAAGTTAGTGCGCCCGGAGCGCCGAACTCATTGGGAACCTTAGCGAATCCCTTGTCATGAATTAAAATTAATAGGAGACCTCCATGCCCGAATTGTCGAGAAGAGAATTTCTCAAGAACGCTGCGACCAGCGCCGCTGCTGCCGGATTCCTTTCCGCAGGCGCACTGGACCTTCGCGCCAATCCCCTGGGCATTCCCATCGGCTGCCAGACCTGGCCCGTCAAGCAGATGATTGCCAGGGACTTTCCCGGCACCATCAAGCAGCTTGCCGACGCCGGTTTCCAGACCATCGAGCTGTGCTCGCCGGTCGGCTACGCCGAGTTCGGCTTCGGTGGCCTCGCCAAATATTCAGGAGCCGAGCTCCGCAAAATTCTGGCCGACGCAGGTGTCACCTGCGTGAGTTCTCACTTCGGCATCGAGGAACTCCGCAAGGATCAGGAGGCCCGCATCGCCTGGGCGAAAGATGTCGGCCTGACGCAGATGATTGTGCCCAGCCTCGGCGGTCCCGCGAAACCCACTCTGGATGATGTCAAGCGCGCCGCCGGCGAATACAACAAAATGGCCGAACTCTCCGCCAAGGCTGGTATCCAGCAGGGCCTTCACAATGAAGACTTCGAGCTTTCCACGATTAACGGCAAGCGTACCTATGACGTGTTGTTGGAGCTTCTCGATCCCCAGCTCGTCAAGTTCCAGTTCCAGGTTTCCACTATCAGCCGCGGCTACGATGCCGCCGAGTATTTCACGAAATATCCCGGTCGCTTTTTTTCCATGCACGTCCAGGGCTGGTCGTCGCAAACCAAAAAAATCATGCCGGTAGGCCAGGACACTCTGGATTGGAAGGAAATCTTCATCGCCGCCAAAACCGCCGGCGTAAAAAACTATTTCGTCGAAATGAATCTGGACATGATGAAAGCCAGCGTCCCCTACCTTCGCTCCCTCCAGGTCTGATTTGCTTTTGTCTCCTTTCTCCGAATAGGGGCACGATAAAATCGCGCCCTTCCGAGTCCTTTTCTTCCTCTCCGTCCTTCCGTAGAGGCGCCCTTCAGGGCGCCATTTTTCTTTTCCTTTTGTCTGTAGTGGCGGGGCTTGCCACGCCTTGCTCGTCGTTCCGAACGCAATGTGAGGAATCTCTCTTTCTCTTCGTTGGTGCCCATACCGCAAAACGCTACAGCTTGAATTTCTATATCCTTCGCTCGGAGGGGTTCAACCACGGTTCGATCTCAGCAAATAGCCGGTGCCTGACGCCCCCTCGCGCTTGCCTTAGAGTGTCCCAGCTGCTGGCTGAGCCTGCTCTAAGGAACATTGAAGTCTGCCGGCCACATTCACGGATGTGGGGCGGCTCTTGGGCGCAGTGGGAATCATATCCAGGACCATCTCGAAAACTGCGACATGCTCGTACGGACATTTGAGCCAAGGGAAATGAGTTACCCATTATTCCGTCGCGGCTAGTTCGCGCGCTCATTATTTCAAAGACGTGGTGAGGACTCTGAAGAATCTGTCCGGTGAAGAGTGATTACAAGTCG
Source organism: Acidobacteria bacterium 13_2_20CM_2_57_6 (assembly GCA_001917435.1). Lineage (GTDB taxonomy): Bacteria > Acidobacteriota > Terriglobia > Acidiferrales > UBA7541 > Acidiferrum. Next base: position 73,036 of record MNEA01000122.1, read on the forward strand.
ATTGTGCCGCGTAGGTACAAGTATATAGTGCTTATGTGTAGCTAAGTTGCTTTTATTGAGTCAGATAAATGCAGTCAAGTTGCCCGAAAACATCCCCCTCGCGCTCTGCAAAAGGGGCCGTCCGGCGTGCAAATCAAGAGCGCAACTCGCCGCTGTGTCCACCCCTCGGCTTCCCCCGCAGCAGGTCCTCAATGTCGCCCATTTGATCCCCCAGCAGATTCAGCTTCCGCGCCAGTCCCTGAATTTCGGATTCCGCGCGCCGATTCACGGCGTAATCCAGTTCGCTGCGCACGCGGTCTTTCCGGTCCTGCCGGTTCTGGCTCATCATGATCACCGGCGCCTGAATCGCCGCCAGCAGCGACAAAATGAGATTCAGCAAAATAAACGGATACGGATCCCACGCCGCCCTTCGCATGCCAACGTTGATGGCCGTATAGACGCTGCTCAAGATAAGGAAACCTATAATAAAGGTCCACGACCCGCCGAACTGAACCATGGAGTCCGCGATGCGGTCGGGCAGCGTCGATTTCTCTTCGATCACTTCGTTGGCGTTGCGCATCGCACGCAACCGCACCAGTTGCTGCGACGCGTGAAACTGCCGCCCCAGCACCGTCAACATATCCATTCCCGCATGGGGCTTGCGTTGCAGCAGCGTTGCAATGTCGCCCCGGCTGACCTCCAGGCACACGGTTTCTTCGACGGCCGTCGCGTTGGTTTGATGAGGTGTCTGCTCCAGCATCGACGCGAACCCGAAAAACTCTCCGTGCGCCGGCTCGTCGACAACGACTTCTTGTTGGTCTTCGTCCACCGTCGTAACTCGGACTCTTCCGGAGACCATCACGTAGGCTTGCCCGCCCGGATCGCCCATCTTGTAAATTCGTTGCCGCGGAGCGAAATTCTTCAGCTCCACTTGCCCCGCCAGCACCGCCGTCTCGTCTTCGTCGAGCAGCGCAAACAGCGGAACGTGTTTCAACACTTCGGGATTGCAGGCCATCGGCCACCTCTTCCACGGAATTGGGTTGGTTCTCAGTCTTCCAAGCGTCTGATTCGAGCGCAACAGGCGACAGCTTCGCCCCTAGTAAACCTGATGATTGGCGCAGCTTCAAGAAGCAATCGTCAAAGGCGGGAAAGCTCTGCGGACCAAATGCACTGGGACCTATTCTTATTATTCAACCATTCGTATTTCCACGTCTTGTGCCGCGGCATGTTGCTTCAGCAGGTCGGACATTCTTTGCGCCCAGCGCCCCAATCCTTCCATGCCGCTAAACGAAATGAGAACTGCCAGCACCTGCTTCGTCGCGCCCGTCACCATCGTTCGTTCCGAATCGCTCGTCGCGCTTCCGTGCGGACCCCCGGTATCGGCGAACAGCGGCAATCCTTCCAGATTCAAATCGTATTTGCCGATGCCCTTGTACGTTTCGCCCTCGCGTCCCGCGCGAAAAACAATATCGCCGACGATGTGCTCCAGGTCATACAGCCCGATCGGCAGGCGGCTTTCCACCGACACGAGATTGATCACGTCTACGACAGCATTGATTTGCGGCAATCCTTTCCCCGCCACCACGCGCCGCAGCAGCGCTTCCGCCGAACCGCGGTACCGCGCCGGATCTTTTCCCAACGCTTTGTACGCCTTGCGCGCAGTTTCCACTTGCATCGATTCCAGCACGCCGCGCGGAAAGGGCAATTTCTGGATTTCGTTTTCCCGCGTTTTCATTTCCTGGAGCAGCGCGGCGGGCGACGCGCCAGCTACGACGTGCGCCGTCACGCAAGCCAGCGCCGTCCGCGGGCACTTCGCTTTCAATTTCGCATCGATCGTTACTTTCATCATCAGCTCGCAACCGGCTTCAGCTTCGCCGAAAAGTGCCGCAGGAATTTTGCTTGCTCGATTATTTCGTATCCCCGGATCCGTTCCCGTTTGCGCCAAACGTCCAGGATTACTTCCACGACATACTCGATGTGGCTCTGGGTATAGGCGCGCCGCGGAATCGCCAGCCGCACCAGGTCCATCGTCGCGTGCTCTCCGAACATCAGCGTTCCAATTTCCACCGAGCGAATTCCGCCTTCCAGGTACAGTTCGTTCGCCAGCGACACCCCTGGAAATTGTGCCGCCGGAACATGCGGCAGAAAGGCCCGCGCATCAATATAAATCGCATGTCCCCCTGGCGGCTGTACGATGGGCACCCCTTCGCTCGCGATGTGATTTCCAAGAAACGCCGTGGACGCGATCCGGTATTTCAAATATTCCTCTTCGAGCGCCTCGTTCAATCCGACGGCAATCGCTTCCAGGTCGCGCCCCGCCAGTCCGCCATAAGTCGGAAAGCCTTCGGTCAAAATCAGCAGGTCTTTTTCCTGTTGCGCCAGCCGGTCGTCGTTGGTGCACAGAAATCCGCCGATGTTGGCCATGCCATCTTTCTTTGCGGACATGGTGCAGCCGTCGGCATGCGAAAACATCTCCCGCGCAATCTCGCGCGGAGATTTATTCGCGTAGCTCGGTTCGCGCAATTTGATGAAGTAGGCATTTTCCGCGAACCGGCACGCATCGATATAGAAAGGAATTCCGTTCTTCTTGCAGATGGATTTTACCGCGCGGATATTTTCCATCGAAACGGGCTGGCCGCCTCCGGAATTATTCGTTACCGTCAGCATCACCAAAGGAATTTTCTTCGCGCCTTCGCGTTCGATGGTTTCCGCGAGCCGCGCAGTGTCCATGTTTCCTTTGAAGGGATGCACGCGCGCCGGTTCTTTCGCTTCCGCGATGGGAAGATCCAGCGCCTGCGCACCGACAAATTCGCAGTTCGCGCGCGTGGTGTCAAAATGCGTGTTGTTCGGAACCACGTCGCCCTTTTTGCACATTACATTGAACAAAATGCGTTCCGCTGCGCGCCCCTGGTGTGTGGGAATCACATGCGGGAAACCAAAAATGTTTTGCACGGAATCGCGAAATCGCGCAAAGCTTGGCGACCCGGCGTAGGATTCGTCGCCGCGCATGATCGCCGCCCACTGTTCCGTGGACATGGCGGCAGTTCCCGAATCCGTCAGCAGATCAATCAGAATCGCATCGGAAGGAACGAGAAAAAGATTGTAGCCCGCGGCCTCCATAAGTTTCTGGCGTTCTTCTCGCGTGGTGCGGCGGATGGCCTCGATGCTTTTGATGCGAAACGGCTCGATGATCGTCTTGATCGGCATTTTTTCCGGGATTCTTCCCCGGACACACTACCACACCGACTCATTTCTCGCCGGGAGCATCATTCGCACGTCGGCAGGCGAATTGGCGCGTTCCGTATTGTTGCGGGAGTCGTGCTAAACTTTATGAATAGCAGGCCCGTAGCTCAGTTGGTTAGAGCGCTACCTTGACACGGTAGAGGTCTGGGGTTCGAGTCCCCACGGGCCTACCATATCTTCCAACGACATAGAAGACCTACCGCCGTTCGGCGTTGCTCCAAATTGCTCCAATAAGCGCTTAAATTGTTGTGGCAACTGGCCAGATTCGACTCGGTAGACTCCAACTCGCGACGATGCAGTTCACCGCATTTCGATTTGCGGGCGGCAGGCAATCACGGGATCCGGGGTTTCGGCCTCCTCGGGAAGGATTATCTGAACCACGCGTGCTGCGCTTGGCGCTTCGCTACGAATCGCGCCTGCGAATAGACTTCGAGTGTACAGCGGCCACTGGCATGACGCATTAGCTCCTGGACGACCTTCACGTTTTCTCCATTAGCAATGAGAAGCGTCGAGAATAGTGCCTAAATGTATGCCACCCTATCCTTTTGTAGATCTCCGCTTTCAATGCCGCAGGGCGAATGACCTTTTGCAGTACCGCGTCTGGCCAGAACGGATATTTCCCTTTAGTCCGAGGACTCGCAAAGATCCAGTCGCCGGGCTCCCCATATCGCGTGATCTCCTTCCACAGCCAGAGATCAGCGGCTACCCGCTCGTCCAAAGGAAGCGGTTTGCGTGATGCTTCCGTCTTGCAGTCTCCAATATGTCGCCAGTAGATAGAGCGCACCACATCCAGGCGCAAGTTGGAGAAATCAACGTCTCCCCATTTGAGGGCAAACAACTCACTACGACGCAATCCAGTCGTGGCTTCCAAAAGCACCATTATGCGGAAACACGATGTCAGCTGCCGCAAAAGACTCTGGATTTCACTTGCCTCTAAAACTTCGGGAGCCCGGTAACGCTTCGCCCTTTGGCGAACGAGGGTAATCGGGTTTCTGCCCTGGCCAAGCCATTCGTAGCGTATCGCGTGGTTGAATAACACGCTGAACAGACCTCGAATCTTCGCCTTGGTCGAGTTCGCGAGCGGGTTGCCATCGGCACGCTGCAACAGCCTTAGCCAACGCTCAACCGCCACAGTCCGTACGGAACGGAGATTTACCTTTCCCCAGTGTGGTCGTATCCACCTTGTTAGGAATTCCCGGTACACAATCCGCGTTGCATGAGAATGCCAGGTGGTCTCTTCGTGGAGTTCAGTCCGCAAGTAATGATCAACCAAGTCCCCGACCAAGATCTGTTGTTCTGGCTGCCGGAGGCGGTCCTCATTTATTTGCATTCTGAACCCCATCACCGCCGCTTCAGCTAGGTCTCTCGTCGGGTACTTTTCGACGTTCCCGATAACAACGGTCCTACGCACGCTCTTCCCAGTTTCGTCTTTTTCCCGCCATAGAAACTCCCAGCAGTCCGGTTCCGCCTTGCGTTTTGTGCACCTGAGACAACCACGTTGGTAACGGCAGCGCATTATTGGACCCTCCTCTTCAAGATGCCAGGCGTTAAGGATCAGTGTTGAACGCGTGCTGCTGGAGTTGCCATACCGAAGTTGAATTACAATCGGTGAAATTCAAGTCACAATCTGTATTCGCCGGACGGGTACCTTGAGCGCCTCATCGCAATCGAGCAACAGGCAAATGATGAACTGCAGCTTCTTGCTCTCGAAGGCCTCGACTCCGGTGAGGCAATTGAGGAGGGGCCAGAGTATTGGGAGCAGAAACACCGCCGACTTGACGAACGTCTGAAAAACGTCGGCACCAGCGCATCGCGCGAGAAGGGCTTTTGAAGGAAGAAACCGTCCTCCAAGAATTCTTCGTTGCCTCGGTTATACTCGAGGTAGCCTGACATGTAACGATCCTAATCCTGTGGAACTCTGGGACTCCCGCCACCGTCAGGATCGATCCCCGGTGGTTGACACAGCTAATTCTCGGGAACCTCATCGCTGCCAAAGCTGAGTACGCCAAGCCGCAATAACCCAATCGGCTGGGAGAATTCGTACCGTTCTAGTTCGGGCTCGGACACATCAAGTTAAGGTTTCCGCGCAGTGATATCGGCACGGACTACGCCCAAGTAATCTCGCGCGGCTTCGAGGGCCTGCTCAGCGTCATGGTGAGAAACGAATCCCGTGTGAACATGAACCCCAGGGACGCCTTAAGCATGGCCTCGTAGGCTTGCTGCAGGCAGGCTTCTTCATCGAAGGCGAGGATTTTATGGGCTGAGGCGAGCTTCTTGTCGGCGCTCGCGAGGAAGCGTTCAATTTGCGCCCAGTCAACTTTGTGCGGCTTGAGCTTCTTCATGCGGCACCAACGAGCGAAACCCGCTTATTGTGCCAGACGTTTTCCAGGAAGGCATCCTTCCGAGCGCGGCGCGACTCGAATTCCTTCGGCGCTAGAACCGTGTAGTTGATTTCGCGTCCGAGTCGCCGCTCCAATTTGCGCATTTCTTCCGCCAGGGCGCCGCCTTTCGGGTTGCCAACAACGAGGACATCAATGTCACTCGCGGAGTCCTGCTGGTTTCGCGCGAACGACCCGTACAGATACGCCTCTTGCACTCCTTCAAGTTTCTTAAGGGACTTTGCAATCTGGGGTACCGCACCAATGGTCTTGGCAACGATGCTGCGCACCTCATCAAACAGCGGATACTCGCGGTTGAATTGAAAATACTTCTGGCGGCCACTCACTTCCGACTGAAATAAACCCTCGCGCTCTAGACGTCGCAACTCCTTCGACAGGTTAGACGGATCGATGCTGAGCCGCGCCGCCAAGTCCCGCAGATGGTGACGGGCCGTGGGGTTCGTGAAGTAATAGGCCAGCAGCCGCTGGCGGGCCTTAGAACGCAGATCAAGCATATAGTTATATGCTACCACACATGTGGTATAGTTGGACCACAATAGAAATGTGATCAGTAGCTTCCTGTCCTGTCAGGGAACGGCAACCGGCTATCGTTGGTTCAATTCCGCCTCAATCGAGAAGATCCGCTCCGCAGTATATCTTCGGTGAATGCACACCTACAGTTGGGACGCGGATGGGAATTCCATCACCGTGGACAGCGTTGGAGCGACCTATGACGCCCTGGATCGCATCGTGGAGCTGAATCGTTCCGGCTCGCTCTGGTGTACGATACTTTTCATACGACCGACATTCTACCGTGTGACCGGGATGAGAAACTGTGCTCTCGACCGAACAGCCGGACATTCCGTTCTCGGATTTCCGACCCACAACCCAACCCACAAGAAGTATGTTGACACGGTAGAGGTCTGGGGTTCGAGTCCCCACGGGCCTACCATTACAGTCTCTACGTTAAGTTCTTCTAACAAATTGACATGACGTGCCAACACGACATGTGTATGTCAAAGATTGACATGAACAGATGTTGGGGATAACGTTAGAAGGAGTATATTCGGGAGCGAAGAGGCTATCCATGGACCAAATGAACGTCTCGATTACCGATCAGCTTGCAGGTTACGTTCGCAAGAAAGTGAAGAGCGGACGCTACAACAATGCGAGCGAAGTCGTCCGCGAAGCGTTGCGACGTATGGAAGAGGAGGACGAGCGC
>MNEA01000125.1 GCA_001917435.1 Acidobacteria bacterium 13_2_20CM_2_57_6
CTGGTAGGACAAAGGAAGCATTTCAGATGCTCGATGATCTGACGAAACTAGCAAAGCAAAAGTATGTCGCACCCTACTTCTTCGCCGGGGTACACATCGGCTTGGGAGAAAACGACCGCGCTATGGAATACTTGGAGAAATCCTACGAAGAGCACTCCCACTGGCTTATCTATCTTCAAATAGATCCGAGCATGGACGGCTTGCGGGATAACCCACGCTTCCAAGACCTGTCGCGGCGTGTCGGCCTTCCCGCACTGATGGCCGCGATCCCCACCTGAGGGAAGCCAAGGCGGAGTATGCGAAGCTGCTGTAGCCGCCGGTGGCAGAAAACACTCGTTCCACCTCTGCCGCTGTTCACCAATGATTGGCGCAACGGCGGTTTCATGAGTGCTTGCCGACGATTCTCGGTGGATGACGGCTACTCTGAAGTTATCTGCCAGGTCTCCCACGACTGCCTCTTTGCCGACTTCATTGACAACGGAGAGCTTTACACCGCCATCTTGAATGTACATCACACTCGTAGCAGGATCACCTTGAGCGTAAATCTTCTGTGATCTTCGATACGGCACAATTTTTCTCGCCACCCCGGCCGAATCGAGAAAAGCTTGGGCATCGAAAGCGTGCTTTCCCTTGAGTTTTGTTTGGGATTTGATCCTGCTTGAATTCGCGATTGCTTGCATAACATCACCGCTTAACTCATGTTTTAGCGAGGTCATGCGAATCGAAGCAAGACTTATAAGCGGTTCGTCGTTGACTGATACGGCACATTTCCGGCCTTACTTCGATCCGAAACTAGTATTGCGCTAGTACTTAGTGTTCCATAACGAACAGAAATAAATCACCTTCAAAGATACTCTTTCTACGAGTCAAGTACGACGATGTGCGGGCAGTGTTTGACCCGGAGAGAAATGGCTCTGAGGCTAAATGAGAGGCGTAGTGACCACAAACATACTGTCCCCCAAAATACTTCTGATTGAAAACGATCCGACCGCCGCCAATGAGATTCGCGCGGCGCTCGCGCTGGCAAGCAGTGGTTTTTTCGAGGTGGAATGGGTTCGCCAACTTTCCGAGGGTCTCGCGCGCTTGACCAAAGGAGGAATTGATGCTGTCTTGCTCGAGTTATCCCTTCCGGACAGTCACGGTATCGAGACGTTCGACAAGCTGTTCAGCACCGCACCGGAGGTTCCGATTCTGATCCTCGGCGGCAGCTATAACGAAGCCCTCGCGAAAGAAGCCGTAGGGCGCGGTGCGCAGGATTATCTCCTGCCGGGTCACCTCAACTATTCGCTGCCGCGCGCACTGCGCAACGCGATCGAACGCAAGGCCGTCGAGGATGCATTGTACGTAGAAAAAGAGCGCGCTGTTGTCACCCTCAACTCGATTGGTGACGCCGTTCTCTGCACCGACATTTCCGGCATTGTCACCTATCTCAATCTCGTTGCGGAGACCATGACCGGATGGACCCGCGAAGAAGCCATTGGCAAACCGCTTGCCGAAGTCTTCCGAATTATTGATGGCCTTACGCGCCAGGCCGCTCGCGACCCCATGGAGATGGCCGTCGAGCAAAATAGGACGGTGGGACTAACGGTGAATTGCGTCCTCATCCGCCGCGACGGATTTGAATCCGCCATTGAAGATTCCGCCGCGCCGATCCACGACCGGGCAGGCCGCGTCACTGGAGCGGTGATTGTTTTCCATGATGTGAGCGCGTCGCGGGCCATGTCGGTCAAAATGACGCACTCTGCGGAGCACGATGTTGTCACGAATCTGCCTAATCGCCTGTTACTCAACGACCGGATCACTCAGTCGATTGCCTTGGCTCGCCGCCAGAACAGACCGATTGCCGTGATCTTTCTGGATTTGGATCGTTTCAAATACATCAACGATTCGCTGGGACATGCCATCGGCGACCAGCTTCTTCAGTCCGTTTCAAAACGACTGCTAGCCAGCGTGCGTAGTTCCGACACGGTCAGCCGGCAGGGCGGAGATGAATTCGTGATCCTACTCTCGGGGATCACCCATCCAGGAGATGCAGCCACGAGCGCCAGAAAAATACTTCTTTCGCTCACCGCACCCCATTCCATCGGGGGACGAGACCTGCATATCGATGGCAGCATTGGTATCAGCGTCTACCCGGAAGACGGACAGGATCCCGAAACGCTAATCAAGAATGCGGACACGGCGATGTACCACGCCAAGGAAAGGGGGCGCAACAATTTCCAGTTCTTCAAGGCGGAAATGAATCTGAAGGTGGTGGAGCGGCAATCTGTTGAAGGCAGCCTGCACCAGGCCCTCGAGCGTGGAGAGTTCCTGTTGCATTATCAGCCGAAGATAAATCTCGACACGGGTGCGATCACAGGAGTCGAGGCGTTGATACGCTGGCAACAGCCTGATCGCGGACTCCTTTCTCCCTCCCAGTTCGTGCCCATCGCCGAAGATTGTGGCCTGATTGTTCAGATCGGCCGCTGGGTGCTGCGCGAAGCATGCAGGCAAGCCTGCGCCTGGCAGAACGCGGGACTGCCGCCATTGCCTATTGCCGTCAACGTTTCCGCCGTGGAGTTCCGCGATAAGGGTTTTGTCTACGGTGTCCAGGCGATACTCCGGGAAACTGGCTTGGAAGCGCGATATCTCGAACTCGAGCTCACCGAAAGCGTCCTTATGGAGGATGCCGAAGCCACGGTCTCCGTACTTCAAGAGCTCAAGATGATGGGGGTACACCTTGCGGTGGATGACTTCGGCACCGGCTATTCCAGCCTCAGCTATCTTCGACAGTTTCCCATTGATGTCTTGAAAATCGACCAGTCCTTTGTCCACCAGATCACTGCCGATCCCGATGACTCCTCCATCGTGAGCGCCATAATTCACATGGGAAAGAGCCTCAAGTACCTCGTGATTGCCGAGGGCATCGAAACGCGAGAACAGAGGACCTACCTTCAAACCCAGCTCTGTGCGGAAGGACAAGGCTACCTTTTCAGCCGGCCCCTGGCAGCCGCACAATTTGCGCATTTACTTCAGATGGGCATAAGAGAAACCGTCGTCCACTAAGGGGTCAGAACCTCGTTGCACCCCTGGCGCGGAGCCTGCAGAATAGTATTGAGCCTGCCTTCAGACTTGGCGCTGTGCCTCGCCAAAAGGTCGTACACCTGCGAAATCAATGACTTGGAGTACAGCTTGATTCGGTCTTTTCCGCTAAAATTCTTGCCATGATCGTGTCGCTCCGGCATTTCCTCGGCTGGTTGGTCAGTTGGCTCAGTTGCCGGGCGGACCTCGTCCTCGAAAACATGGCTCTCCGTCGGCAATTGCTGGCACTGCACGCGCAACGACCTCGACGTCGATGGACTGCCCTACACAAACTGTTCTGGGTTGCGTTGAGAATGTGCTGGTCCGCGTGGAGACAGCCTCTCGTCTTGGTCACTCCTAGAACCGTCGTGAACTGGCACCGAGCGGGATTTCGTTTGTATTGGACGTGGGTCACCAGAATCCGCCAGGTAGGAGGACGGAAGCGTGTCAGCAAAGAGGTTCGCGCCTTGATCTTCCGTATGGTGGCTGAGAATCCAACTTGGGGAGCGCCGCGCATTCATGGCGAGCTGCTCAAGCTGGGTTTCGATTTCTCGGAAAGGAGTGTCTCGCGATGGATCTGCCGAGCCCCGAGAAATCCGGACCCAATGAAGCGATGGCTGACGTTCCTCAGCAACCATCGCGAGGCTATTGCTGCGATGGACTTTTTCACCGTCCCAACGCTCACTTTTTGGTGTGCTGTACTGCTTTTTCGTCATCGGCCACGACCGGCGTAAGATCCTGCACTTCAATGTGACGCGAAATCCCGATGCTCTTTGGATTGTGCAGCAACTGCGAGAAGCATGGGCCTACAAACAGCCACACAGATTCTTGCTATTCGATCGAGACGCAAAGTTTGGCGCCGATGTCGTTTCGGCTGTGCGGGACATGGGGAGCGAGCCAATTCGCACGGCCTTTCGCAGTCCGTGGCAGAACGGTGTCGCTGAGCGCTGGGTGGGAAGTTCCCGACGCGACTTGCTGGACCACGTGATTATCCTGAATGAGCGGCATCTCAAACGGCTGATGTCTGCGTACCTGCACTACTATCACCAGGACCGGACGCATCTTGGGCTCTCGAAGGACACGCCAGCAGGTCGGCCTACAGAAATCCGCGGTGCGCGTGGAGGCCAGATTCAATCCCTGTCGCGACTCGGCGGGCTGCACCATCGTTATGCAGTCGCAGCGTAGACTCCAGAGCTATTTTCTGATGACCAAGCGCCTCTCCTTGTAACCCGACCAAGGCACAGTTCACTTTTTCTGCGAGCATCTTTCGCCGGTCGACGAATCAGCCTGCAGTCCCAAACCGAAGAGCTTGCGCTAAGCAGAAAAAAATCTTTTCCATGTCGGGCACAACGAATTGGCGAACTACAGGCGACTGATTTTCCTGAGTTTCATTTCCTGCGGTACTTTGTTTCACGTCGTCGGTGTGCGTGGGTGAAGCTGCTTGTGCCAACGCTCCGGGAATAAGCAATGCGGCGAAGATCGGGAAGAAGAGAAGAGTCAAGCAAACACTTTGGCTGTAATTCCGGCGTGACATTCACACAATTGTAATACGAGGATACGGCGGCTGGGACGGGACGGTCGCAGTCTGACGTGATCGCACAAACAGTCGCTGATACGGAGTACAACGAACAGGTGTCATCGAACCGGCTTAGTGCCCCCTTAGTGCCCTTCAGAAATTCCGTAACGCATTGAAAAGAAAGCAAAAGCTGCGAGAGGCAATGCGGATCGAAACTACTGCTGTATTGGAAACAAAGGAGTTTTGCGGTGCAGCCTGGCCTTCTAAGGTATTGAAAGGAAAGGACCGGAATTCTTAGTGCCCCCTTATTGCCCCTAAGAAATCTGCAGTGAGGCGGCACAAACCTTATTTTTCGAAAAATGTTTACTTCAACATTTCGGTCGAGATTTTGTCCCACTGCGCGTGATCGGGACGGCTCAATTCAGAAGCCTAGACGAACAAAAATCGGTGATAGCTTTCGCGTAGCCACCAGGAAGTTGGACAGACCAGTCAATAATAAGCGCATTTACCAGGACTTTTGCGGCGTCCCATTCTATTGGCCTTTTGTGCTAGCCGTTGGGATGGTGCGTGATAAACCTTTGCAGTCTGCGGGTCATAGTATCTGGCGCGGTAGTACGGGAAACGGTTTGCCACACTGTCCTTCTGAGAGGGCACGGGCATCATGTAGATGGGGCAAGATAACTATCGTTTGACCTGCCCCGCTTTTTGAGACAGCCGCAAACTTGAATCCGAGAAGGTCATAAGTTAACCCGCAGCCTGGACTCGGTCGCGCGTCTTGCCGACATAGTCGAGGAATAGGGACAATACTTGATGCAAGCCGTCGGCTCCGCCGCTGAGGAGCGCGCCAGTCAGTAACACATCCAAAGCAGCGAAGCCGACCTGCTGGAGGTGAGGCAGTTTCCCGAACGCGTTGGGCTCGACCAATGGGGCGAGGGTGCGAATGCCGAACGAGGCCACTATTATCCCGAGCACAAAGGAAACCTTGAAGGCGAGATTTTGCGTTTTACATTTGAAATCGGTCAAATCTAGTTTCGATTTTTGAAGATTATCTTGAGCGGTCGGGTTGCCCGATTTCGCAAGTTGATCGTGATGCTGCAATTCGGCCGTCATGCGTTCCGCTTCTGGACCGCGCCAAGGTGTGAGAATGACTTCCAAGGCGCGCTCGATGATTAGTGCGACGAGAATGAGCTGGGTGAAGAGGCGGACGACATCTTCCTGTTTGAATTCCCAGAATTGAACGTTCTGTGGCTTTAACCAATAAGCGACCGGAAAAATCATGATGATGACTAAAATTACAGTCCACCTGAGGCTGGCAGTGCCCATTTCTCTCTTCCTTTGTTTCGGAACCGAAATACGGAAATGTCCGCAGCTCTATCTTTCAGAATCTGTCTGTCCGTAGACGATGAGTTGGATTGGGTTTTGAACGGCTACTTCCTTCCCATGGCTATCCTTCGCGGCCTGATAGAGCGCAACTGGGTCGAGGCTAAAGAGAACCAGGGCCTCAAGAGTGTTCTTCTTAGCCTTACCCTGCTTAAGCTTGCCGACGGTCTTACCGAACTCGCTGCCGGCGATAGTCACAAGGCTGACCCGAGCGCCGTCCTTGCGACCGAAGACAACTTGGCCATCCATGCGAAAGCCCCCGTCCATTTGCTTAATCGACGAAGTGTCAAAGGACAAGTCGACGACGGCAAAGTTGCCGATGTTCCCGGCGTCGAATGCAATCTCAACATCTCCGTCTTTTTCCATAACGCTCACGTCGATATCAGTGAGGGTGGAACGAATGGTTTTTTCGCTTATTCCTTCCAGTCCTTGAGGCGCGTAGATAAAGTCCGAGAACTCGTAAACATGCGAACCATGCTGCAGGCGAGTCAGGGGATGAAGCTCAAGTGCGTGGTTCGGGTTAGAATCGCCACCGCCGACCAGATGCTCCGGCCAAATGCGGGGAACGCCCTCCACCCTGATTTTTGCACCCTTTAAATCGTCGCCGAAGGATTCCCAGTCTTTCTTGCTCGGCGTACTCTTCCCGGGAAGTGGTTCGAGACAGAGGTTCATCGGTTCGAGCACCCAACCTGGAGGATCCCCTTTGTAACCGGGCATTTTAGCCCCCAAATGCATTTCGCAGTCGCTGGCGGCGGTGTGTACCTTGGAGTGGCCTAGAATTTCGACGTTGAGAGAGGTCGTAACGGTCTCGGACCACGCTTTCAGCCGATCCAATGGGACCGAGAAGTTGCGTTCGGCGGCGACAATTTCTATGGCTGCAAAGGTTAGAGCAACAAGAAGAGCGATGAACGCTGGTCGTATGACTTTGTTCTTGAATTTTTCAATGCAGTTGTTCATGAAAGAGCGCTCCTTCGTGGAAGGATGCGGAAATTCCAGAGTTATATATATTTTACTGAATATTGTCAATTGCTTTATATAACTGCGGGAATTATTCTTATTCTTACGGAGGCACGCTACAAGAAGAAGGAAATCTACTGGTGTCGCGAGAGGGGGCACGCGGGTCTCCTTGCTAACAGCGTTGTAAAAGAATCGGAATGGAATATCAATATGATTAATATATATTTGTTAGAATTCTATTGATAATCTATTTGTTGACACGTCTAGCGGTGAGTATGTATAAAGAGATTGCTTGAAGGGGCGTTGCTTCACCTTCCTTGCTGGCCCTGAAAGGGGCGCTGGGATGGATGACCCCACTGTGATGGGACGCCCTTCTTTTTTGGAGTCTGCATGGTTTGAGGAAGGATAGCGTTTTCTGGCAGGTCTGGTTCGAGCTGTTCACTTTCCTACCTGTGATGTCAAATGAATCGCGTATTACGCGCTCTGCCATCCCGATACCCAGCGAGCGGCTGCTCTTTGGTCAAAAAATCACAATTGTCTGCCTTTGAATAATAAGGTTTACCTTTTCATACCAGATCAGAAAGGCACATTTTCGCTTGGAACGGGCATCCTGTAGCATTAGTTAGGACTCTTTCGTCGATGAAGGACCCTTTGAAAGAAAAAGTTCGCCCACGACGGAGACCTTCCTCCAGCGGAAGACTTGGAAAAAGCACTGACCGCAACCCACCTGCGCACGAGGCGCAGGAGCGTAAGCTTTCACAGCGCATGCCGCGGGGATGGCAGGCTGGCTTTCGGAAAGCCTTCGATCAGGCCGCGATCGGAATGGCACTCGTTGGCCTCGATGGTCGCTGGCTTCGCGTCAATCCTGCGCTATGCAAAATCGTAGGCTATTCCGAGCAGGAACTGCTTGTTACCGACTTCCAGACGATCACGCATCCGGAGGATCTGGATGGCGATCTCAACTATGTGCAGCAAATGTTGAACCAAAAGATTCGCTCGTACCAAATGGAGAAGCGATATTTGCATAAGGCCGGGCAAGTCGTCTGGGTCTTATTGAGTGTGTCGCTAGTCTGCGGCAGTGACAACAAGGGTCTCTTCTTCTTCTCGCAAATTCAGCACATTACCGAGGGCAAGCGCGCCGAGGAGGCGTTGCGTGAAAGTGAGAAACGGGTCCGCGCGATTCTAGATAACAGCCCGAACCTGATTTTTCTAAAGGATGTGGAGGGTCGCTACCTGGTCGTAAACCGGGAATTCGAAAGAGCTCTCAGCGTCAGCCAGGAACAAATCGAAGGTCGGAGGGACGATGAAGTATTTCCGCCGATGCAGGCGGCTGCATTTCGAGCCAACGACCTTCAGGTGATTAATGGCGGCGTCAAAATGGAATTCGAGGAAATCGCGCTCCAGGAGGATGGTCCGCACACAAGCATTGTTCAAAAGTTTCCACTGTTTGACGCCGGGGCAAAAATATACGCGATCGGAGGCATCGTCACGGACATCACCGGGCGCAAACGCGTCGAAGAGGCGTTGCGTAGATCCGAAGCACGTTATCGCGAGCTGCTTGAAAATACCCCCTATGGTGTCTACCACGCGACATGGGACGGCAGATTCATCGACGTCAACCCGGCGCTCGTGAGCATGCTGGGTTATCCTTCGAAGGAAGAACTCATGGCGGTGAACTTGGCTACTGGCGTCTATCACAGTCCAGACGATCGGACGCAGTTGATCGAGCTTAGCCGCGAGACAGGACGGATAAGGGGAGCTGAGATCGAGTGGAAGCGGAAGGATGGCAAACCGATAGCCGTCCGCATTAATGGACGATTTCTGTACGATGAATCCGGCGACTTGGTTGGGACCGAGGGGATTATCGAAAACCTGACCGAATGGCGAGAATTAGAGAAGCAGTTCCGACAAGCGCAGAAGATGGAAGCTGTGGGCCGTCTCGCGGGTGGGATCGCACACGACTTCAACAATCTTCTCACGGTCATCAAGGGTAATGGCGATATCCTTCTAGGTCTTGTCGAACAGGGAGGACTCCAGAGACGAAGCGTCGAACAGCTGCGCAAAGCCGCGGACCGAGCTGCTTCATTGACGCGCCAGCTTTTGGCTTTCAGCCGGATGCAAGTGCTGCAACCCAAAGTGCTCGATCTGAATGCTGTAATAGAAGACCTTGGCAAGATGTTGCCCCGGCTGATCAGTGAAGACATCGAATTGGTCTTTGCCCCGGGTAAGGCGCTAGGGTTGGTGAAGGCCGACCCTGGTCAGATCGAGCAGGTCATCCTGAACTTGGCGGTCAATGCTCGAGACGCGATGCCGAACGGCGGAAAACTCGTCATCGAAACCAGGAATTTCACCATGGGTGACGAATATTCCCGCCGACACCCGCCAGCGTCGCCCGGGGAATACGTCATGCTTGCCGTGAATGATACAGGCCATGGGATGGACCTTGAGACCCAGAGTCACATCTTTGAGCCCTTCTTCACAACCAAGGAACAAGGAAAAGGGACGGGCCTCGGGCTAGCGACTGTCTATGGAATCGTAAAGCAAAGCGGCGGGTTCATTTGGGTATACAGCGAACCCGGACTTGGCACGGCGTTTAAAATCTACTTACCGCGCGTGGACAAACCTGTCGAGTTAGCTGAGCCGACGAAGAATACGGACGGAGCCGTTCATGGAACAGAAACGATCTTGCTTGCGGAAGATGAGGACGATCTTCGAGAACTTGTGGGGGAGTTTCTTCGCAAGAACGGCTACACCGTGCTGGAGACCAGGAATGGCATCGAAGCTTTGCACGTTGCCGAACATCACGACGGGCCAATTCACTTGTTAATGACGGATGTGGTGATGCCGAAAATGGGAGGGTGGAAGTTGGCTGAACGATTGATTACCGTGCGCCCGGCACTAAAAGTAGTGTATTTGTCGGGCTATTCGGAATATTCGGCTGCCCCCGACGATAGCAGCAAATGGCGCGCATCTTTCGTTCAGAAGCCCTTCGCGATGGACGCGTTGGCGCGAAAGATACGTGAAGTCCTGTCACCGGATTGGCGTTGACGGGCGTGCCAAACCGGATCTGAAGGTTGCAAAAGTGGCTTCTTGACTGATTCTTTCGCACAGTCTCGATGAGCCCCGCAAGGAGTATAGACGCTGGCACTCTTGAATAGCATGTCCTAGTATGAAGTCTTCCGGCTTATGGAACTGCAGACAAAAGTGTACTGCGTTTTTAGCAATGCTAACCAACACCCGACTCAAAGCGTCGGTCGCAATTGTTCCTTTCCCAAACCACTGACTAACGATTCCGTCGATCTTCTCCTTATCGTTTCGATATAGTTCCGCCAGGGCCACTTCGTCGAGATGATTTGAGGCGAGTCTAGCAAGGGCTCTTTCTGTTTTCATGGCACATCCCGATTTCTGAGAGGGCGGCGAGGGTCGGGTATTTCGCCGAGTCGGGTAGTTCGCTGAATGGAGAAGACAGCAACCTTATTTCAAAGCTTGACTATGGCAATCGAGTAAACTACCTAACGAACGAAAATAGAAGACTTTACGTGTCCGCTTGCGCTGAGGTTATTCCGCTGCAACTAATCGAGGCCTTTTTAGTATATCTTACGACACAACTAGGTATCCACCTTATAGTTATCGACCTGATCTAAAGCCATACTCGCCACTCCAAACCCCGTGGGGAGGCGAAATGAGACCCTTTCGCAATGCAAAGCGACGGAAGGAACTCTCTGGCAGCTGTCAAGACTTTGCGGGATTTCAGTGTATCCAGGTTACTGGGCCGTACCGGAGGCCAAACGGACTGCTGGTCTCCAGTGTCGGCAACAGGTGCACCCTCATTTGGTTACATCAGTTGTGAAGGCCGGGTGCGGTATGAGGTGCAGATAAATCGTCTGTGCTTGGCACTTTTTAGCCGAGGTGAGTTACTGGAACGACGCCGGGGGCATTCACATCCTCGGCGGTGACCTAGAAACGATGGGAAACCAAGCGAACCTCTCTCGCGCGGCGTTGCCCTGCCAAGCTGACGTTGGCGGGCTTATCGGTCAGTCCGCTCCGATGCACCTTCTCAACGATCTGATCGGAAGGGTCAGCCGGAGCACTTCCCCGGCTCTGCTCATTGGAGATACCGGAACAGGAAAAGAACTGGTGGCACGAGCCATACACTTCGGGGGATTGCGATGTGAGAAGGCGCTTGTAACTGTTGATTGTTCAGCATTGACTCCAACTTTGGTGGAGTCCGAGCTGTTCGGACATGTCAAGGGTGCCTTCACAGGTGCAGACTGCTCGAGGCAGGGTCTGCTTCAGACCGCTCATGAAGGAACGATCTTTCTCGATGAGATCGGCGAGCTCCCCACGTTCTTGCAGGCCAAATTCTTACGAGCTCTGCAAGAAAAAGAAATAAGGCCTGTCGGCTCCACGGAACGAATTCAGATTGACGTGCGGGTTATCGCCGCAACGAATCGAGACCTCGAGGCGGGAGTCCGGGGGGGGACGTTTCGCCAGGATCTCTATTTCCGATTGAACGTTGTGCAAATCAGGCTGCCGCCGCTATGCGAACGCAAGGTCGATATCCCCCTACTGGTCTCCCATTTCCTTGAAAAATTGTCCGACCCGCTGCAGTCTGTCCGCACGATCTCAGATGGCGCGCTGCGAAGATTGATGGCCTACGATTGGCCTGGCAATGTCCGCGAATTGGAAAACGCTATCGAATGTGCTTTGGTCTTAAGCTCTGGCAGTGTGCTCACGGCAGATGACTTGGCTTCGGTTCCTTACGGTACATCGGCCCGGAATGCTCCTGATAGGAACGAGCTCGTCCCTCTGGAGGAACTCGAGCGACGCGCCATCGCAAATACTCTGCTGGAAACCGGAGGAAATAAACTCAGCGCCGCACGCCTGTTAGGCATCGGCAAAACCACGCTTTACCGCAAGCTCAGAAGGTATACCCAGCTCCCAGCCGACAGATTGAGAGCCGAGAGGGGCCCTAATGGTAAGCAAACGTAGCAGATGCAGCCCAGCCGAGGCTTTCGTTGACAAGGCAGAACTCGGAAAACTCTTGCTAGAGTCCACGGGAGAGGCGATCTGTGCGTCAGACATGTTGGGTAACTACACGTTCTGCAATTCTGCGCCCCTGCGATTGCTACGGTACAAGGACCCAGTCGATCTCATCGGTAAGAGTATGCACGACACAATGCATCATACTCGCCCGAATGGAACACCTTACCCAGGTTGGATTACTTCCGGGTGGCGCTTACCGGACATCTGGACTCTACGCGATTGAGTTTGAGCGTGGCTTAGTGCCCCCTTAGTGCCCTTCAGGAATTTCGTAACGCACTGAAAGCAAAGAGAAAGCTTCCACAGGCAATGCGGATCGAACCCGCGACCATCGCCCTACCAGTCCAGTGCTTGTGCGATTCCACCAGCCGAAAGCTCGTTCACGGATCAGTCCAAACAGACAAAGACTTCCAAAAGGTTCGGCAACCCACAACGGGAGAGAAGAGGCGGTTGGGCGAGTTGGGCAGTTCACGGCCCTTTCAAAAAGCTAACTGATTGTAGCGACGCGTCTTAGCTTTAGTGATTCCTCGTTCGCAATGAGGAGGCCGGGGGTTCGAATCCCCTCTCGTCCACCATCTTTCAAAAACGACCTCGAGCGTGCCAAACAGTTCCTACCGCGGCACGCTCGGACTAAGTTCACTACCCGGATAGCTTCCGGTACCTCGTCATCCACCCGGAACGACATTGCCTAAGCGCCGCCTCATCGGTAAACACTAGCCGACTTCCCGTTACCAATCCGGCCAACTTGCCTGAAGCCGTTTCTGGATTTCCGCGTTTGCGGACAACTCGCCCGGTCAATGAGTGTAATCGCGATTTTTCACCAATTTGGGCTGCCCTGCTCTCATCCCGCGGCATTAATCTCCTTGGCGACTCGCACGCCAGATTGTGCCGCACCTTCCATGAAAAGGAGAGTGGATGTGTGTTCCCCTGCAAAATGAACGCGTCCCTCGACGGTCGCAACATGCGGAAAAAATGCCGTCATCTCACCCGGCGCGAAATAGGCATATGCTCCCTTTGACCAAGGTTCCTGTTCCCAAACGATCGACGTACCGCCGTCAAAGTTCTGAGCCATCTCGGGAAACACTTTGCAGACATTTTCTAGTGCCCAGCGAAGCCGTTCATCCGGCTTCATAGCTCCAGCAAGCTGTGCATTTGGGCCTGAAGTTTCAGTCCCCAGAATTGCGCGCATTCCCGGCTGCGTATCGGTGAAATCCCAGACTGTTCGAATCGGCAAGTCTGTATTCGCATATCCACTAAGCTTCTGGTCAAGCCAGAAACGGCTCCTGGACTGAAGGTAGACTCGCGTTATAGGAGCGTATCGAAGGTTCGAAATTACTTGCCGCTTTTGAGGAGAGAATGATTCATCCAGTTCAATGTCGCGCAGCACTGAGAAAGGAATTGCTAGGACTACCCGATCGGCTTCAACCTGCTCAAGCGTCCCGGCGCGGGACACCGCAAGTCTGACGTTTTCCTTGTTCTGGGTCAGTTTGGTTACAGCGGCTCCGTAATGGATGCGCTTCCCTAGCCTTGCTGCGAATGCTTTGGGCAGTTGGTCGTTCCCGCCGCGCAGCTTTCGCCAATTCGTCCCCTTCTCTATGAATTGGTTCCAAATTATGTCTTGCAGTCCGGAGACATATTCAAAGTCTTCTCCGAGAAAACTCATACGGAGCAGCGAAAGCACCGCTTGGCTTGCGCCCTGCTTCCGCAGAAGCTGATTAACAGTGACTTGGTCGAGACTTCGGGCAGCCAAATCCGGCCAATCCTGAGCAAACGGGTCCCGCAGTTTTGCGCCCGCAGCAATTACATGCTTCTCCCACAAACCTTGAATTCCTAGTTTTCGCTCTTCCGCAGTGAGTTCATAGGGCCACTCTGGTGTTGTTCCCGCCTTGACCACGTAGCGCTTACCTTGAAGGTAGAAAACATCGTTGGCAGTGACTGTCCTTTCCGCAGCCCCACCTTCTTGAACGGGCAGGTTGAACAGTCGGATGTAGCGCTGGAGCAATACATACGCATCAGTGAAGTCATAGGCACCAGCTTCGGCGTATAAACCATCAGAAAATTGATCCCGCATTGTGTGAATTCGGCCCCCGGGGCGCATTCGCGCTTCGAGGAGAGTCACATCATGTCCGCTCTGCATCAGCTCAAAAGCAGCGATGAGTCCTGCGAGGCCAGCTCCCACCACAATCACTTTTTGCGGCTTCGTGCTCGTGGCAGCTGAAATCAAAGAGTCACG
>MNEA01000152.1 GCA_001917435.1 Acidobacteria bacterium 13_2_20CM_2_57_6
AGTCTACTCCGTAGTGCATATAGAGCGACCAGCCCATGTTCCGGCCTTGTGGATCGGCCCCGAAGATCCGCGAGAGCGGGATTCCGAGGTTGACGAATCCTCCAGCTGCGCGGACGGGGCGCTGCGGTGCGACCACGAATGCACCGCTCGCGTTCGTGCCAAAAACAACGGTGGAAGCGCCGTCGATCGAGGCTACGGAGACTGCACTGCCGGGGGTGAGGCCAGCCGTGTCGTTGTAGTTCGAAAAGAACTGGCCACCAAAGAACCACCGCAGATCGCTTCCGGTGTAGTACTTCCCAAGCAAAGTGAAATAGCGCGTGGGCAACTGGAGCTCCCCGGTCCAGCCGTCCGTGTTGCTCGTCACGGTCGCGCCCTGTGGAAATGCTGTCCTAAGCGGTGAGCCGACTGCGAACGCCGAGGGTAACACAATCGCCTTCCGCTCTCCCTGTTCGCCGCTAAAGATGATCTGCGCCGGAGCCACGCCTGGAGCATGGTCAAGTTGGAATTGCGCCGCAATCCGGCCTTCCACGGTGGGCCTAGAAGAATCGGGTCCCTGTCGTTCGCCGAATCCGAGTTGGTTGGCAAGGTTGTTAGCGCCTGGCACGTCGCCGGAAGCTGGCAGCACGGCGGCAACTTCTGGCATTAGCTTGAACCCGCCGAAGTCATGCGTCCATCCGACGCGGACCTGCGGATCACGTTCCCACAATGTCCCGTAGCCGCCACCCAGTATCGTCGTCTCCAGCAGGTTGGGAAGCGTCGAGGAAGAGAACGGCGTCCAGTCCTGGCCGAGGACCGTCGAGAAGGTATCTTTCTCCCCAGCTTTGTAGTCCAGGCGCACATACGCCAATCGAATCGAGGGCATGCTCGAGCGAATCGACGACAGGTTCCTGTTGTCGGCGCGGCTGAAATTCCCCTCAAAATCAGCCTCGATCTTTCCCGTCACGGTGAGATTTGGCGAGGGATCCAGCCATTCGAAGTTGGCACCGAACCGCGAGGAGCGCGCCTTAATGTGAAATTCCGGCGACCCTTCGGGTCCGGTATCTGTCAAGAACCCCGGAAGCGGAAAATCGTCGCCGCCCGGCGAGGAGCTGTCATGAACGAATGTGGCCTTGATGAAACCGTACGGCGTGACTCGTAACGTCCCGATACTGAACGCAGGCTTGAGCCCCTCCCGCGGGAGGCCGCCAACGGGAAACACGCGAGTCGGCGTAATCGCGGGTATTACCGCCGGTGCGGCCGCGGTGCCCTGCGGTGTCGGAATGCCCGGCGCATTAGTAGTGAGTCCGATGCCGGCCCCGCTGTTTGCTGGCACGCGATAGACGGCTGGAATCACACTTGCGGTGGATGCCGTCGCAGTGGAAGCGCTGATCACGGTTGCCACACCAAACGTATGGTCGTAGTCAGCCTGGGTGATGACCCCCTTTATCAGCAATAACTTCGCAAGCTGTTGGTCGGCATCGACCGGAGATGACGCTTGATTAATCCGCGCCACTTCCTCTTCCGTCAGAATGCCTTTGACTTGGAGCAAGCGAACCAGCGGATTCACGCTAGGCGTATTGTCCGGCCGCTGTTGCGCAAGCCCGTTTTGGCACCATCCTGCGATAGTGAACGAACACACCAGCAGGAACATTACGAAACGAAATGGTTTCATTCTCATCTGGACTATCCCCCTGAAACTCGCGATGGAGTGCGAGTCTGATTATCTAGACGTGAAGGGCCCTAAAACGCCCTCTACATAACCGCCCAGAGGTGTCCCTTGTCAAGAAATGTCCCGGACGAACACCTATGGAAAAAACAAATCTGCTGCATGCGGAATGTACAGCTTGACCCCAATCGTTCTCGCCTATACGATTTCCTCACCGAAATAGGTCCTTCCTCGCGGTGCAGAGGGGAAGCCGCTCTTTGGAGATTGCGGATGACTTGGTTTGTCTTACAACCCGCCAGCGGCCGAGATGCGACATCTTTTTTTCGGCTCGTCTCGATCTCTGCGTGTTGCTGTTAACATTCCGAGAGTTTCGCAACCTCTGATACGTCAATGGTTTCCCGTGAATTCCCAGCGATTGTTGCAGGATATTCACATTCAGTTGACGTAGTTGTAAGACGGGGCCTTTACCTTCTGGCGCGGGGTGGTACGCATTCGTTTCGGTACCCAGGTCGAATTTTGCTCCAAAGAGAGAGGAAATGAAAAAACTAGCAGCTCTTACACTATCGTTGTTCCTCGTTTCCGGAACTGCTTTTGCCGATACTCCGAAAGACGCCGACGCACAACCTGCCAAGGGGGCTCCACCGGCGAAGCCCAAAGCGGCCAGCAAGGCTGAGAACTCCAATGCAGCCATCGCGGCACAGCTGGAAGAGCTTCGTCAGACCCTGCAGTCCCAGCAGGAGCAGCTCCAGCTGCTGAAGGAGGAACTCGCCAAGCGCGACCGTCAGATTGACGAAGCGCGCGAAGCTGCGGCGGCCGCCAACGCTCGTGCGGCGGATGCCGGCACCAAGGCTATCGAAGCGGTGAACACGACCGCCGAGGTGAAGTCCACCGCCATTTCCCTCAACTCCACGATCAGCGACTTGAAGGCCAGCAACGAAGCCCTCAAGACCACCGTGGCCACGGAGCAGGCCGCCGCCCAAAAGGCCGAAGAAACCGGCCCGTCCACGATCAAGTACAAGGGTGTCAGCATCACTCCTGGCGGATGGATTGAGGCGGCTACCGTTACCCGCACTCGCGCTACGAGCGCCGACATCAATACGCCGTTTACGGGTATCCCGTACCCTGGCCAGGCGATTGGAAAAGTGACGGAGAACAACTTCACGGCACGGCAGTCGCGTCTCACGCTCTTAGCTGAGAGCAAAGTTGCCAGCGCCAAAGTGAGCGCCTATTACGAGGGCGATTTCCTCGGCACCGGCGTGACCTCCAACAACCGCCAGAGCAACAGCTATGTCTTTCGCCAGCGGCAGTTGTGGGCTAGCGTGAAGTTCGATAGCGGACTCTATATTTCCGGCGGACAGATGTGGAGCTTGGTCACAGAGAGCAAGAAGGGCATTGAGAATCGCCAGGAAGCCTTTCCCCTGATGGTCGATCCGCAGTATATCGTCGGCTGGGCTTGGCAGCGCGCCTACCAATTCCGCGTCGCTCAGAATTGGGACAAGTTCGCCGTCGGCTTCTCCATCGAGGGGCCACAGACCACCATCGGCGGTCGTGGCTTCCCCAACAACTTCTTCATCAATGCGCCCGGCGCGGGCGGGGGGCTCTACAACTTTGTCGACACCAGCGGCTATAGCCTAAATCGAGCGCCCGACTTCCTCTTTAAGATTGCTGCGGATCCGGGTTGGGGCCATTATGAAATAGTAGGCATCCTGAGCAGTTTCCGGAACCGCCTTTATCCTTGCGGTGCCCTCAGTATCGCTCTTCCAGCCGGTTGCGCTGCCACCAATTCCGTTACCGGCGCAATCAACGATTCGAGAATGGGAGGCGGGGCTGGCGCGACTGCTCGTTTCCCCCTCTTCGCCAAAAAACTGGATCTCGCGCTGCACGCCCAAGGCGGCGACGGAATCGGTCGCTACAGTTCCGCTCAATTAGCGGACCTGACCGCCCGGCCCGATGGCACACTCGTTCCCATTCATTCCTACGCTTGGTTGGGGACTCTAGAAGCTCACGCCAATCCCAAGTTCGATATCTTCTCCTACTTCGGCGGTGAATACGCTGCTCGCACCGCCTATAACTTTACCAATGCCGCCGGCAATCCAGTCCCCGTAGGCTACGGCAATGCCTTGTTCAACAACTCAGGCTGCAGTACCGAAACTTTCCCCGTTCCATCCGGAACTGGCATAGGCCAGCCCTCTGCGCCAACAGCCCCCGGTGGCCTTGCCGGCTGCGCCGGCGACATTCACCATATCGTCGAAGGAACCCTTGGCTTCTGGCATAAGATCTACAACGGACCTAAGGGCCGCGTGCAATGGGGGCTGACTTACTCCTACATCACCAAGTACGGCTGGTCCGGTAACAACTTCAATTCCGCCACTGGCGTGGCAGGGCCCAGTGTTCGTCCGCACGCCGTCGACAACATGGTCTGGACCTCTTTCCGCTACTACCTGCCGTAGTCCAGGCCAGGCAATGTGCGGCTCGTCCCTCCCCTGGGGACGGAAAAAGGGCAGCTCGTCACCGAGCTGCCCTTTTTTATTTCGCGATCCCCGCACGGTTCCTAAATCTCTCATGTGAAGAACTTTAGAAGCTTGCTGACCGCGACAATTCCCCGATTCAAGCAACAATCAACCCGTTGTAACAATGCCGTAACAATCGCTCCGCATACTTGCTACCTCTGGGAAAACAATCATTTTCAGACGGAGATGAACCATGAAGCGAATCGCAGGAATGCTCTTAGTGGTTCTCGGTGTCGCTGGCGTTCTGTGGGCGGATAGTGCGCTCTCGATCACCGGCGCCGGCGCCACCTTCCCCTACCCTATGTACTCCAAATGGTTTGACGAGTACCACAAGAAGAACTCAAATCTCGAGATCAACTATCAATCGATCGGCTCTGGCGGCGGCATCAAGCAAGTCACCGAGGGCACCGTGGATTTTGGCGCCACCGATGGCCCCATGAACGATGACCAACTCAAGGCCTACCAGGACAAGCACGGTTTCGGAATCTTGCATTTTCCTACCGTGTTGGGCGCTGACGTACCGGCTTATAACATTCCCGGCGTCACTTCAGAGCTGAATTTCACCCCGGAAGCGATCGCAGGCGTATTCTTGGGCAAGATTACGAAATGGAATGATCCCGCGATTGCCGGCCCGAACAAAGGAGTAAACCTCCCTGCAAACGAGATCGTCGTGGTGCATCGCTCCGAAGGCAGCGGCACGACCTACATTTGGACCGACTATCTTTCAAAGGTCAGCGAGGAGTGGAAAACTAAAGTCGGCAAGGGTGCGTCGGTCAATTGGCCTGTGGGTCTGGGCGCCAAGGGCAATGAGAGTGTTGCGGGCACAATCAAGAACACGCCAAATTCTTTCGGCTATGTCGAATTGATCTACGCGATCCAGAACCACATGCCTTATGGCCGGGTGAGAAACTCTGCGGGCGCTTTCATCAAGGCCGACCTCGCGAGCGTCACTGCCGCGGCGGCTGGCGCGGCGAAGAACATGCCCGACGATTTCCGCGTTTCCATTACGGACGCTCCCGGCAAGACGGCCTACCCCATCTCCAGCTTTACCTGGCTGCTCGTTCCTGCTAAGTTCTCCGACGCCACCAAGCGCGACGCCATCAAGGGCTTCGTGAAGTGGATGCTCGCGGACGGCCAGAACTACACAGAGGCCCTATCCTATGCCAAGCTTCCGAAAGAAGTCGTAGCAAAGGAACTGAAGGCCCTGAACAACGTCCAGTAACGTGGCCACAACGACCACCATCGTTCCGAGCGCGGGTCCCGTCGCAGGCTCGCGCTCGTTTCTCTCTCGGTTGCGCGAAGGCGATGAAATCGCCCGCATGTTCACCTTTTTGTTCGCCGCGTCCGTCGTTCTCATTACTGTGCTTCTTGTTTTCGAATTGTGGCAAGGTTCCGTTCTCTCCCGCCACAAGTTCGGCTTCAATTTCTTTCGCACCTCGGTCTGGGATCCCATCTTCGAACAGTTCGGCGCTCTGCCTTTCATTTACGGGACGCTCGTCACCGCCGCGATAGCTCTGTTGATCGCCGTGCCCCTGGGCATCGGCGCCGCCATTTTTCTTGCCGAGCTGGCCCCTGCAAGAGTCTCCGACACGCTCGAATTCTTCATTGATCTTCTCGCTGCCGTCCCCAGCGTCATTTACGGCGTCCTCGGCATCTTCATCGTCGTTCCCTTGATGCGCCAATACGTTCAGCCAGCCCTCAAACTTTCCTTGGGCTTCCTTCCGCTATTTCAAGGTCCGGCCTACGGCGTCGGCTTTCTAACCGCCGGCGTCGTCCTCGCCATCATGGTCATCCCCTATATCATTTCCGTCTCTCGCGAGGTGCTTCTCTCCGTCCCGCGCGACCAGCGCGAAGCCGCACTCTCTCTCGGGGCCACGCGCTGGGAATCCACATGGAAAGTGGTCGTTCCTTTTGCCCGCGCGGGCATTTTTGGTTCTATTTTCCTGGCCCTGGCTCGGGCCCTCGGCGAAACGATGGCCGTCACCATGGTTGTCGGCAATACGCCTATGATCAGCTCTTCTCTGCTCTCTCCCGGATATTCCATCGCCGCCGTGATCGCCAATGAATTCACCGAAGCAACCGGTCAACTCCATACGCAATCCCTGATCGAGCTTGGCCTGGTGCTTTTCATCCTCACCTTCATCCTCAACGGCTTTGCGCGCTTGCTGATTGTCGCCACTTCCAAGCGCGGCAGCGGAATGGGGCACGTATGAGCCCTCGTCTTCGCTGGCGCAAATTTGTGAGCGGCTTCATGCTGACCATGACCGGCGTGTGTGCCATGGTCGCTGTTTCCGTCCTTTTCCTCATCCTTGGATATCTCGCCGTTCATGGCGGCACTTCCGTCAACTGGAATTTCTTCACCAAATTGCCCGTTCCCGTTGGTGAAACCGGCGGCGGCATGGCCAACGCCATCCTCGGCAGCGCCAAGATGCTGCTGCTTGCTACCCTCTTTGGTGTTCCTATCGGATTTTTTGGCGCCATCTATCTTGCCGAATTCAGTAGCGGCTCCATCGCTTTTGTTGTCCGTTATGCTGCGGACTTGCTCAACGGTGTGCCTTCCATCGTCATCGGCATTTTTGCTTACAGCCTGGTCGTTCATCCTTTCAGGCAATACTCCACGCTTGCCGGTGGTTTTGCTCTCGGGCTCATGATGATTCCCATCACCCTGCGCAGCACGGAAGAATTTCTTCGCGGTGTTCCGAACCCTTTGCGCGAAGCGGCCATGGCCCTCGGCGCCAGCAAATGGAAGACCATCGCCACCGTCATTGTGCCAGCCGCGTATCGCGGCATTCTCACCGCTGTTCTTCTCGCCTTTGCCCGCGTCGCCGGTGAAACTGCTCCGCTCCTCTTTACCGCTCTTGGCAATCAATTCTGGAGCCCGGGCTGGACTCATCCCACGGCTTCCCTGCCGGTGATGATCTACACCTATGCGCTCGCCCCTTACGACGATTGGCACCGCCAGGCCTGGGCAGCGGGGCTTGTCTTGCTTGTTTTAATTCTCGTCATTAACATCGTTGCTCGGGCGATTCTTTCCCGGGGCATTGCGGTCCCGAGGTCTTAACGTATGCAAGCTTCTGTGAGGCCAGCCTTGTCCGTGAATTTACCTCCCATCGTGACCAGCGCGGCGGCGCGAGAGACGCCGGAAGCCCTCGCCATGCGCATGACCATTTCCAAACTCGATTTCTTTTATGGCGCCAAGCAGACCCTCTTCGACGTCAGCATGGGCATCGCCACCAATAAGGTCACTTCTCTCATTGGCCCCTCCGGCTGTGGCAAGTCCACTCTTCTTCGTACCCTCAACCGCATGCACGAGACCGTCCGCGGTGCGCAACTTCGCGGCGAAATCCTTCTCGATGGCCAGAGCATTCTCGCGCAGGACGTTACCGCGCTTCGCCGCCGCGTCGGCATGGTCTTTCAGCGCCCTAATCCCTTCCCCAAGTCCATCTTCGACAACGTGGCCTACGGCCTGCGAATCAACGGCTCCAAAGTTCCCATCTCCGAAGCGGTCGAAAAAAGCCTGCGGCACGCGGCGCTCTGGGACGAAGTCAAAGACCATCTCCACAAGTCGGCGTACGAGCTCTCCGGCGGCCAGCAACAGCGCTTGTGCATCGCCCGCGCTCTTGCCGTCGAGCCCGAAGTTCTCCTCCTCGATGAACCCTGCTCCGCGCTCGATCCCATCAGCACTGCCAAAATTGAAGAACTGCTGGTGCAGTTGAAAGACATCTGCACCATCACTATCGTCACCCACAATATGCAGCAGGCCGCGCGCGTCAGCGACTTCACGGCGTTCCTGCTCGTTGGGCAGCTCATCGAGTTCAGCCCCACGCCGCAGCTCTTCACCACTCCCGGTGATCCGCGCACGGAGGCCTACATCACCGGCCGCTTCGGCTGAGGACTTGTCTTGATTGTCACTTCGAGCGGAGCGCGCGCTTTGCGCTCCGGTCGGTTTTGCGGAGCGCGCTTTTCGTGCTTTTGCGGAGCGAGAAATCTCTCTTAGTTTTTTGCAGCGGAGGGCACGCAACGAAAGGACCCATGGAACGCCACTTCGAAAAAGACCTGAACGAATTAAAAGAACGCCTCCTCTGGATGGGCAGCCTCGCGGAGCGCGCCGTTCACCAGTCCGTTCACGCTGTCTTGGAAACCGATGAACAGCTCGCCAAGCGCGTCCTCGAAGAAGAAGACGCCATCAACGAGCTCCAGATGGAAGTCGACGATCGCGTCGTGCAGCTTCTCGCCCTGCACCAGCTTATGGCCACCGATCTCCGCTTCGTCCTGGCCGTCTCCCGCATCAATAACGATCTCGAGCGCATCGGCGATCAAGCCGTCAACATCGCCCAGGGCGCCCTCCGCGTCCTCCGCCACCCGCGCGTCAAGCCTTACGTCGATCTCCCGCGCATGAGCGAACTCGTCGAGCAAATGGTTCGCAACGCCCTCAATGCCGTCGTTCGCCGCGACGTCGAACTCGCGCAAAGCGTCCTTGCCACCGACGATCAGGTGGACCACTACCGCGACCAGATTTTCCGGGAATTGCTCACCTACATGATGGGCGATTCCAGCGTCGTTTTTCCCGCGTTCGAATTGATCCTCGTCGCCAAGAATCTCGAGCGCATCGGCGACCACGCCACCAACATCGCCGAAGACGTCATCTACCTCGTCCAGGGCCAGGACATCCGCCACAACACCGTCGACCGCCGCTAGTTACTTTTCGCACGCTCCACTCTCGGGAGAAGGCAGCGAGGAGTCATGGAGGTGCTACCATGGGCGATATACGGAGGAAGTGTTCCGATGAAAAGCCCCATCCCTGTCTCACTATGTCTAGCGTCTCTATCCTTCTTGGCCTCCACTACGGTTGCTCAAGACAAACAAAACGCGCCCCCAACACAAGACAAAGCCCGAATTTTCATCACTGATAGCACATCCTGGGAAATGAGCGGCCACAGTGGTGGGTCCAGCGCTGGCTTCGGCGGCGAGGTGCACGGTGGGGCACGCCCACAGACTGCCGAAATCATCAAGACCTTCGGTGAACGTTGCCCGCAGGTGGTGACCAACAATATTCAGGCAAATACCGACTACGTTGTAGTTCTGGACCATGAGGGCGGAAAGGGCCTCCTACGACACAGGAACAAGGTGGCCGTATTTAACCG
This sequence comes from Acidobacteria bacterium 13_2_20CM_2_57_6, assembly GCA_001917435.1. Lineage (GTDB taxonomy): Bacteria > Acidobacteriota > Terriglobia > Acidiferrales > UBA7541 > Acidiferrum. The sequence goes on from MNEA01000152.1 coordinate 9,300, forward strand.
GGTTAGCGGGGATTCTGTTGTCAGTAAATCTACGCTTTCGCTCGGCGGTTCGGTCCAAACCGCCTGCGAAGCCATCGATCAGGACTGGACCGCACACGGCCCCGCCATTCGCGCCGCCGCCGCAGCAGCACAGAGCAAAGTTGCAGCCGCGCAATCGCCTGCCGCATCGGTCGCCGTGGCATCACCCACATCGGCAAAATTATCGGTGGCATCGACACCGGACGGCGCAGACATCGAGATGGACGGCAGCTTCGTAGGCAACACACCATCCGACATCGATGTGCCTGCAGGCGAGCACACAGTTACCGTGAAGAAAACCGGTTTTAAGCCTTGGGAAAAGAAGCTAAAGGTTAGCAGCGGCAGCAATGTGCATCTAAAAGCGGAGCTCGAGAAGGGCGCGAGCTAAACAGCTTGAGTGTCTCTGATCGAATCCGCTCCACCCTGCGATTTTCTCTGGCGGTGGTCGTTGGGTTCCCGAGACACTCTGGTTCGAGAGCGAGTCTCAGTCTGTAAGTTAGGCGTGTGTGCCTCCGGGCACGAGTCTCAGCAACACCCTAGGCCCTCTCGGATAACCAGAAAAAGCTATGGGCCACGAGTCCCCGATAGAACTATGGTCGCCACTTGACCGCCGTTCTGCTTTGTTGGTTTCGGAACTGACAGGCTTCGTTGCAGACAAGCGATGAAAACCGCTGACAGAGAAAATCCAAACCGCTGGGCCGCCATACTCAGCAACCGGGCACGTGGCGCGAAGGCCAGAACAGATCCTGCTCAATCACGTGGGCTGCGAAGCAAGAAAAAACTCCAGCCGTCGGAGGTGTATTTTTTCTTGACTCCGTCCTTTATAGAACTTACAAAAAACAGGGGAGGGGGTATTGTTAGGTAGAAATTGTAGAAATCTGCTTTTGGAGTGCAGCGGCTTGACGCCGCTTTTCTTCCATGAGCAATCCATTAGCCCGCACTAAGGGCTCGCCGAAAGCAGCCGCACTCCGCCAGCATTGAGCAGCGCAAGCAGCGTCAGCACACCCAGCAAGGAAATCGCGCTTCCCAGCGTCCGATCCGGTGTCCGCACAAACCGTACCGTGATGCGCTCTATCCCAGGAGCGACCGCCACGATCATTTCGCCGTTGTTCTCCGCGTGCTCTGGCGCCACTGGCTTGCGGTTCACTTCCACGCGCCACGCCGGATAGTCCAGCAGCCGCAGCGCCACTCGCAGCGGCTCGTTCGAGTTCACGCGCACGACCCTTTCTTCCGCGGTCCAGCGCTCGATGCGAATCTCCGCTTGCGGAATCTTTCCTCCGGATTCGTCGGCGGGAAGAACCTGCACGCGTACCGATTTTTCCGGCAAGTTGGTGTGATCGTCGCCTGCAGGGTCATATTCATCGGTCCCCTCGAAACCCTGGTCGTTGGCAATCCCGTCCTGTAGCGAAGGAATGTCATCGGAGTCCCACCACGTATTTTTGACGAGCAACGTCGCCGTCCCGCAAACTGCGACAAGCACCAGCGCGCACCAGATCCATCGCACCCGCCGCCGCGTCATCGCGGCCGCTGAAAAATACGCATACGGCACTGCCACGATGGCCATCCATCTCCACGGAAATTGTACGAACCGCAGCTTCGGAAGGTACAGCCAAAGAAACGCGCTCTGCCTGACCATCAGAATCGCCGCCGCCGCGCAAAGCACCAGCAACATGCGCCAAAGTTTCTTTCTGTCGTCGCTTTCTTGCCCCTGCGTAGTCTTTTGTAGTGCCGCAATTCCCGCGATTCCTGTCATCACCAGCAACAGCACCGCTACGCTCGATGCGATCCAGTTGAATGCGTTGTGTTCCGGATCGTTGCCCTGCGTGTAGAGAAAATTGTCCGCGGGTTGCAGGCCCGAGGAAAGCACCTGCGAGATGTTCACCCAGTGTTGCTCGTAAGCCGCCGGCAATAAGTAAAAGCTCGTCAATGCAAAGCCCAGCGCCAGTCCGCCCGCAGCGCGCCACAGGGGCTGCAACGATTTCTCAACGAGCGCAGCCCACGCAAAAATAAACGCCACGCTGTAGCTCGTTACCACCGCCGCAGGCGCATTGGAAAGCCACACCGCCGCGAACACTACGGCGAAGAACGCCAACGCTCGCGAGAGGGAACCGTGGCGATTCTCCGCCAGCCCGCAAAGCTGCAACGCCGCCAGCACAACCAAAGGCATCAGCGCGCACGCCAGTTGTTCCGCAAAGTCGCTGCGCATGTAAACGACAAGCAGCGCATACGGGTTCGCCGCGTAACAAGCCGCTCCAAAGAGCGCGGCGCTTCTCGCCAGAAATCGCCGCGCCAGCATGAACGAGCAAAGCCCTGCCAAAGTCTGGACAATGACAATGAAAACTTCCGGCACCGCGTTCCACGGAACCACAAAGCTCAGCGCCGCGCCCAGCATCCACGAAAGTGGCGGATAAAAAATAAACCGCGGTTCGCCGAATCCGTGGTTGGCCCACTCCGTCCATCGCGGAAAAAAAATCCCTTCTCTCCACTGTCCTGCGGCGTCCAGCCACGAAGCCGCATGAAATCCGAAATCATGCCCCGAGGCGTTTCCCAGCCAGAAAAACGGCGCGATCACCAGCAGCGCCGTTCCCAGCGAAACGCCCAGCGCGAGCAGCCACTCGCGAAATCCTGCGGGTGCCTTCATTTTGTTTGGAAGTTCGGCGAAAGATGTCATGCAGTGTTCATGCCGTTGGCGCTGCTAAAAGAACGGGGTGTCTGCCTGAACTCGAAACGTCGCTGCCCCGAAGGGATTGCATCCGCTAGCTGGCTTCTAAGGATTCATTGCGGCGGTTGATTTCTTTTCTTCGGCTTTCGGCTCGGGCGTCTTGGGTTCCTCCGGTTTTTCGCCCCAGATGTATTGCGCGAACCACTTTTCGTTTTCTTCCATAACCGCGCGCTGCTGCTTGGGTTTCGTGATCCCGTGGCCGAATCCTTTGTACACCACCATCTTCACCGGCACGCCGCGGTCTTCCAGCGCCTGCCGCAGTTCGTAGGCATTGGGGATCGGGACGCGGCGGTCATTCTCCCCATGCTGAATCAGCGTCGGCGTCCTGGCCTTCGCGATGTAGCTGATCGGCGAAGTCTTTTTATAGATTTCCGGATCGTCCCACGGCGTGCCGTGGAGATACTGGCGTGTAAACGGCGTGATGTCCGTGTTGGCGTAGTAGGTCATCCAGTCGGAAATTCCCGCGCCCACGGAAACCGCTTTGAAGCGGTCGCTCGACGCCGTGATGAACGCGGAAATGTATCCGCCCTGGCTCCAGCCCATCGATCCCACGCGGTCTTTGTCCACCCAGCCCTTGGCGATGAGGGAGTCTACTCCTGAAATCACGTCGGCATAATCTCCCACGCCGAGATTACGCACGTTCAGCGCGCGGAATTTTTCGCCGTAGCCCGCCGAGCCACGGTAATTGGGCCGCAGCACCAGCGCTCCTTTGGCTACGAAGCGCTCGATCGGGTAGTAGCGATCCGCGTTCACGATCGGCTGATCCACTCCCGTAGGCCCGCCGTGAATCACCACGAGCAACGGATATTTTTTGTTGGGATCGAAATTAGCCGGCTTGTAGACGACTCCTTCAATCGTTGTTCCGTCCGCCGATTTCCATGAAATCACTTCGCGGTGCGCTAGCGCAAACCCCTTGAGCTGATCGCCCATGGCCGTCAGCTTCTTGCCTTCCCACGGCGCGGCCTTGGACGAATAGATTTCCGCATATTGATTTTCGAGCGCGGCCCGGTACGCCACGACTTTGTAGTCCTGCGAGAACGAAAAAGAGAAAGATGCGAGATGATCCGGCGCACTCAGTTTTTCAATTGCCTTTGTCGCGGGATTCAGCCGGAAGAGATGCGCGTAGGTCTTTTGCTCAGCAGCAAAATAAATTCCGTCGGGCCCCCAGTCAACGAGTCCCGGATCTTCATCGAACGTTTCCGTCAGAATCTGCGGGGTTCCGCCCTCCGCGGGCACGACCGCGATTTTTACATTCGTGTAGAAGAAAAACTTCGCACCGGCGACGGTCTCGAAGGCAATCTTTTTTCCATCGGGCGACCACTTCGGATTCGAGTCCGGCCCAGGAGTGTCCACAATTTTCTTTAAGGACTTGTCCGCGATGTTCACCAGGTAAATGTCTTCGGAGAACGACGAAATCAAGTCGGGGTCCTTCTGCGCGCTGAACGTTATGCGCGTTCCATCGGGAGACCATGCGAAACTCCCCACGCTGAACGCATCTCCCTCCGTCAGGCGCTTTGCTTCCGGCGCGGCGCTTGCCGAGTTGTCCGGGAGATCGACGATCCACAGGTGCGCCATCTGGTAATCCGCATGAACCACGGAATATTCGCCGTATTTTTCTTTGCGGTCTTTTAGCGCCTTAGGCTCCGGGTCGGACATGGAAAAAGCGATGCGCTTGGAATCCGGCGCCCAATCAAACGCGTTCACGTCACTCTCAGTCTTGGTAATTTGCTGCGCTTCGCCGCCGTCCGCCGAAATAATATAGAGTTGTTTCTTGCCTTCAGGCGTGTCCTTGATTTGTCCGGGACGGTCGGAAAGAAATGCAATCCATTTCCCGTCCGGTGACCACGCTGGATTGCTGCTCGATTTTTTCGCCGAAGTCAGAGCGTGCGATTCGCCAGTGGCAATGTCCACGATCCACAAGTTTCTGTCGAACGCGTTTTCTTCCCAATTGGCCTTCTGCACTTCGTAGACCACGCGCTTTCCATCCGGTGAAATCTTGGGATTGAACGCGCTCTTCCATTCCAGCGACTGGTCAGTCGTCGGGGTCGTGGAGGAAGCTGTTGCCTTCGCACTCTTCCCCGTTTCCTGTGCTCTCGCGGAAATCACAAACAACCCGCACGCTACCAACGCAACCGGAATCAAAGACACCTTGCGCATCGCCCGATACCCCCATTTATTGCGAGAGACATGAACTTAGTACTTGCGGTTCCAGAGGAAGAACCCGATGAAAATACCGATTCCCACAATGGCGAACCCCAGGTAAACGTGCCATCCGTGCAGCATCGTTGCCGACACAATCGCGCCCAAGGCGGACAGCATCAGCAAGAGGGCAGCCCGGCCCTTCGTGAGCTTTTTTTGTTCGACCACTCGCGCTTCAGTTCTCGCCGCCGCGAGGCCCACTCTGCATCGCACCGGCGTTTTTTCCCGGCCTTAAGTTCTCGCTAACTCTCGGCTCAGGTAAACGATTTGCCCTACATGATGATACGCATGACCCGCACAGCGAACGAAAATTTGGAAACGGTCCTCGGCTTCCGGCTCACGGTCGGCAGTGTACGCCTTTCCCCAATCTTCCGCCCTCTGCTTTTGAATGGTCGCCACGACCATGGCGATGGTCCGGTCGAACGCTTGCAGCGCCTCGTCCTTGTGGGGCGGCTGCTTCTCCGTGAACTCGCGGTCGCGATCCCGCACGTAGCCGGTCTTCGCGACACGAGCTCCGATGTAATAGTTCAAATTCCCGGTCACATGCAACACCAGGTGGCCGACGGTGTTTCCGTAAGGATACGGTTTGCGCCAGAATTGATCGTTCGAAAGAGGATCCACCCATTTGTGCAAATCAGCTGCGACATATTCGTAGTACGCCGCCAGCCCCGTTCCAACCGTTTCGCTTACTTCCGCCGTCAACGAGGACCTACCTCTTTGCACCGCGCAATTTTCCGGACCGATGCCCGTGCAAACCCCGGCACGCAGACAATAGCCTTCCTCCAGAAAAAGTCAAGGATTTGAGCAGCCGGAGCAGCCGGACGAAGCAGATTTTTCTTCCCACAATAATGAGGGCCCGCTCACCGAGTTTCCCCAGCCTCTAACCTGGCGAGGATGCAAGCCCAGTTGGAGAATCAGTTTCCGAAACTTCTTGATCTGGACTGGGTTTGTAACCCGGTCCGCGGAAGATTCGTCGAAGTTCAAACGCGCTATGTTTCTTTTGGCTCACGTTCGAAGGCTCTTGCCTCCTCTGCCGCGCGACTACATACGCCGCCGCCGCGCCGTGCGCCGGATCACCAATGTTTTCCTGATCGCCTCGCTGAGCTTGATCACTGCGTATTTCATCACGCGCCCCACCGGCGGCACCGGCTTCCCCGCCCACAATCATCCGGCGAAAGCTGCACCCGCTGCGTCTCCGGTGTCATCTTCACCTGCCGCTCCTCCATCCGCTGCTCCGCTGCCCTCGAATGAAGCGAACGGTTATGAGCTGGAGCCAGGTCCCTACACGGTGTCCGAAGTCGAAGACCTCGTCTTGCACGATGCGAACCGCGACAAAGACCTGCATGTACGAATTTTCTATCCCAACGTGGCGGGGAAATTTCCGGTGATCGTCTTTTCGCACGGCGCCGGCGGTTCGCAGACCTGCTGCGCTGGACTTACACGTCACTGGGCCACCTATGGGTACGTGACCATCCAGCCCACTCACGGTGACTCCGCGGCGCAGCGCCGCAACCAGGGCGAGGAGAATATCCGCTTCCTGCAAGCGGTTCGCGATGCGCTGAAGAAGCCTGCGCTTTGGGAGAGCCGTCCGCTGGACATCTCTTACGTTCTGGATGCGCTGCCTGCGGTGGGAAACCGCGTGCCTGGACTCTTAGGAAAAATTGACGCCGGCCGTGTGGGCGTCGGCGGCCATTCCATGGGTTCCTACACCACAGAAACCATCGCCGGCGCGCTCGTGGATCTTCCCGGCCAGCCCGGCAGGAATTTTGGCGATCCTCGGGTGAAAGCCGTTCTTTGCCTTTCGCCGCAAGGCCCCGGCCAATTCGGTTTGAGCGATCATTCCTTCGATCGAATCTCGCTGCCGTACATGGGCATGACCGGATCGCTCGACGGCCTCGGCCCCGTTGCCAGCCCCGCGTGGCACAAGACTCCGTTCGAACGCAGCCAGCCCGGCGACAAGTATCACCTGTTCATCGAAGGCGCGAACCACATGTCGTTCATCAGGCCGCGCACACTCCTGCCTGGACGGGCCGAGCAAGGCGGAAATATTTTCGAATACACGAATTCCGCCTCGCTGGCTTTCTGGGACGCTTACCTGAAGGGCGACGCGCGGGCCAAACAATACCTCCAATCAGACGCGCTGGAAAAATCCAGCCACGGCGCAGTTAAACTTTCCCGCCGCTGATTCACTTTTCAGCATCATTCCCTCAGTTTTTTCCACACTCGAGCCGTCGTTTTTGCACAGTTTGGCGGAGGGGGTCCTTTCGTACTATTGACCGTGTTACTACTGGTTTCCGACACTGAGTACAGGATGGCTCGGTACTCAGCCTTTCTCGGTCGCCGTGTGGAGGTGCAATATCGCGCCGGCGATATTCTTCTGCCGGCCTCCGGCATTTTCGTGGCAGATTCCGGCCGTTCCATCTTCCTCGAACAAAACTTCGAGCAGCGGGGACAGCACAAGCATTTTCGCTGGGAAATCCCTTACCAATATCTGGTACGCATCGATGAAAAGCCAGATTCCGGCGCCTCTGCAAACACCACTACCGTCACAGCCGCCCCCAAAACGGCACGCGAAGCTCCCGTCGAGTCCAACACTGCCGACAAGCCTCTTAGCGCGGCTGCTACGGCTTCCGCAGGCGGTGCCTCGGGCATCCTTCCTCTCTCCCACCGTCCCAATACCGCCTGATTCGTTCGCCTGATCGGTTCGAAATGATACCCGGCTCTGCTTTCTAATTAGGATTCGGCTACAATCGTGTCCTCTTTTTCTTCAGAAATGAGCGGGGCTGGCAGTGCGCCCGCCAATTCAAGGAGGCCTCCTTTGGAACCTTCCGCCGGAACGAAAAAAATTGGGTTAATCGGACTTGGCTTGATGGGTCGCCCCATGGGCATGAATCTCATCAAGGCCGGGCACTCTCTCACCGTATGGAACCGCACCGCTTCGCGCGCCGATGAACTGGTGGCCGCTGGCGCGAAGCTGGCAAAGTCCCCGCAGGAAGTTGCCGCAGCTTCCGACTTCCTTCTCACCATTGTGAGCGATCCTCCGGCGCTGGAAGAAGTCTTGTGGAGTTCAAACGGCGCCTTGCAGGCGCTGAAGCGCGGCAGCACGTACGTGGATTCCAGCACCGTTTCGCCGGCGCTAGCCCGCAAGATCGCCGCGGCTTGCGCGGAACGCGGGGTGCATTTTCTGGACGCGCCAGTCACGGGCGGCGATTGGGGCGCAAAAAAGGGTGAGCTGCTTTTCATGATTGGCGGCGACGCCGGTGCGCTTAAGGACGTGGAACCCATCCTTGGTGTCATGGGCAAGAAATGGTTTCACCTGGGCCCAAACGGGGCCGGTCAAACCGTCAAGCTGGCGATGAACTTGATCCTCGCGTTGCAGGTGGACGCGCTTGCCGAAGCGCTTGCTCTTGTTACCCGCGCGGATATTCCGGGTGAGAAACTCGTGGAAGTCATGCAATCCAGCATGGCCCGGTCCGGCGTTCTCGACGTGAAAGCCCCGAATTTGCTGAAGGGCGAGTACCTTCCGAGTTTCCCCTTGCGACTCATGCACAAGGACCTCGGCCTTGCACTCGACCTCGCCAATCAGCTTGGCGTCGCGCTGCCGGCAACCGCCGCGGCCCGCGAAACCTACAACTACGTTAAGGGGGCCGCCAAGGAAGACCTCGACTACTCCGCGGTGATGAGATTCTGGAAGCGCTGATACGCGGCGCAGGCCTGAACCGGATTCAAATCGAACGTGCCGGATTTTCCGCCCGGGGAGTTCTACTCGGCGTGAAACCTTACCGTCAACGTCAGGCGCATGGAGACGGCCTGCCCATTCAGCCGGGCCGGATCGTATTTCCATTGCCGTATGGCGTCCATAGCCGCTTGCCGCAGAATTGGCGGACCAGATAGGGCTTTCACTTCGGTGACATCGCCGTTTGGATCGATGAGCGCGTCCACCGTAACGTCTCCTTCTGTATGGCTGGACCGGGCGAATGGCGGATAGACGGGACGCACCGTCTTGAGCAGGAGCGCCGGCTGAACGCGTCCTCCGATAGGCGGCGGCGCAGGGAGCGGTTTCGGTGGCGCGTGATTCGTAAGAATACTTGCCATCGGCGTCTCTGCCGGGATCTGAAGGTCATCGCGAACTGCTGGGACCGGAAGAGAGGCAGAATTCGCGGGCGAACTACTCGCTGCGGGCCTGCGTGCTTCGGGCACAATCAGAGTGAACTTGTGAGGCACGGCAGGCTTCGCGGTGACAGCGGGCTGCTTTTGAGGGCTGTCATTCTTTGTGGCTGGCACAGAAGAGGGCAGCGGGGATTTGTACACGGCTTGAGTGGTCTCACTGCTGGAGCCGTTATTGACAAACCATAAGAGCCATCGGCGGTTGTTGGTATCCACCACTTCGACCAGGAAAGGGCGCGGATTCCGGGAGGCTGAAGCGTTTTCAGCGCCAGCAGGATCGATGCTGGCAACGGACTGACTCGAGGTTTGTTCGACTGCATGGTTTCTTCGGGCAAACCGGGGCAGGATCATTCCGAGGCCGGCAATTACGACTATGATCGCCAGGGCAATCATTGCTCCGTCCCCTTGAGACCGGCTCATCTGTGGAGTCGAGCGAGAACTCTTCGGCGGTTTCTTTTCTTCTTCTTCCCAGATCCTGGAGTAAGCCTCGAAGGTCGTGGCTTCGAGAATATTCGCCACAAGCGGTGAGCTTGGATCCGTGGCCGGCGCCCGGCGAGAGACGGCATATTCAGGGTCAAGGGCCAATCCGCCTTCGTCTATCTTGAGCATTGCTTCGGAAGGAGGCGGAGGAGGTTCCAGCGGTGTTGGCAATGACAATGGCTCTTCATTTTTCTTTTTGCCGCTCACAGGAGCGGTATCGGCTGAGGATTTGATGGAAAGCCATTTCCGAATCTGTTCGCGACTGCCTTCGGCTAGATTGGCGAACTGTACGCCGGCGGTCCTTTCAAAATCGCGCATCCATCGGACATCGCCTTCCGCGTGAAACGACTCATTAATGCTGTCCCCTCCAAACGAAGCTGACGCAAGGCCCATGGCTTCGAAGGTAAAGTTAAGTCGCGCGCCATTGGAAGGGGGCAGATAGAACTCGAAGCGCATTCCGCCTTCGTTCAAGTCAATCACCTTGCCCCAATTGTCCTGGCCGAAATAGGTAAGGACTACCCACTTGAGCGGTTCCCTCGAACAAGCGCGGCGCTCGGCGGTCTGCCTTTCGTGATTATGAATTGCCTTTGCGATGGACATAAATTTAATTTCCCGCCGTAGCAAACTCAAACAAGTTCACAAGACCCAACAATGCTCTGGGTGAGTGTTTGCGCGGCATCCTGCTACTTTCAACTCCCATGCGCGGCATTAGTAACTCGCCTGCGCCGTATCCTGCAGTTCTTGCCAGACACCCGGCAGCTTGACTTCCGTGCGGCTGGTCTGATCAAAAAGAACAAACTCGTGGACGTTCGCCAGCCGCTGTTTTACAAATTCCCTGAGCTTGTCTATATACGCGGGGTTGTCCGCAGTGGGCCAAGCAAATGGCTGCACAATTTCAATGGCCAGGCGCGCATGCTGCTTCGCCGGCAGGAACACTGGGTAGCTCAAGCGAACCGGTTCTTGCTGGCTCAGACTTCCGTCGGCCTCCAGCCTGCTGAGGATCACGACTCCGGGGCCCGCGTCCAGGCGATAATCAAGATCCGTCTTGTTTTCCAGATCATAGGAAAGGATCAATGTGGAACGAGTTTTGTCCGTCTCTTTGAGCTGGCTTGCGATGTAGCTCGCCTTGATGGCTTCCGCGTTCCAGGATTTGTTGGAAGTATCGCTGGGCGAGCCTTTGAACGCCGCGGCATGCGTCATGAAGAAGATCACCAGGACAAGCCCAACCGCCGAGCAGGCTATAGCAAAGAGGTTTCTTTTTGACATTGTGCCCCCGAGATGCCTTCCAGAATCGAAACTCGCGACAGCTCCTGGCGGTCTTCGCGAGAACCCTGGTTTCGCTATGAATCCGTAACACCTCCCAGCCGCGCAGGCAAGGAAGGGAAAGCTGTAAGTTAGATTCAGGTGTTTTCCCTAGGAAATTTCGTCCGCCGGGAAAGGTCCCGACGACTTTGCCGTCATGAAGACTTGCTGCCTCAGTCCAAATATCTTTCCGAGCCCATTGGTCGCGAAGATGTAGGTCATCCTCAGCCGTCCGAAAAGCGGAAGAACCGGGTGATTGAGATTCAGGTGGCCTCTACTCCGTTCGCATCAAAAACAAGGCACCCAACTATGTCGTGCAACGACATAGACGAGCGGAGTAAGCCGGCGTGAGCACGGGATCGCCAAGACGCGCAGTTAAGGAAACGACATGGTAGATAAGTTCTGATAGTTCTAGTACACTAAACAGAGAGTGCTCTGGTACCCTATTTCACGCTTGACCAGAACTCTGTGTCCGGCTAAGAGTAAAGCAGGCCACCCTGCGAATCGAGGAGGCGAATGGTCCGCCCGCGATTTCTGGGAAACGTACCCACCCTCGTGGCTTTGGCCGCGGTTTACTTCGCGGCTGGAAAACTTGGGCTAAAGCTGGCGTTTGTCAACGCCAGCGCCAGTGCGGTATGGCCCTGCACCGGCATCGCCCTTGCGGCCTTCCTCCTGCTCGGATATCGCGTCTGGCCCGCCATCCTGGCCGGAGCCTTCCTTGTCAATCTGACCACGGCGGGCTCTGTGGTTACCTCCCTAGCCATAGCTGTGGGGAACACCCTGGAAGGGCTGATCGGCTGCTATCTGGTCACGCGATTTGCCGCCGGCAAACAAGCCTTTCAACGGGCCCAGGATATATTCAAATTTGCGACTTTTGCGGCGGTGCTGAGCCCGGTGGTAGGCGCGACGGCCGGAGTTACTAGTCTTGCTTTGGCCGGATTTGCGAGCTGGACGAATTACGGCTCCATCTGGTCAACGTGGTGGCTAGGGGACGCGGTCGGCGCTGTGGTTGTCACTCCCCTGGTGCTCCTCTGGTGGGAGAATCCTCGTGTGCACTGGAGCCGCCGGCAGATCGCCGAGCTCGTTTTGCTGTTCTTGGGGTTATTTTTCACCGGCTGGATTGTGTTTGGAGGCCATTTCGAATTTTCGGTGAAAAACTATCCATTGGAATACGTTTGCATTCCTTTCCTGGTCTGGGCGGCATTCCGGTTCGGCCGCCGCAAGGCGATAACCGCCACTTGCGCCCTGGCCGCGATTGCCACGTGGGGCACTGCACATGGGTTTGGCCCGTTTGCAAGAGACTCGCAAAATACATCTCTGCTGTTGTTGCAATCTTTTATTGGCGTCATGGCGGTGACCTCCATGGCGCTGGCTGCCGAGTTTACCGAGCACAAGCGCGCCGATGAATACGTGCGCCAATTGGCGGTCACCGATCCGCTCACGGGGCTTGCCAACTACCGGCGGCTGCTGGACACTCTGGACTCTGAAATCAAACGCTACGAACGCACCGGGCGGCCTTTTGCCATCGTGCTGGCCGATTTGGACGGGCTCAAGAAAATCAATGACACCCACGGACATCTCGTGGGTACGGAAGCCATCTGCCGCCTGGCAAACATCCTGCGCATTCATTGCCGCGCCGTTGACATCGCCGGGCGTTACGGCGGAGACGAATTCGTGTTGGTTCTCCCCGAGGCGGATTCCCAGGCCGCTCAGCGTGTTGCCAACCGAATTGCCGAGCGCCTGAGCACGGATGGCGACGAGCCGCCCGTCACTGTAAGCACGGGCATCGCCGTCTATCCGCACGATGGCAAGACCATCGCCGAGCTTTTTGGCGCCGCCGACCGGGCCCTGTATCTCAAGAAGGGCTCGTCCAAGAAAAGAGACTTTCACCAGTTCACTGGACAGTAGGGCGCATCCCGGCACTCCTGTTTCTCTTTGCCCCCTTCGCTCATTTGCCTCAACTCACAGTAAAATCATTCCATGATCGTGGTACTCGTCGCTCAACCGTGGTGGGTAAACTTGCTTGTCCTGATTCCACCGCTGGCTTGGTTCTCCTGGCAGCGGGGAGGCGTCCCCGTCACTGCGCGGCAGTTAGCAATCAGCGGAATCTTCGCGGCGGCGTTTGGATTCCTCGAAGCCGTGGTGGTTATCTATCTGCGCGCGGCCGTTGGCCTGCTCCCCGGATTTCAGGGAACGCTCTCCGAAGTTGCTCGCATGTCAGGACAGTATTACGTTCAATCCCAGGCGATTACGCAATTCCCGAAGAGTCTGCTCACGCTTGAAGTCCTTCGCGAAGCTGCCACCATCCTCATGCTGCTTACCGTTGCCTTGCTGACTTCCGCCAACTCACGAGCCCGCTCCGCTGTGTTTCTTTGGACCTTCGCCATTTGGGACATCGCGTACTACGCCGCTCTTTGGGCCACGGTGCGTTGGCCTCTTTCGGTGAGGGATCCAGACGTGCTGTTCTTAATCCCTGTGCCATGGCTTTCCCCGGTGTGGTTTCCTCTCCTGGTGAGCGCTCTCGGCATCGCGGCTGTCCTCTTCGCCCGCGTGTCGCCACCAAAAAGTTGATCAGCCGGCGGCACGAAAACGTCATTCACGACGGCCGCGGAGATTCTCGCTACACAACTCTGTTCTCTCTGCATCAAAGAAATGCTATGCGCCGCAAAGTTCAATGCAATGCCGAGATACGCAAGCCTCATCCTTGGGGCACGCCGCCCTGGAGCATTGATTTCCGTCCCATTCCGCGCGCTCTTCCGGATTTTGTGGACTTCGCTATTGTTGGAGGCGGTTTCTCCGGCCTTTCGGCGGCCGCGTGGTTGCGGCGGCGCTTTGCGCGTTGACGCGCGGTTAACGCTTCCCGGCGTTTGGGAGCTTGGCCGCTCCGTTCAGGCAACCAAAGATTCCGACCCTGTCCGAAAGCATTCGCTCATCTCTTGGAACGATTCGGGCGAACTGAGAGTCGCCCGGATAGTGCCCGGCGGCACGGTCGACCCGGGCAGGGTGATGGTGGGCTTGGCAAGCGCCGCGGAAGACGCTGGTGCGCAAATCGTCGAGCACGCGGAAGTTCGCGCGATGGACTTCTCGAATCCTCCGCGCCTGTGTGTCCGCCACAACTTCCGCGGCCGGATCCAAGAAAAGGAAATTCGCGCCGGCCAAGTTCTTCTCGCCACCAACGCTTTCTCTCTGGAAATGTCTGGCATGCGCGCCGCGGCCGTGCCGAAACTCACGTTCGCGCTGGCCACGGCGCCGCTGTCCGCCGCGCAGCTCAGAGCGATCGGCCTCGGGTCCCGCCGCCCGTTTTACACCATCGACTTACCCTACTTGTGGGGACGCTTGCTCGAATCAAACGCCGTAATCTTCGGCGCTGGCCTTGTCCCTCCTTACCTCGGCGCGCCTTCCCGTTTTCCCCTCGGCGACCGCTCGATCAAAAACGCCCCGCGCGATTTGCGCTACTACGATGTGCGCCGGGGCCAATCCGCGGACCGCCTCCGCTGGCTCGAAAGCCGCGTCCGCCATTTGCACCCCGCACTCGAATCCGTGCGCATTACGCACCACTGGGGCGGCCCGATTCTCTTGACGGAGAAAATGCGTCCGGTCTTCCAGCGCCATCCGCGAAGCGAACAGGTGATCGTCCTCGCCGGTTACAACGGCCATGGCGTCGCGCTCTCCGCCTACCTCGGCACGTGGGCCGCAGAGGCCCTACTCGCTCGGCGCGCTCTGCCGTCCTGGGGGTAATCCAAATGGCGGTCCTCCGGCGCCCGCAATGATAGAATCCTCCGCGCCTTCCTGAGGAGGAGAGAAATGAGCAGCAGGCAACGGACTTGGATGATTCTTTCCCTGGCCGGGACGGCCCTGGTTAACGGGTCAGCCGTCGTGGCCCAGCAGCAGCCGGATTTTTCCAAGGTACAAATCAAGGCGACCAAGGTTTCCGGCAATATCTACATGCTGGAGGGCCAGGGCGGCAACATCGCCGCTTCGGTGGGAGAGGACGGCATCGTCATCGTGGACGATCAATTCGCTCCGCTGGCGGAAAAAATCCAGGCAACGCTGAAGGAATTGAAGATTACGGACAAGCCGGTACGCTTCGTCATCAACACGCACTATCACGGAGACCACACTGGCGGGAACGAACCTTTCAGCAACGCCGGTTCCACGGTCATCGCGCAGGATAACGTCCGCAAGCGCCTCGAATCCGGCGGCACCGCGGGCAATGGCGGCTCGATCAAGATGGAAAACAAACCTGCGCCGAAGGCGGCCCTGCCCATCCTAACGTTCGAGCACGACGTGACCGTGCACTTGAACGGAGAAGATATTCGCGCGTTGCATTTTCCATCCGGCCACACGGACGGCGATTCCATCATCTTCTTTCCAAAAAATAATGTCGTGCACATGGGCGACGACTTCGTGCGCTATGGATTCCCGTTCATTGACGTGGCCAGCGGGGGCAGCGTGCAAGGCATGATCGACGCGATGGAAAAAGCCACCGCGCAACTTCCGGCAGATGTAAAGGTTATTCCCGGCCACGGTGCGCTGTCGAATCTTGACGATGTGCGGGCGTTCACCAAAATGCTAAAGGAAACTTCCGGAGTCGTGCAGAAAGCACTCGATGGCCACAAAACACTGGACCAGATGAAGCAGGAAAAAATCCTTGCGCCGTGGGAAAAGTTTTCAGGTCAGTTCGTCAATACGGATGCGTTTATCGAGACGCTCTACAACTCGGTGACCGGCCATAAGGGCGAGTTCATGAAACACAACTGAAGAAGCCGATCGTTCTTAATTGACCGTGCGAATTACTTGGTCGAGTCCAGGCATGACATGGCGGAAATCATCGCTTCGGGAGTTTCGTACGATACGTCTCCCACTGAGTCTTTCATGGAAAGCAGCACCCAACCCTCGGGCTCGTCGGCCGTCCTGGTGAAGGTGAAAAGAGCCGTTCGCTGGCCGCTCAATTTGTAGCGCATCGTGCGTCTCACAACGGGGTACAGGTCCGTGGTGGTGTCCTCGAGCGCCGCGCCGCAGCGCGCGATCAAGCGATTCGGAGTCACACTATCGCTAGCCGTGGTGATGCGGTGGTCCCGGGAATCTTTGTACCACTGCGAGGCTTTCACGATGAAAAACTGCGCGCCGAGGAGGCCGGCAACCACAACGACAACGGCCCCCACCATGATCCACGATTGCTTGATGTCTGTGAGCTTCATAGCGCACCTGCCTTTCCGCGCCTGCTCACAATCATCGCTCCGCTGCGCTTTTCTGGATCAAAAATCTTGATGGCCGCTTCGTTTTAGGAAGCTGTACGAAAGTTCAGGGTGAGGGTAAGAGCCGAAGCCCGGGGCCGTTATGGCCGGGCGTGCGGCGAGAAGAAACCAATCGGCAAATCGCGCGAAGTGCGCAAGCCGGCCGGAGCATCGAGGATCACGGGAATCGAATTCACCACGACCGAAGCTGTGGCGATGTCGCCGTGCGAACCACCGGGAATCACCAGACTGATGGTGGGATGCCCCGTCAGCGTGATGGTATCGGCAGGATCTTTTGCGCCGACATACATTTGCAACTCGAGGTAGACAAGTTCTTTTCCGTCTTTCGAGAGGCCACGGCCGATTTGGTGCACGCCCGCCGCCTGGCCCGCCTCTACGGTGAGGTATTCCGTCTGCACGCGCTCGGTGGCGACTTGGGGCTCGATCGTTTCCGTAATTTGTTCGACGGGCAAATTCAAGCTGTCCGCTACCATGGCCACGGACTCCGGCAGACCAACGTGCTTGATAACGCCGGCTTTCACTTGAGCGCGAAATTCTTCAACGGTCATTCCCGCGCCGATTTTTTTCTGCAGCGGCAGCCGCCGCTTCGAAGCGTCCACCACGCGCAGCGCTTTCGCGTGTTCGATGCGCTGCGAAACGGCTGCCAGCGTCACGACCAGCTTGTCCATGACGAAGCCCGGATTCACGCCCGTGCCCACCAGCGCCACGCCAGACTCCTTCGCCGCAGTGTCCAGCTTCGCGGCGAGTTCCGGATGCGTTCGAAACGGATATGACAATTCCTCGCAAGTCGAAACGATGGAAGATTCCGCTTTCAGACACATCAGCAACTGGTCCATCACTTTCGCGAGCGACGAAGAAGTGGAATGGATAACCACATCCGCATTCTGTTCGAGGACTTCCTGGGCATCCGCGGAAATGCTTACGCCCCATGGCCCATCCGTTGCGCCGACTACTTCGCCGAGGTCACGCCCGACTTTTGCAGGATCCGTGTCGATGGCGCCGATAATTTCAATGGCCTGCTTCTCCCGCATCAGGCGCGCAATGGATGCGCCAATCGGGCCCACGCCATACTGGATGGCGCGAATTTTCTTTTTCACGTCGTTCTCCGCTGTCCGTCTGTATGCGCACAACGCGCATTTTCGCTGCAAAAGAAACCCTACGATAATGGAATTTCCGCGCGCATTCAACGAAGAAGCGTTCCAAGCGTTCGAACGGCCCGTGGTTCGCGCCCGGCGAGGCCGGAATTGTTGCCGGAGCTGGGCTTGCACCGCATAATGGCTGGTGAGAACGCCAGACAAGCCGGAGGAATGACACATGCCCGCAAAGAAACTTTCCGATCCCGAAATAACCGCGCAGCTTTCCAAGACCAAGGGATGGAGTCTCGTGAACAGCAAGCTGCACCGGGAATTCACGTGCAAGGATTTCGTCACGGCGTTCGGCAACATGACGCGTGTCGCCCTGGTGGCCGAAGCCATGAACCATCATCCAGAGTGGTTTAACGTGTGGAACAAAGTGGTTATCGACCTGAATACGCACAGCGTGAAGGGCATCAGCGATTACGATTTCAAGCTGGCGGAAAAAATCAACGAAATCTTCGGCGCGTGATTTCGATCCATCGAAAAACAAACTCCCCAAAATGAGCGCAGACTGCCAGCCGCAAAAATCCAGCCGTGGCTGGATTTTTCTGGTGTTGCGCTGGGCGACGGCACTGCTGATTCTGGGAATTCTTTTCTATCTGCTGCCGGTGACGCCGCTGCGCAACGCATTGGCGCGCGTTCCCCCCTCACGCTTCGTCGCGGTGCTGCTGATCTATCTGGTGGCTTTGACAGGCGGCATCACCAAGTGGCACACGGTAGTGAATTCGGCGGGCGCACAGCTTAACTTCGCCGCCAGCGCGCAGTGCTACACCAGCGGTTTGTTCGGCGCGCTGTTTCTGCCGTCGATTATCGGAGGCGATGTGGCCCGTCTCGCGGTGGGAATCTCGCGCAGCCCGCATCCTGCCGCGGTGATCACGGGGAACGTTGCGGACCGTTTTCTCGATGTCGCTGCACAACTCACGCTCGTCTCGCTGGGGTTGATGCTGCTGCCGGGTTCCTTGCCGGTTCCGCTGCAAGGGCCTGCGAAGCGTTTGCTTCTTGTCGGCGTCGCTGCAGCAGCAGTCTTTCTTGGTCTTGCAGTGGCATTGCACCGGTCGCTCTTGCGGGGACGCTCCATTCGAATCCGGCGGCGCCTGGCGCAACTTCGCCATGCGATCGGCGCAGTTTCGCGAAGTCCCTGGCGGCTGGTTCTTGGATGGCTGCTGGGGACTTCCGTGCAAGGAACTTATGTGATGCTAACCGCTCTCTTGGGCATCACTTGTGGACTCCGCTTGCCGTTGCGCGTTTGGCTCTTCGCGTGGCCGCTTGCCAAGATCGCCGCTGTAATGCCCATCACCCAAGGCGGAATTGGAGTTCGCGAGGCGGCGCTCGTCGTGCTTCTGGCGCCCTTCGGCGCACCGGCGTCGCAGGTTCTTGCGACGGGAATTGTTTGGGAGGGCGTGATTATCACTGCAGGGCTGCTCGCAGGACTAACTGCATTTGTTTTGAGGTATTTGCACACTCGCCCCCAGGACTCCTAGCGTTTCCCTCAATCTCGGCGAAGTTTGTTTGCCACCCGCCATTCCTAAGGCAAATGGACAAACCCCTTCCAATACAACGGATTGCTAGAGGACGGCCCTCTCCAGCCTCGCGAATTGAGCTGGCTCGCCATGAAGTGTCTTCTCAAGTGGATGCATACCCGACTCGAATCGGTCGCAGCTCGTGCACCGGGCGTCCGCCATTTTCGGCGAGCCGCCATGGAAGCGAGGCGGCGCCGATGAACGGAAACAAGCTGTACGTATTGCTCGCAGAGGGGCCTCCTGGTGAGACTGCTGAAGCTTTGCGTACACTCTACCCGGAAGGGCAAGACGGCCTGGAATTGACCAACGTTTCCTCGGTCTCGACACTGATCGCCAGGCTCGAAATGGTAAGTCCAGAGGTCATCTTCCTCGATTTATCGCTCACGCCGCCCGAACCGCTGGACGCCGTGCGCCGCATACACCCCCCACGACTCTTGGCCGGCTAGTGCGGGAGATTCTCGACGCAGCAAGAAATAGAAAGGAGCCGAATTCAACATCATAATGGAAAGCCGGCGCCAGCAATGAAAAACGCGTACTTGCGAGCACCAAGGAAGTGAAAGTGGCCACATTTTTTCTCATCGATTCGTTTACTTTTTTGTCGTTGACACATGCGTTTTGCGGTGCTACAAACCGCTGAAAGACAAGCTCTTTGGTGGTGAGTCTCCTAACGAATTGCAAAAGTCGCGAGTGAGGCCGCAGACCTGCCTGGCAGGGCAGGCCTGCTGAGCCGCCAAGAGTGTTGTCAAGCAACACCCCACCACCCCGGGAGGTGAGAACGAAGCTGTTTTCACCTCCTTTTTATTTTCGCGCGGAATGCGAGAATAGGCTGATTCAAGGTGAAACATGGTGCCTTCTTCCTGGCTCTTTCACTGCAACCCTCGTCGACTCACCGCCTGTTGCCTCTCCTGCTCCCTTGTAAGACCCGCCCTCGGTTAAGATGAGCTGTCATCCCTGCAATGGCATGGGACCAGGAAACACCTCATGCTCTTGAGCTCAGAATGAATTCCATTCCGGCGCCACTACTCTCTCTGGCCCACGTGACCGTAGTGCGTGGCGACCGCGAAGCTCTCCGTGACATCAACCTGGAGATTGCGTGCGGGGAACACGTGTGCATCCTGGGGCCGAACGGCTGCGGCAAATCGACGCTGATCAAGACCATTACGAGGGAGTGCTATCCACTTGCGCGGGAGGGGTCCCGCGTTTCCATATTGGGTCGCGAGCGATGGGATATTTTCGAGCTGCGCACGCTGCTCGGAATCGTTTCGCCGGACCTGCTGGCTTCCTGTACCACGGATGCCACCGGCTGCGACGTGGTGCTTTCTGGTTTTTTTAGCAGCACGCGCATTTTTCCGCACCATCATCCCGACCGAGAACATCTTGCGCGTGCGGAGGAAACTTTGGCGCGGCTTGGCATCGCCCATCTCGCCGATCGCGCGGTCGCAGAGATGTCCTCTGGCGAAGCCAAGCGAACGTTGATTGCGCGAGCCCTGGTGCACAATCCGTGGACCCTGCTGTTTGACGAACCGAGCAATGCTTTGGACATCGGCGCGCAACTCCAGCTTCGCGACACCATGCGCCAACTTGCGCAATCCGGGCTGGGGATCCTGCTCGTGACGCATCACGTATCCGAAATCATTCCAGAGATCGAGCGGGTAATTCTCTTGCGCGAAGGCCGCGTCATTGCCGACGGATCGAAGTCCGCCGTGCTCACCGAGGAGCATCTTTCCAAATTGTTCGGGGTTGCCGTCCGGCTGGGCCGGAGCGACGGATATTTTCATCTTTATTAAGCGAAAATAAGCTTGCCCTCGTTCAGCTTGTCTGTGCCAATGCATAGAGCAATTCGGCAAAAGACCGGACGGCGCCATCCATGCCGTGGACCTTGGGATTCTTCGATTCGACGACGTAATACTCATCGGGAGCGTGCGCACCGCTTCCATGGCCCAGTCCAAACGGGCCCGCCGCCAGATGGAGCGGCGCGCCGGTGAAAACGTAGCCGGGCCATGACCCAGCGCTGCGCGGAAGAATGACTGGATCGATTCCTCCCTTGCGATACACGTCGGTCTCCACGCGGATCAGCGCTGCGTCGGCGGGCGTGCTGTTGGGATCATAGCCGCCCGTCATGCGGACTTCGATGTCGCCGAAACCCTTTTTCGCAAGATGGGCCTTGAGCGCGGCGAGCGCTTCCGCTGCGGTCATGTCCGGAACCAGGCGCAGGTCGAGCTTCGCGGTGGCTTTTCCAGGAAGAATCGTTTTTCCGCCTGGACCGGTGTAGCCGCCCACCAAGCCTTCGATGTTAACGGTTGGTCGCGACATCAGGAGTTCCAGCGCCTCGTTCCAGTTCACATCGTGAACCCAGTGGTCCACGCCAAGAAGTTTCTTGGCTTCGGCCTCGCTCAAACGGCGCGCCGCTTCCGCGATCATTTTCTTTTCCGGCTCAGAAATGGGTCGAGCCTTCGCGGCAAAGCCTTCGATGGCAGGATCGTTACCGTCGGGCGAGACCAAAGTGGCGAGCGCCTCGACGAGGTGCCATGCCGGGCTATCGAGCCGCGCCTTGTTGCTGGAGTGCACGTCCTTGCGCGGACCGCGGCCCCAGAGTTCACCGCTGGAAATCAATTCGCACTCGATCACACCTTTTGCTCCCAAGGTCATGGTGACTTCGCCATCCAGCCCCTGAGACGCGCTCGGCATAAAAATTCCAAGACAGTTTTTCAACGCGGCAAGTACTTCCGGCCGCCGCACAATTTGTGGAAAGTGCGGCGAACCGATTTCCTCTTCACCTTCAGCCACGAACACCAAATTCACCGGAAGCTTTTTGCCGGCGCCATGTACAGCGTGCAGCGCGGCAAGGAATGATGCTTCAGGCCCCTTCTGATTGACGGCCCCGCGGCCGATCACGACTTTGCCGAGGCCGGGCTTATCGACCAGAGCGGCTTCAAACGGGGGCGAGGACCACTCGGCGGGATCGGCTTGCTTCACGTCGTACATGTAGTAAAGGCCGAGTGTTCGGGGGGCGCCAGCATCCAGAGTGGCGAAGACGCCTGGCTGGCCGTCGGTGGTGATTTTTGTGGCTTGCTGAAAGCCCGCCTCGCGCAACATGCGCATCATCATGTCGCAGCCTTCGTTCATGCCGCGGTTTTCCGCTGCGATGGATGGCTGGCGAATCCAGTCTTGCAATCGCTTGACGGATTCGTCGTGGCGCTTTTCGATTTCGGCGCGGATGGCCTCCAGATCGCTGGCAGGAGCGGCGCCGCGGGCCCAGGCGGGCAGGGCGAACGTGGCTGCGCCGGCTGTAGCAGTGGCGGCGGCCGCTTGAAGGAAGGTGCGGCGGTCGGAAGGCAAGCGAAGGGTTGAGGAATTCGCATTGTTTTTCTCACGCTCGTCGCCGAGAGGTTCCCGATTGGAGTTCGAAAGATTTGGCATGGCAGCCTCCGCAAAAGATTTTCGTGCCGAGACAGAAGCTGGGGATCGTCGTCTCGTTTTCAACGCGGGAGAGTATACCTTCTTTGTTCACTCGGCAAGGTTGACGGAAGCCAGTCGTGCAGGGCTATTCGGACGGCGGAAACGAATTTCGTATTGCGTGTGATTGACGAAGTGCGCGATGGTGCCGTTGGGCCCGACAGCCCAACCCGTGAAGACATCTAAGAGGGCAACGGCATTGAGATTCAGCGAATCCGTGTGCTTCCAATGGACGCCCGAATCACTGCTGAAGTCTTCGCCGTTTGGACCG
Source organism: Acidobacteria bacterium 13_2_20CM_2_57_6 (assembly GCA_001917435.1). Classification (GTDB taxonomy): domain Bacteria; phylum Acidobacteriota; class Terriglobia; order Acidiferrales; family UBA7541; genus Acidiferrum. Next base: position 31,829 of record MNEA01000152.1, read on the forward strand.
GCGGCCACCCAGCGTCCATCATCGATGTGAGCTACCGCGGAGCGGTAGCCGCCGGGCTGCCGCGCAACAAGCTGCCAGGTCTTGCCTCCGTCGACGGAGTAGGCTGCCGCACGGTACGGGCGGCCGGGTTCCTTATAGTCGCCGCCCACTGCCATGATTCGATCATTGTCATCAATGGCAAGGGAAAAAATCCCGGCGGAAGGCTTGCCACTGGCAATGGGAGTTTCTGCGACAGTCCAGGTATGGCCCAAATCGGGAGAGTGAAAGACTCGGGCTGCGGGACCGCCGGTGCCGAAGAAAATCTCCTCGCCGGAGACTACGAGACCACTATTGCTCGCGGCGAATACGCCTTCGCCGGGCAGCGCCGCAGCCATGTTTGCGCTGGGCAGTGGATTCCAATGCTCGCCATCAGATGTGCTCAGCAGGAGAAATTTGCCGTCGATGGGATCGCTAAGCGCGAAGCAGCGAGTTTCCGTGTGGCAGGCGATCGCGTCGAGAAAAAACTCCTTGCGCTTGTCCGTGTATTGAAGCCTCCACGTTTCGCCGCCGTCGGTCGTCTTGTAAATGCGCGACTTTTCGCCTTCTCCGCTGGACATCAGATAGGCCATCTTCTCGTTGAACGCCACGATCCCGCGAAGGTCGAGCGCGTCGCCAACGGTGACTTGGAGTCGCTTCCACGTCTCACCCTCGTCGACGGATCTCAGAATCACGCCATTCGAACCCGATGCCCAAACCACCGGCCCAGGAACGCCCTTGGCATCCGGCATTTCGGCCACGCTGACTCCGCGGAGGTTGGTGTCGATCCCGCTGGTCTGCACTTTCCACCACTGCGCTTGCACGCTTGCGCAAGACAATAGAGAAAGCAGAAATGACAAAGGAACACGCATGGTGTGCATTCTAACAGGGGCTATGGAAAAGAAACGCTGCTGATTGCTGCGCACATCTCGGTTCTAAACGAAACATTTGTTTCTTTGCTTGCAGTGGCTTAGACTTCCGCGGGCTTACTCCTGCGGACAGCACCAACACAAATCAAGCAGATGGCGCGAGCGGAAGAACACGGCCCGGAATCTCAGGGAGGTCGAATATGCGCGAGAAGACATCGAGACGGCTGAGCACTCTATTGTTTTTGATTTTTGCGGCAGGCTTGTGCTGGCCCGCGCCGGCATCCGCTCAGTTCCATGCGAAGGATACGGAGTGGCCTTCTTACGCCGCCGATCTTGCGGGCACTCGCTATCGTCCGCTGGACCAAATCAATGCCAGTAATTTCAGCGATCTGGAGATCGCCTGGCGCATTAAGACGGACAATTTCGGCGACCGGCCCGAGTACAAGCTCGAAGGAACTCCGCTCATGGTGAAGGGCGTTTTGTATGCGACCGCAGGATCGCGCCGCGCCGTGATCGCGCTGGATCCGGCCACCGGAGAGTTGCTCTGGATCCATGGCGAGCATGAAGGCAAACGCGGCGGCGCCGCCCCGCGGCAACTCTCGGGCCGCGGGCTTGCCTATTGGTCCGACGGAAGAGAAGAAAGAATCTTCTATGTGACGCCCGGATTCCGGCTCATCTGCCTGGACGCGAAGACCGGCATGCGAGTTCCTTCCTTTGGAGAGAACGGACTAGTGGACCTCAAACTCAACGATGACCAAGATATTCTCCCCGACCTCGAAACGGGAGAAATCGGCATCCAGTCCGCGCCGGTCGTTGCAAAGGATACCGTGATTATCGGCGCGGCTTTCCGCGAAGGCATGACGCCAAAGAGCATGCGGAACAATAAGGGTTACGTGCGCGGATTCGACGTGCGAACCGGCAAGCTCCTCTGGATTTTCCATACCATCCCAAAGAAAGGCGAGTTTGGCTACGACACTTGGGAAAAAGGTTCCGCCGAGTATACCGGTAACACCGGCGTGTGGACGCAAATCACCGTGGATGAGCAACTCGGCTTGGTTTATTTGCCGGTAGAGTCGCCCACCAGCGATTTTTACGGCGGACACCGGCCGGGAAACAATTTGTTCGGCGAGAGCCTGGTCTGCGTCGATTTGAAAACCGGTGAGCGCAAGTGGCACTTCCAATTGGTGCACCACCCACTCTGGGACATGGATATTTCCTCGGCGCCGATTCTTGCTGATATCGCGATTGACGGGAAACCGGTCAAAGCCGTGGCTCAGCCCACAAAGCAAGGATTTCTGTATGTCTTTGATCGTGTGACCGGCAAGCCCGTCTGGCCCATTCCGGAGCGTCCCGTCGAAGTCGGCAGCGTCCCCGGCGAATGGTATTCACGTACTCAGCCGATTCCGACGAAACCTCTGGCCTACAGCCGAAATGGCGTGTCGATCGACGACTTGATCGATTTCACCCCTGCTCTTCGCGAGCGCGCGAAAGAGATTGCCTCCAAGTATCATCTCGGCCCCGTTTTCACCCCTCCGACCGTAAGCAAACTGGAAGGGCCGCTCGGGACGCTCACGATGGGAACTGCTTCCGGCGGCACCAACTGGCCGGGCGGATCCTACGATCCCGAAACGCACAACGTTTATGTCTACGCCTGCAATTCGTGCATCGAGCCGATTGGACTGGTCCCCGCTCCCAAAGAAGTCTCCGACATCGCTTACATCGCCGGTACCGCGGGCAGAGAGGTGGAGATTCTCCACGGTCCCGGCGAAAACGCCGGAGCGGACTCTCCCAAGCCGCCGAAGAAACCGGCCGGTGGCGGTTTCAGTCGCATGGATGTCGATGGATTGCCGCTGGTCAAGCCACCGTACGGAACAATTACAGCCATCAATCTGGACCAGGGCGAATTTGTCTGGCAAATCGCGCACGGTGAAACTCCGGACGTCGTCAGGAATTCGTCGATCCTCAAGGGCATGAACATTCCGCGCACCGGCCAGGCCACGTACAACATTGGTACGTTGGTCACCAAGACGTTGGTCATTGCGGGCGAAGGGAATGTCACCACGACAGCGGATCATCCGCGCGGCGCCTTGTTGCGCGCCTACGACAAAATGACCGGCAAAGAAGTCGGCGCCGTCTATATGCCCGCCCCGCAAACCGGATCGCCGATGACCTACATGGTCAACGGAAAACAGTACATCGTCGTAGCCGTCAGCGGCGGGCCTTACTCCGGCGAATACATTGCCTACACCCTGCCGTCAAACGGGGAATGAGTGCGCTGCCGCAAAGATGATTCATCCACCAGAGAGGTTATGAAGACGTGAGGCGGAAATATTCGGCGGCCATCCTCGTTCTGGCAGCGATCGCTGCGCCGCTTTGCTTGCTTCGCGCGCAAGCCCCAGCATCGGAGTCGCGTTCCGTCTGGGACGGCGTATACACCGAAGAGCAAGCCAAGCGCGGCGAGCCGATCTACCACAAGGAATGCGCGGCTTGCCACGGCGACATGCTTACCGGTGGCGAATCCGCGCCTCCGCTCACGGGCGGCGCATTCCTCGCGAATTGGAACGGCCTCACCGTGGGCGATTTGTTCGACAGAATTCGCAAGACCATGCCGCAAACCAACCCGGGCCATCTCACCCGCCAGCAAGACGCAGACATTCTGGCCTTCATGCTGAGCGTCAACAAGTTTCCCGCCGGCAAAACGGAACTCTATCGGCAATCAGAGATGCTCAAAGAAATTCGCTTTGAAGCGGAGAAGCCGGCTCCCAAGAAATAGCAAGAATGAAAATTTGGTTCCGCCAGCATCAACGCAATCGGGGTTTTCGAGTTTCCACTTATGGAGGATTGCCTCATGAAAAGAATGCTTCCAGTACTTCTGGTCGGCGCTGCCCTTCTCGGTTACGTAGCCGGCTACGCCTCGAAGCCTGCTCCGCAACCGATCCTCACCGGCCATCTCGACGGCCTTTCCATGATTCCCAGCGTCAACGCTCAGGAGAACAAGAAAGAAGTCATGCCCTTCGGCTTCAATTCTCCACACGATCCGCCTCTCGCGCCCGATGCTCCACCCATCACCTATTGGAACATCGACGACATTCGCAAAGCGCACACTGAAATGGCCGAGAAAGCCGCCAGATTAGTAAAGGAGGCGGGCAGCGGGAGTTCCCAATCGTTTGGCGGAGGGCCGGTGCACGTCCAGACGCGCAACTTCAGCATGTTCATGCTCTACCGTATGTATCGTGACAAGCCCGTCCTGAGCTTGACCAAAGTCAACAGCGTCCTCGACGACGCCGAGCAGCACGCCGGAGCCTACGATTTCTACATTTTCACCGGGGGCACTGGCGAAATGATTCTCGGCGGCAAAATCGCCAACCGTCAGAACCTCCAGGACAAGGACGGTATCATCCCCGGCGAATACCGCGGCCAGCCGGTCGTTGGCGGACAAACCTACAAAGTGAAGGCCGGCGATTGGCTGTTGATTCCGCCAGACACGCCGCACCAGCCCAAGCCCGATCCCGGTGGCTTCAGCTACTTCATCATGAAGATCAATGTCGGCGTGTACCCCTGGAGTCTGATCCGTTAGTCAAACGCGGGAACACTGAAGGGGAAAGTTTCAAGGATCGGCGGTGTCCGCAAGTGGTTTGTCCGACTCGGCATGTCCGAGCTCCTGGCGAATGGCGGCGAGTGCTTCCTTAGGCGGGCCGATGTAGCGGTAATTTGAATAAAAAGTGCGCTCGTGAACGGAGAATCCGGAAAACAACTTGCGCCCATCGAAATCGTACTGTGAGAAACTGGTGAGCCATAGCCCAGGCACAAATTCGTAGCGCTCCTGCATGAAGTGGCTGCCTTTGTAGATTTTCCCCAGAAACAAGCCAATGGAAATGTCTTCCATGACGTCGCCTTCGATGCGCGCAACTTCGCCCGAAGCTTCGTCAATCCACACGAGCCCGCGCACCTTGGGAAAGATCGAAGTGAAGCGTGTTGTGGGTTTGAAGGCCGGGTTGGGATCCATTTTGTATCTGGAAAGTGTGCGATCGCCGCGCGGCTCGTTGCCAACAAGCGTGAAAAGGAAAGCATTGTGCGTGGCATCGATCAGATCGTTGCGGTCTTTCTTTTTCTTGGCGTATTTTTCCAGGGCTTCACGCTGGGATCGGTTGTCCTCCATGAGCAACGCCAGCGCCCGCGCCAGGCCCTCCAGGTCGGCGCGATACGCGGCGGAGTCCGTGGGTTTGCCGTCAGGACCAAGGGAAATCCGCACCATGCCCGTCCCCGAAGGAATGACGCGCGAAATTTTTACAGTCGATGGCTTTGGGTCGTTCGGATTCTTGCGGGTCTCGACGCGCTCGATGCGTTCGTAGAGATCTAGCGCGGCCTCGCCTTTTTTCTGGTTTGCAATAATTCGCTTGAAGAGGTCCGGCTTCGCAGGCCCAATCGTGGGAGTGGTATCGGGTACGGCGGATTGCGCGGCGGCGTCGCCAGCGAAAGCCAGCGACAGCAGTGCCATGGGGACAAAAGCATATTTGCGCATGATGTAAAGTGGCTAGAAATCCGTCAAAGCCAACTCTGATTGGATTCGTCTGGGCACACAATTGTTGTACACCGCCATTGCACCGAAATAATCCCTTGGATGTCAAACGGTCACTGGCTGTTTACTTTCGCGAGATGTTTAAGGCTTGGGTTTGTCGGCGGGCTTCGGTTGTTGCTGTTGAGCTTCTTCCGTCCAGGGCGGCACGATACCGTTCATGCGCGCATAGGCAATGGGTTGGCCGAGGTGCTCGCCAAAGTGCCCAATAATCATGGTGAAAGATCCGCGCAGCGTGGATTGCCGCCCAAACATTTTCTGCGGCTTGTCCGCGTCGCCGTCATTCAGCGCCAGCGCGGCACCGCGAAGGTGCGCAAACGAATCTTTCAATGCTTGCACCACCTTGGACTTGTCGTTGGAAAGAGCGCCGATGGCTTTGAAATCCAGGCCGCTGGGCGGCGCGGTCCCCAAGGCCCGGGCGACGCATAGTTCGCGCCGATGATGTGGGTGAACACTTCACCGACCGATCGAACACCCTCGCCGGGGCGCCAAGTGTACTTTTCCGCAGGCATGGCCTCGGCCAACCGCGTGTAGCGCTGCTCATATTGACCTCACATTAAATAATGCAATGACTAGCACAAAAAAAGGGGGAGTTCTGATTGGAGGACGCAGCCGCGTAGTTTTGTGCGTGACTTTCGTATCCTCTCCATTGTCCTGATGACATCCTCCATGAGCTCATCGACGTCATAGGGCCGACCGTTGGCCAGTTGTCGCTTGGCCAGAGACCAGACTCCTTCATCGGGGTTGAGTTCCGGGGCATAGGAGGGAAAGTGCTCGATGGAGAGACGTGGATGCTGGCGCAGGAGCTTCCGGAGGGGTTCCCCCTTGGTGGGTGGAGGAATTATCCAGCAGCACAATGACCGGGCCGCGCAGGTGCCGCAGCAACTCCCGCAGAAACACGCAGACCTCTTCTTGGGCGATGTTGTCGTAAAAGAGTAGATAGTAAAGACCCAGGCGATGTCGCTGAGGGCTCAGCGAAATTCCTGAAATGACCGAGATTTTGTCCCGACGCCCTTGGCGATGACGCTGGAAAGGAGTGCAGCCCCGGGGTGCCCAAGTCTTGGCCACCAGGGGAGCTAACAAAAAGCCCGATTCGTCGGCAAAAACTAAGTGGGCACCCAGCCGCGCGGCGTTTTTTTTATCCGTGGCAAGTCTTTCCGTTTCCAGCGCTCGATGGCCTTTTCGTCCCGCTCCAGTGCACGTGGCTCGGGCTTCTGGTGAGTCCACCCAAACCGATGGAGGTGTAGGCCAGCGGTATTGAAATGGCACGGCACGTGAAAGGTCCTTCGAATCACCTCCGCCACCCGCTTCGTCGTCCACAATTCTGTACGGTAGCCATTGACGATGGCGCCCTTCAGTAAGATCCTGAGCAGCCGGCGCTCTTGGCTTCGCGTGAGCTTTCTCGGACGACCCGGAGAGAAGCCCACCCGGAGGGAGTCGGCACCGCGTCGCCGCCAGTCATTCCGCCAACGCATAACAGAACTGGCAGCACAATGGACACGCCGAGCAACCTCGTTCAGGGACAAGTCTTCATCCAACAGTTTTAGCGCACGTCTGCGTCGATCGGAAAGCAGGTCAGCCGAACCCTTGGTCGCATTTGGACCTCCTGTCACTTCGAGGTCCATTATTGCATTATTTTATGTGAGATCAATAGTTGCCGCCAACCCTCCCTTGCATTTGGTAGTGCCTGATGAGCGCCGCTCGCGGAGAAGCAAAAGCTCGCGGGTCAACCTGAATATAAGGCATGGGCGGAGGACTATTACGAGCCCCCATGAGCTTGTCGGCCGTTCAGCAGATTTACATACACCGCTAAACAGCGGAAGTTCGCCTAAAGCTACAATAGCGAAAGCAAAGTGCCGGTCTGCACGTCTATATACCAAGGAACGATTCGGCGGGCGTACTCGTATTAACTAGAGAAAGTTGGAGGTTTGTTTGGGCGTAACCCCCATCGATGGATTTGGCGCCTTTACCCGTGTCGCTCCGCGGGCCGCCGGTCTGCGCCTGAAACACGGGCGCTTCCGCAGCGGCTTGATCACCATGACGGAGACGCTGCGCCTCTCTCTTGACGCCCTTCGCGCCCACAAGTTGAGGAGTTTCCTCACTTTGCTGGGGGTCATCCTGGCGGTAACGACGCTCGTCGCCGTCATGAGCGTGGTCGCCGGACTGAATTTCTACGTCGCCGACCGCATCGCCAATCTCGGCGCAAACGTTTTCGTTCTAAACCGCTTCGGGATTATCACCAGTGAAGACGCCTGGGTAAAGGCTCAGAAGCGCCCGCTGGTCACCTTGGACGAATTCGACAAACTCAAGACCGGCATGCGCACCGTCATCCAGATCGCCGGCCTACTGGGCACCAACTCCGACGTGCGCCATGGCAATGACCTGCTTGAGAACGTCAGCATTCTAGGAGTGACCTCCAACTTTTCCGATGTTCGCGGGTTCTCCGTCGCATCGGGCCGTTTCCTGACTGCCTCCGATCAGGAGCACCGCTCTCCTGTATGCTTCATCGGCACGGATTTGGTCAAAAAGTTCTTCTCCAACGTGGATCCCATCGGCAAGACCATTCGCGCCGGAACGCACAGCTACGAAATCGTCGGTGTGTCTGCCGTGATCGGCAGTGCCCTCGGGCAGTCGCAGGACAATTTCGTTTTCATTCCCCTGGAAACCTTCAGCAAGGAATGGGGCACGCAGCGCGACTCGCTGGTGTTGTTTGTCCAGGCGCAAAGCGCGGAGATGATGTCGGCCTCCGAGGATGAAGCGCGCATGTTGTTGCGCGCCTGGCGGCACATTCCCTGGGACGGCCCGGACAATTTCGGCATCATCGGTTCGGACTCCATCATGGGCCTGTGGCAATCCTTGACCGGCAATCTGTTCATGGTGGCCGTGGGGCTTACTGCGGTTTTCCTCGTGGTCGGCGGAATCGTGATCATGAACATCATGCTGGCCAGCGTTACAGAACGCACGCGCGAAATTGGTTTGCGCCGTTCGCTGGGCGCGCGGAAGATGCACATCGTCCTGCAATTCGTAACGGAATCGGCGGTGCTCGCGGCGACAGGTGGCTTGATTGGGATCATTCTTGCCTACGTGGTGGTCGCCGTGGCGCGCGCTCTGACTTCCATTCCCATGCGCACGCCAATGAGCGCCGTAATTCTTTCGCTGGCGGTTTCCACCAGCGTCGGTCTTTTCTTCGGCATCTATCCGGCGACGCGCGCAGCAAAGCTGGATCCCATCGAAGCCCTTCGGGCGGATGGCTAAGGAATCGTGGCTCGTTTAAGCGGGCCGCCACAAAACGACCATGGCACAACAGCACGGCGAAAATCTCAAGCAGGCGATGGACACGCTCCGCGCGCACAAGCTGCGCAGTTTTCTTACTGTTTTCGGCGTGGTCCTCGGCGTGAGCGTCATCATGCTGGTGGCCGCGTTGATTACCGGATTCGATCAACAGGTCCAGGAGAGCATCAAGCAGTACGGCGCTGATACCGCGTTCATTTCGCGCTTTGACCAGGGCCCGCACGGCGGCGGCCGGCGTCCCAAGGAAGAACGCGAGCGCAAACCGCTGACCCTGGAAGATGGCGAGGCCATCAAGCAATTGTGTCCCGCAGTGAAGGACCTCACGGTTTTTGTCATTTGGTGGGAGCAGCCCCATTCCGTCCGCACCAAGGATGGCGAAGTAACTGCGATTGATTTCCGCGGGGTGCAGCCGAACTTTGGCCTAGTCTATGCCAACGCCGCCACGCTGGACGGCCGGTTTATCAGCGAAGGCGACAACCTGCACCGCGAGAAAGTCGTAATGCTTGGTGAAAATGCCGCGCCCGTGCTCTTTCCCAATGTTTCACCCGTTGGCAAGGACGTGATGATTGACGGTTCGGCGTTTCGCGTCATCGGTGTCGTGGAAAAGCCCAAGGGCATGTTTGGCCAGGATGACGAAGACCGCCGCGTTCTGATTCCCTACAATACTTTCCGGAAAATTTACCCGGGCGCGTACGAACACAACATTCGCCTGCAGGCCTATCCAAACATGCTCGACCAGGCCGTGGACCAGGCCACCGAAGTGCTTCGCCGGCGCCGTAATGTTCCCTATGACGGCAAGAATTCTTTTTCCATTCAGACTTCCCAGCAAATCGTGGATGAGTTTCACAGCATCCTGGGGATGGTCGCGCTCGCCACGTTTGTCCTCAGTGGAATCGGCCTGTTGATTGGCGGCGTAGGCGTGATGAACATCATGCTGGTCAGCGTTACCGAGCGCACGCGCGAGATTGGTATTCGCAAAGCCATCGGCGCGAAGAGCGCCGACATTACCTGGCAATTCCTGCTGGAAGCCATGGCACTCACGGGAGTTGGCGGCGTGCTCGCGCTCATCCTGGTGAATGGCCTGGTGCTGCTCGTGAGGTTCAGCTTGAAGTGGCCGGGAAGCGTGCCCGTGTGGGCGGCGGCCACGGGAATTGTCGTCAGCGTCTGTGTAGGTCTGGTCTTTGGCGTGTGGCCGGCGATGAAAGCAGCAAGACTCGATCCTGTCGAGGCCCTCCGCTACGAATAGCGCGACGCTCTTCTTTTTTTAACTTTCAACAAAATTCAGCAGACGTTTACTTGAGCAACGCGGCGGACTTTACACTCCCGGAGGTGCGTTCACCCGAGCGCCCGCCTGCGGTTGGCGCGGCCCCGCCGGGCCAGGTGACGTCGAGCGCCAGCTCGTGCCGAATGAGCAGCTTGGCGCGGCGCGTGATGTGCACAGCCATCGTGTTTGCGCCGTCGCCGCCCGTTTCCGCGAAGCCCTCTTTTTCCAACTGCAAGCTCCGGTCCGCTTTGTACAGCGCCACGCGGAATTGATGCGGTCCCGCGGCGAGCGCGTGTTCGAAATGCACCGGCTGGCCTTTCTTCTCTTCCGCCAAATTTACCGAGAAGAGCAATTCGCGATCCGCGAAGACAATCACCGTGCCTTCACGGACCGCTGAAGTAATTTCAATTTGCAGGCTGGAATGGGGAGTAGCGGTGGGCTGGTTGACGGGAGGCGAAGAGGGAAGAGCTGCAACAAGCGTTTTCGATGAGGAGTTCCGCAAAGGATGCTCTTCATGAGCGCGGGAATTTTTTGCGGAACGATTTAGCCGGGCTGGAGAATTCTTCCGTTCATCTGCCGGTGACGAGGCGTCAGCCACGGGAACGGGCGCCACGTCTTGCGAGGTGTGCATCAACGCGTCAGGCGGCAGCGCCAGCGAAAAACGAACACCCGCGGGAGGCGGAGGCACAGCAAGCCGGGCGCGGACGGAGCGCATCGCCGAAACACTGAATGCGACCAAGAGGCACGCGGCTGCCGCGATCAAGATATCCTGCGGGCGCGTGGGCCTCGACCACCACGGTCTCTTCTTGATTTTGGCAGTCGCTGCTTGCGAGCTGGCCCGAGCGAGCGGGTACAGAGCGGACGCCAGCTCATCGCAGGAAGCAAAGCGGTCCGCGGGGTTTTTTGAGAGGCAACGGGCCACGATGCGATCGAGCGCCGCCGGAACCGCCGGATTGTGCCGTGACGGCGGCTCGGGTGCAGCCTGCAAAATCTGCGCGCAAACGGCCGCGATGGAACTTCCATCAAAGGGGCGCGCGCCCGTCAACATCTGATACAGAACAATTCCGAGCGCGAACTGGTCTGAGCGGGCGTCCTGCGGCTGGCCCTGGATTTGTTCCGGCGCCAGGTACGCTGGTGTGCCCAGCAGCCTGCCCGATCCGGAAATCTGCGAGGCGTAACGCGCGATGCCAAAGTCGCCGAGTTTTACTTTGTTCTCCGGTGTCACAAGAATGTTCCCGGGCTTGACGTCACCGTGGAGAATTCCGGCGCGGTGAGCCAGTGCCAGCGCATTGGCCAGATCGGCCGCCCAGGCGCAGGCCCGCTGCGGCGTCAGCGTGGACGGATCGAGATGGTGCTCCAGCGTCTTGCCGGCGACGTATTCCATCACCAGGAACGGCGTGCCCTGCTCGTCGATGCCCACGTCGTAGAGCTGCACGATGGAGGGATTCGAAAGCTGGCCGATGATTTGCGCCTCGCGCAGGAATTGCTGCTCCTGGCCTTCGCCAAAGCCATTGACAAAAGTCTTGAGGGCCAC
>MNEA01000064.1 GCA_001917435.1 Acidobacteria bacterium 13_2_20CM_2_57_6
TTCCGTCGAAGGAATAGGCGTCTGCCACCGCCGGACCATCGATGGTGGATAAATCGGTCATCGATTGATTGAAGAGTTGCGCCTCCTCGGGATGCTGCTCAAAAAATTGAAAAATGGGTGTGCCGTAAATTTTATCGAGGGCTTGCTTTCCTGTGCGCACGCAATAATCGAGATGGGACCAGCCGAGTCCGTGCCAGTCTCTGCTGTGCATGATCGCGAAGCCTCGTAGGGTGGGATTCGCATTGCTCCTCAGCACGGCGGACAACGGCGTTTCTGAAAACTTACCATCGGGGCCTTCGGAAAGCACTCCCACGCTGGCAGTGGCGCGCATGAGCCGATAGAGTGCGCGCGGGTCAGCTCCGACCGCGGTTGCCAGCTCGTAAGCCGACTTCGGGCCGTGTTCGACGAGATCGGGCACGCCGAGTCGGGCGAGGCAGGAAATGGCGCCGGTAATGTAGACGCCATTCAATAATTGAAACATGCCAACGTGGGCAGGCGGTGTCTGGCCCTTTGCAGTCGTTGCGTTCATTTTGTCCACCGAGTCTTGGATTGGGGTTACCGAGTAGCCGAGATTGTACACTCGAAACGTCTTGGCGGCCCCCGTACTTCCCAGTGGAGCAGTCTGACTCCTTTTTCCCTTCGCTCTTGCGAAGGGTCGGCGTGCGCAAGACGTGCCAAGGAAAGAAGACTATAAGTTTGGTTTTTTGAGCAGCTGGCGCAAGATACTAGTTTTTAGCGCCATCAAGAAAGCTATTACGCTTTGATTGCCTCTTACATGGATGAAAGTTCGCGCCGAACAAATTCAGGAGCAGGCCGCCGATCACTTCCCCCAGCTGGTCCGAAATTTCGAAGGCTTCCAAACCGCTCAGGGCATCAACTATTCCCTGAGCACCTTTACGAACTCCTGGCCCAGAACCGTATCTCCCCTCACCGTGCCGCCGTTCTCTCCTATATCACCAGCCTGCTTCTGCGCACCCTCCCCCAAATTGACACCGACACCGCCGCCGGTATCGTCTACCGCGTAAAACCTGTGCCCATAAATGTCCCCGTCCCAGACGAAAACGCTGGCACGGTCCAGGATTCTGTTCTCGGCTCCGGATCGGATTCCGGCGCGGCGGAAGGAATGGAAACGAAGGGGAAGATGGAGACGCAGGCAGAACCAGAAGCAGCGGCACGCTCCGGCTCCGCCAATGCTTGGGATCCCTCCATCCCGGAGCCTGACCCCAGCAAGAAACCGTCATACGTACTGGAGTGCTGGCGCGGTGCGGAATGGTTGCAATCGCCTCTCACTTTGCGGCAAGCTACCGGACGCGGTTGAGGAGCTCACCATGCGTCTTTCTCTTTCTTGCTTCGCGCTCGCGGTGGCTTTGTGCCCTGTTTCCGCACGCAGTCAGTCCTCGCCTCAGGCGCCACTGACTGTCATCCGCGCAGGCACGCTGATTGACGGGGTGAGCGAATCGCCGCGTAAAGGTCAGCTCATCTTTGTGCGCGGCCAGCGCATTGAAAAGGTGGCGGACGCTTCAACGAAGATTCCTGACGGCGCAAAAGTGATTGACCTTTCTGCGGCGACCGTGCTGCCGGGACTAATCGATTCGCACACACATATTTTCCTGTGGGGCGAGGACCCCAAAAAGGGCGGCTACGACGAGAATATTTTGAAGGCAGGAATCGCACTGCGGGCCGCACGCGCTACTTATGCGGCGCGGCGTGCCCTGGAGCAGGGCTTTACCACGATTCGGGACGTGGAGACGGAAGGCGCGGGCTACGGCGACATCGAAATCAAGCAAGCCATTGAAGAAGGAACGATTCCCGGCCCGAGAATTTTTGGCGCCACGCGAGCAATCTCCACGACCGGCGGATACAACTTGGAAGGCTACGCGCCCGAACTCGAAATGCCCAAGGGCGCGCAGCTTGTCGACGGCCCGGTGGAAGCCCGGAAGGCTGCGCGGCAGCAACTCGAGCACGGAGCCGACTGGCTAAAGGTGTACATGACGCACCGCTCGTGGGTCGACAAGCAGGGCAACCTTATTTCGCAGCCGACGCTGACCGTGGAAGAGTTGAAAGCCGTCGTGGACGAAGCCCATGGATGGCAGAAGAAAGTTGCCTGCCATGCCTACAACGGAATCGGTCTGCAGCGGGCCCTGGATGGCGGATGCGATTCCATCGAGCACGGTTTGGAAATGACCGACGCGCAGATCACCCAGATGCTGCGTCAGGGGACGTGGTATTGCCCCACACTTTCTCCGTATTACTACGATTGGGCACAGGCGGACACTCCGGCGGGAAAACGCGACCGCGCGCGGGCGGCGGTGCACGAAATCACGTTCAAGAAGGCGCTCCAGGCACATTTGAAAATTGTTTTTGGAACGGACATGGGCGGAATGCCGTGGACCGAGCCTATCGCGCAGGAGTTCAAGCGCATGGTAGGACTGGGGATGGCGCCGATGGACGCGATTCAATCGGCTACTTCTCGCGCGGGGGAGATGCTGGACATGAAAGGCGAAATCGGAGCGATCGCACCCGGAGCCTTTGCGGAAGTAGTCGCGGTGTCAGGAGATCCACTGAAAGAAATCGGAGAGCTCGAGCACGTGCGCTTTGTCATGCACGACGGAACGATCTTCAAGAACGAGATTGCAAAATAAGACGGGCCGTCCCGGGGTTGTGGTGGCCGGTCTTCAGACCGGTTCTACTCCATGACCTGTTAGACGTCGACGCGGACACCCTTCCAGAACGCTATGCGATTCTTGATTTCAGCGGCTGCCGGTTTCGGTTCGGGGTAATACCAGGCGGCATTGTCATTACGCATGCCGTTCACTTCAACGTGGTAGTAGTGGGCCGTGCCCTTCCACGGGCAAATTGTGGTGTGGTTGCTCGGCTTTAGGTTTTCTTTCTTAACGGCTTCCGGCGGGAAATACTGGTTGCCTTCGACAATCACAGTGGCGTCGCTTTCCGCGATGATTTTTCCGCCCCACGCTGCTTTGGCCATTTTCTGCGTCTCCCGCGCAGAAGGATTCCTGCGGTAAAAGGATGTCGCCGGACAGGCAACTTATCCACACCATTGGATGCACAGGGCGGCAGGATGGGTTCAGAAATCTGCAACCGAAATGAACACTGCACATCGAAACAGGTAACCCGGGGTTGGGTGAGCCTTGAGCGTTACGCAACCAGGTTTACTGCGATCCACCGTAAAAATGGAGGAAGAAGAAATGGAAGAGCAGAATTTTGCGAATCATGGAAAGTTTGTTCCTTCGTATCATTTTTTCGCAGTGCCCGTTTTCGTGATTAATTTTGTTTGGTCGCTGGTCCGGCTGTGGCACCTAGGTTTTTCTTTTGCGGGAATCTTTGGAGTGATTCTGGCCGCGGCCTTGGTGATCCTCGCATTTCAGGCCCGGCTGTTTGCGCTGGCCGTGCAGGACCGCGTCATTCGTCTCGAGGAGCGGCTGAGATACGCGCAGGTGCTGCCCGCGGATTTGCAGACGAGGTGCGCTGAGATGACGATCGACCAGGTTGTTGCGCTGCGTTTCGCGAGCGACGCGGAACTGCCATTGCTGGCGAGAAAAGTCCTGGACGAGAAACTGACCGAGCGCAAAGCCATCAAGCAACTGATCAAGTGCTGGAGGCCCGACTATCAGCGCGCCTAGCTCTTCGCGGTCCTCAAAGATTGCGTGAGCGACGCGGGGCCGGCGCCTGCGTCTCGGCTCTGCCTGCTTGATTAATCCTAGCGGGCAGTGGCTAGGGCGGCAGCGCCTTCGATTTCTGCGATTTCTTCGGCGGTGAGTTTCAGTTCGCCGGCGTGCATCACGCCTTCGGCTTGCTTGGCATTACGCGCGCCAACGATTGCGGCCGTAATCGCGGGGTGACGCAGCGTCCAGGCAATGGCCACTTCCCCGGGAGTGCGGCTGTGACGCGCGCCGACCTGGCGAAGGCGTTCAACCAGTTCAAGATTTTTTGAGAGGCGCGGCTCGCGGAATTCCGGATTGCGGCTGCGAAAATCATCCGCAGGCAAGGAGGCGGCACGTTCGCGAGTCATGGCGCCGGTGAGAAGTCCGGAAGCCATGGGAGCGTAGTTGATCACGCCGATTCCCTGCTTTTGGCAATACGGAAGAATCTCGGCTTCAATTTGCCTGCGAATGAGTGAGTAGGGCGGCTGCAAAGAAGTGACCGGAGCGATTTTCTCGGCGCGCTTGATTTGCGCGACGTTGAAATTCGAAACGCCGATCCGGCGGACTTTGCCTTCGGCCTTCAGCGCTGCGAGAGTTTGCCAGGCTTCTTCGATGCCGGGTTTGCCTTCCTCGGGCGGCCAGTGCATTTGGTAAAGGTCGATGGTATCGACCTGCAGGCGGCGGAGGCTGTCCTCGCATTCGCGGCGAATGGAAACGGGACTGAATTCTTTCCAGATTTTTCCCTTCTCATTCCAGCGCAAAACGCATTTCGTAAAAACGTATGGGCGTGGGCCGCGCCATTCTTTCAATGCGCGAGCAACAATTTCTTCGGAGTGGCCCAGGCCGTAAACCGCGGCGGTATCAATCCAGTTGACGCCCAGCTGCAGCGCGCGGTGAATCGCGGCGATGGAGTCGGCGTCGTCCTGCGGCCCCCAGGCGAATTCCCAGCCGCCGCCACCGAGAGCCCAAGCGCCAAAGCCCACACGCGTAATTTTGATATCGGAGTTTCCCAGTTTTCGCGTTTCCATTCGAATCCTCTCCACGAGCCGTGCGAGGCAAACTTCCCTGGCGGCGAATTTCACTATTTTATCTTCTTCAAGTTGGATGAAGATACGAGGAAAAGGTTAGAGCCGGTGCAGGGGCGAGAGCAGAGAGCGGCCCGCCTAGTAAGGCGGACCCTACATTCGAATGAGAGAGCCGGTTTAGTTCGCGAAGAACGCGGCGTCCAGTGAAACGGATTCGCCGTCGGGATTTGTTATGACGATTTGCTGAGAACCGGGAGTCAGGCTGGGAATGACGACGAGAAAGAGTGTTGGAACCTTGAATGTAACGGCGGCAGATTTCCCGTTGATGGTGACGATGGTACCGCTCTGGAAACCGCTGCCGCGGATGGTAAGAGTCGCGCCTGCCATTGCGGAAACGGTTGCGGGGGCGACCGTGCGGATTCCCAGGGGGACGGCGGCGAGTTGAACGAGGGTCAAGGCGGCGTTTTGTGGCGTGCCACCCGAAGAAGTGATGGCGAAAAGGCGCTGACCATTTTCATCGGTGGTCAGAAAGCTGCTGTGCAGACCGTCGACATCGGTCATGAGTTGTTGAGGCAAAAGAATGCTCGGCACACCAAATGAAACGGCGCCCCGGTAATGCCGGGACGCCGTGGTTGAAATAGAGTGAGGGAGAAAAAAGTTAAATGGTCTTGGCTGCCGGCGCGGCCGCGTGCGAAGAGGAGCGAGCAAACGCGTTCGAACCAGATTCCTTTTCGGGGCTCTTGTCGATCTCGATGGAACCTTTGAAGTAGGCACCGTCTTCGATCATGATTCGGGAAGTGGTCAGGTCGCCGTTGACTGAACCATCCTTCTTGATTTCAATTCGATCTTTCGCGCGAAGGTTGCCCTTCACGTTGCCGTACACCACCACCTCGCGGGCAATGATATCAGCGGTTACTTTTGCTGAGGGCCCGACAGTCAGTTTCCGCTCATCGAGCTGAATCAGTCCTTCGACCGATCCATCGATCAACAGATCTTCGTTGCCGGAGATCTCACCTTTCACGTGCAGACTGGCCCCGAGCCGCGCCGTGGCGCGGTCCGCGGTTGCACCTAATGGACGCATCGCATCTGTACTCATCGCGGGTTTATCCTCCCAAGCCGCCGAAGCAGGCTTCGGCGACTGATTCGTTTGTAAGTTTTTTTGTTCCGGTTGCCCTGCTTGCGCTGCATCCGGTTTCTTATTGCCCCACATCGGACCTCCCAAAGGGACAGCACCACCCCACGCAGAACTCCGGCCGGGGTACTGCAAACTGTATTCCTCGGAAGGGTGCGCGGCAAACAATGTGTGAAGCCGCTGTTCCAGACAGTAACTGGACTTTGGGACAGGCGTGCCGAGACTGGGAGGCAGGCCGCGGGAATAGTGAAGGAATTGGCGGTAAATGTAAAGCGGAGTGTTGGACCGATGGTCGGTCAGTTTAACCGGCGTTTGCATTCCAGCCAAAAAGTTCAACCACGAAACTCTGCATCGCAGCCGCGGAGCGGGCGTCCGACTGGGCATGATAAGCAACCCCGGGGACAAATGGCCCGGCCTCATGAGTAAAGCCGTGCACTGCACCGCCGTAAACAATGAGTTGCCAGTCGGCGCCAGCGCGGTTCATTTCTTCCACAAACGCGCTCACGTGCGTCATAGGGACATGAGGATCCAATGCACCATGGCAGACGA
This sequence comes from Acidobacteria bacterium 13_2_20CM_2_57_6, assembly GCA_001917435.1. GTDB lineage: Bacteria > Acidobacteriota > Terriglobia > Acidiferrales > UBA7541 > Acidiferrum. The sequence continues at coordinate 6,369 of MNEA01000064.1, forward strand.
GTATCTTCGCCTTAACCAACCCCGGCTGAGCTGGCCGTGAGGTGCCCAGGCTCCCGTGGACGCTAATTACTCCCGCGAGATCTATGCCGCCCCTCGCCAGTTCCAGCACAGTCATTCCACCGAAACAGTAACCCACCGCCGCGATGCGTCCATCGACTTGTGGTTGCGATGCCAATGCGTCTATCCCTGCGCGCGCCCGCTGGCACAATTTGGCGGGATCATTCCGCAGTTCCATAATTCGGGCCATCACTCGTTCACGGTTGCCGGCGACCCCGTTGCCATACATGTCGCAAGCAAATACGACAAAGCCGAATTCCGCCAGCCGCCTTGCTCGCCCCTTGGCGTGGTCGTCGAGGCCAGCGCCCCCATGGACCACCAAAATACCCGGGCGCTGGTAATCCCGGGAAGCATCCCAGGCCAGCAGGCCGGTGAGTTCCGTATCGCCATCACGGTATCCAATTGTTTGCGTATTGATTGGCATGTGTTCGCTCCTCCGAGCAACCGGCGCTGGGCCTCATGAAATAGCGACTCCACGAAGGGGCAGAGCGTTTTGCAGAGTCCAGCGAGGCCGCTTCATGAATCTCCGTTTATAATTATACTATATTTACTATAAATAATCAATATCGAACAGACCGTCCAGAAATCAAAATGGGAACCAAATGTGGTCAGGGGTGTAACGGGATGGGTTCATTTGGGACGAAGGGAAGCGAACTTGCTTATCCCCGTTTAATTGGAAATCACTGAGGAAACGTAGCGGGAAATGATGCTAAGAAGTTGGTTTTTCTGGAACCGGCTGGGTGGCGACGAAATCAGATTGAAATCGCGTAGCGTAAGAATCGAGCAAGTGCTGGATGCGTTCGGGGTTTTGGGACTTCAAAATGAAGCCGACGTGATGATACTTGGTGATGCGGTGCGTGATTTCCGGATCGGTGTAGGCAGAAGTGTCGGGATGTTCCTGGCGCGCAAGTGAAAGAATCACGGCAGCGTAGTCGCGGCGCGACGGCGGAAGCTGGTAGGACTGGTTCCCTGCCCCAACTTCCAAGCAGGCCCACTCTCGCCAGAGGTTGATTCCCGTGGCGGTTTCGATGACATCGGAAATGTAGGCGCCGCCGACGCGGGCAGCGACTTCGATGAAATAAAACTTACCGTCGGCATGGGACCGCAGGAACTCGGCATGCGTGACTCCGCGCATTAGGCCGAATCCCTCGAGCAAATTGCGATTGATCTGGAGGAGGGATTTGGTTTCTTCGGCTTCACGGGGAAGAGTGCGCGTAGTGAATACGCCGCCTTGGTGAGAGGTATCGAGGGGCGGAGTGCCATAGGTGTGAGCTTCGGCACAGACAACAGTGCGCTCGGAAACCACGCTGTCCACGTGATACACGGAGCCGGGGACGAATTGCTCCAGCAAATAAAAGGATTGCTGATCACCGAGCTGGTCGAGCCATTGCCACAACTGATCGGGGTAGTGAATTTTCTTCATGCCTATGCCGGAGGCTTGCGAACGAGGCTTGAGCAGCCAGGGGTTGGGAACGCGGGACATGAATTCGCGAAGATGGTCATAGTTGAGGACGTGGACGAATTCAGGGACGAGGATGCCGGCTTCGCGGGCGCGGGCGCGCATAGCCAGCTTGTCGCGAAAGTAGCGGACCGTGGTGAGGCCCATGCCTGGAATGCGGAGATGCTCGCGGAGGGCGGAGACATTTTCCATGTCAAATTCATCCAGCGCGACGATGCGATCGATGTTCCGCGACCGGGCCGCGTAGCTGACGGCGTAAATCAGGCCCTGCAGCGGAAGCTCTTCTGGCATGGTGAAGACTTCATCGATGCATTCGAATGGCCACGCGGCGTGGCGAAGTTTTTCGACGGTCAGGAGGAAGACGCGGCAGCCGAGCACTTTGCAAGTGCGGATAAATTCCTGGCCCTTTTCGTAGGAACTGACGCAGAGAATGGTGAGAGGCTGGCCTTCCGACATGCGACGCCCCCAGGAAGCCAAATGAATCGAGCGCGGATTATACAGCGGCCTCGCGTGCGGGATACAGAAATTGCAGAAACGGCGCGACGCGCTGCGCCCAGGCCGCCTCGTTGTGCTCGGCGCCTTCCACACGCACATAGTGCAAGTCGTGCTCGAGCTTCCAGCCTTTTTCGAGGAGCACGTCGCGGAATTTTTCGACTTCGTGCACGATGCGCGGGCCTTCGCGCGTGCCGATGTCCAGCCAGATGCGCGGGCGAGGCTCAACGATTGCCCCGTGCGCAAAACGATGAATCACGTGCTGGTTCCACCAGACGGACGGCGAGAGGGCGGCGATTTTCCCAAAACTGCGCGAATGCTTGAGCCCTACATAAAGGGAGACGAGGCCGCCCAGAGATGAGCCGCCGATGCCGGTATGCTGCGAGCCGGAGAGCGTGCGATATTCGCGGTCGACCAAGGGCTTCACCTCTTCGATGAGGAATTTTGCGTAGCGATCGGCGCGGCCACCGCCGAGTTTAGGCACGTGAGTGGGAGTATATTCGCGAATGCGCGCTTTCGTGTTGTACATGCCGACGATGATGAGAGGAGCGACCGAGCCCGACTGAATGCAATGATCGGCGGTCTGGCCAACGTGCCAGTCTTGGCCGGGAATGAAGGAAGTGGTGCCATCGAAAAGATTCTGGCCGTCGTGAAGATAGAGAACGGGGAAATGGCGGGCGGGCTGATCGGCGTATCCGGGCGGCGTGTAGACAATGAGGTCGCGCTGGTTGCGGAGAAAGCGCGAGCGGAATTTTTCGTGTTTGCGGAGCTGTCCGGAACTCACGGCGCGATCATCACGAGAAGATCTTTCGCTTCGACATGCTGCCCGGAGGTCACAAGAATTTTCACGATGCGTCCTGAAATGGGCGCATAGATATTGGACTGCATTTTCATGGCTTCGAGAGTGAGAAGTTTTGCGCCGCGTTCCACCGTGTGATTGGTTTGTACGGCGATGCCGCTGATGACGCCGGCAGTGGGAGCGGCGACCTGGCCCGGATCAGCAGGGTCGGCCTTCGGATGAGCGCGCTCGACCACCCGCAGCGAACGATCGCGAATATTCACTTCGCGAGGCTGGCCGTTCAATTCAAAAAAGAGCGTGCGAGTGCCATCGGGATGCGCTTCGCTGATGGTCAGAAACTTGATGATGAGAGACTTGCCAGATTCGATCTCGACAGTGATTTCTTCGCCGGACTTTAGGCCGTAGAAAAATGCGGGAGTGGGCAAAACGCTGACATCGGAATAAGTCTGGCGAAATTTGTCGTACTTAGTGAAAACGTCGGGATAGAGCAGATAGCTCAGCAGGCCGTCGCGGCGGATGGCGTGACCGATCTTTTTCTCAAGAGACTCGTGCTCCTCTTCCCATTTAATTGCCTCCAGGTTCGCGCTTGGGCGGCCGCGAAGGGGAGTCTGGCCGCGCAGGGTGATTTTTTGCAGTTTCTTTGGCCAACCGCCGGGGGGCACGCCGAGAACACCGGAAAGCATTTCGACGACGGAATTTGGAAATGACACGTCGTGATTTTCGCCGAGCTTGAGAACGTCAGCCGGCTCCATCTCCTTGGCCATCAGAAAAAGGGTCATGTCACCGACGACTTTGCTGGATGGCGTGACTTTGACGATGTCGATTTCATGCTGGTACAAACGCGCCGAGCCGGCCTTGGGGCCGGAATCGAAGGGAAGATAGTAGGTGCGAGCCGTTTCCCAATAGTCGGAGCATTCGTTGAGCGTGTCGATATCGAGCTGCGTGTCGCGCGGCGTGTGGCGGAGCGCTGCGACGATGGAATTGAGATTTGGCTGGCTGGTGCCGCCGCTCATGGACGCGATGGCACCATCGGCGACGTCGACACCGGCGTCGGCAGCTTTCAGCACGGAGGCGGAGTTGATGCCGCTGGTGTCATGCGTGTGAAAGTGGATCGGAATGCCAACTTCATCGCGGAGGGCCTTCACCAAATCGAATGCGGCATAAGGTTTGCAGAGCCCGGCCATGTCTTTAATGGCCAGGAAATGCGTGCCCAGTTTCTCCAGTTGCTTGGCCATGGCGACGTAATACTTGAGCGAATATTTCGGGCGGCTTTTGTCGAGAATGTCGCCGGTGTAGCAAATGGCGGCTTCGCAAACGGCGCCGGCTTCAATGGCAGCGTCAATCGAAACGCGCATGTTCTCAATGGAATTGAGCGAATCAAAGATGCGGAAAATGTCGACGCCCTGGGCATGGGCTTCGCGAACAAATTCAGTGATGAGATTGTCGGGATAGGACGTGTAGCCGACGGCGTTGGCGCCGCGGAGAAGCATCTGGAAACAGATGTTGGGAATGCCCTCGCGCAACTCACGCAACCGTTGCCAGGGATCTTCGTGCAGAAAACGCAATGAAGTGTCAAACGTCGCGCCGCCCCACATCTCGAGACTGAAAAGATTGGGGAGGCGATGCGCGACGGCCGTGGCCGTGGCCAGCAGGTCAAATGTACGAACGCGCGTAGCCATCAGAGACTGATGAGCGTCGCGGAAAGTCGTGTCCGTAATGAGCAGGCGTTTTTCCTTTCGCGCCCAAGCGGCGAATTTTGCGGGCCCGAGCCGTTGTAGGAGCTGGTGTGTGCCGGCCGGCGGCTTGCCGGTGGGCGATGCGGGGATCACCGCTGCTTCAATTTCTTTGGGGATCTGCTTACCCTTCACTTCGGGGTTGCCGTTGAGGACGACGTCGCCGAGATAGGAGAGCAGCTTGGTGGCGCGGTCGCCGCGACTTGGAAAGCGAAAAAGCTCGGGCGACTCGTCAAGGAAAGACGTTGTAACCTCTCCGGCGCGAAACTTCGGATGATTGACGACGTTTTCGACGAAGGGAATATTCGTCTTCACGCCGCGGATTCGGAATTCGCGAAGGGCGCGGTCCATTCGCTGGCAACCTTCGGGAAGATTCGAGCCCCAAGCGGTCACTTTGACGAGGAGCGAATCGTAGTAGGCGGCGAGCGTCGCTCCGGCATAAGCGGTGCCGCCATCAAGACGAATGCCAAACCCCGCGGGAGAACGGTACGTGGAAAGCTTCCCATAGTCTGGGGCGAAGTTTTTCTCAGGGTCCTCAGTGGTCACGCGGCACTGGAGAGCCGTGCCATTGAGCGGAATGTTCTCCTGACTTGGCAAGGACATCGGCGGCTCGTGCAGCTGGTGACCCTGCGCGACAAGAATCTGCGAACGCACGAGATCGATGCCCGTCACCATTTCGGTGACCGTGTGTTCCACTTGAATGCGCGGATTGACTTCGATGAAATACCATTTCCGCGAATCCACGTCGTAGAGAAATTCGACTGTTCCCGCATTGCGATAGCCGGCCTTCCGCGCGAGCTGCACCGCGGCGTCGCAAAGTTCGCCACGAATACTCGTGGGGAGATTCGCAGCCGGAGCAACTTCGACGACTTTTTGGTGGCGCCGCTGGACCGAGCAATCGCGCTCGTAAAGATGCAACAAATTGCCGTGATGGTCGGCGAGGATTTGGACTTCGAGGTGCCGCGCGCGGGGCAAATATTTTTCCAGGAAAGTGGAGGCGTCGCCAAAGGCAGAGCGCGCTTCCCCTTGGGCTTCTTCGAGGAGAGCGTCGAGCCGCGCGGCATCATGAACGACGCGCATGCCGCGACCACCGCCGCCCATCGCGGCTTTCACAATAACGGGATAGCCGATCTCCCGAGCAATTTTCTGCGCCTCCGCCGGCGACTTGACAGGATTATCGGTCCCCGGGAGCACGGGGACGCCCGCCGAAGTAGCAAGCCTTCGAGCGGCGGTCTTGTCCCCAAGCAACTCTAAAAGGTTCGGCGGAGGTCCAACGAAAGTGATGCCGGCTTTTTCGCAGGCGCGCGCAAACGCAGGGTTTTCAGAAAGAAAGCCATAACCTGGGTGAATAGCGTCGACGCCCTTCTCCTTCGCCACCGCGACGATTCCTGCAATGTCCAGGTAGGCTTCGACAGGACCCTTGCCAGCGCCAACCTGATAGGCCTCGTCAGCTTTGAAGCGGTGCAGCGACAGCCGATCTTCCTGCGAATAGATGGCTACGGTGCGCAGGCCGAGCTCATTGGCGGCGCGAAAGATGCGTATGGCGATTTCGCTGCGATTGGCGGCGAGCAGTTTGCGGATCGGTTTGGCTTCTTTGGCTTTCTTCATGTCAGGGGCGAACAAAGCGTCGCGCGAAATTCTACATTGTTTCACGCTGGCGATGGGACTCAGGTGCAGTTTTTTCAATTTAGAGAAGCAATTATTTTTGTGCGCCGAGAGAGGCAGCCGTGCCGCGGGGCTCACCTAATCTACGGATTGGGACCCTCGGCCGTCGTCAGTTGCGCAGAATTGGCAGGAGTAGCCGTGACCTGTGCTGATTTCAGCTGTTGCAACTGCGTTTGAACTTTTGTCCAGGCTTTGGCGTTGCGCTTCATCGCGTACGGCGCATCCGGTTCCGCAAAAAAGCGCAAAAGCTCCGCCTTGACTTCCGAAGTGGCGTCCACGAACTTGTTTTCCGACAGCTTATCCAGTAACTCCGCATGGGCTTCATCATTCAAGCGGTATTTTCCGGGACCAGTTTTATCGCCGATGTCGAAATTATTATTGGGCAAGTCCAGTCTGCCTTCGCGAACCTCCGTCAATAACTCACGGTAGCGATCGAGCGTGGCGTTGAAACTGGCTTCAAACATCTGCTCGGTCTGCGGCGTCGGCGTCCGGAACTGCAGAATCTTGAGGGGCCCGAACTTGGGAATCAGCTTGAAGAGGAACGCCAGAAAACGCTCGCCAGGACTGGGTTTGCGATAATCCTTTCCCCACTCGCGTTCGTAATTTGTACGAGATAGGTTGAACAGAAACCTTTTCTTCGTTGCGTCCGGGATGTCATCCTTAATTTCGTCTTTCTTGAGGTGCCAGGCGATGCGAGTGGCCTTGGGAATCAGCTTGCTTACGTCGCGGCGGTAAGAGTTGAGAACCTTCTCTTCGCTCACGAGCACATCCTTCAGCTCGAGGCCATAGGTTTCCAGGAAGGCTCGCTCAAGTACCGGGCGCGAAACTTCGAAGCCGATGAAATCGTGATAGCTGTCTGGCGCGTAGCGTTCCCGCGCGATTTGGAGAACGTCAAAGCCAAATTCGGTTTTCACGTGCGCCAGCCGGTTATCCTCAAAGGCAACGCTGTCGCCAAATTTCTTACGGAGACCCGGATACAGAACAGGAACGGCCCGGTTGGTGCCAAGGCGGTGCCCAGCGTTGTCCGCGGCATAGTGCGAAAGCGAGCCAACGGCGAAAGCGTACTGGTTGAGATCCTGGGCGTCGCGCAGCAGAGCCTGGATGAAATCGCCGCTGCGGACGTAATGCGTTAGATCACTGAAAAAGGGGCTGCCGTACGGGTAATAGCCCATGTCTTGAATAATGGCCCCGCCATAAGCGTAGGCTTGCGCCCTGCTCAAATCTTCCTCGGTTGCTTGCGGAAATCGTTTCAGAAGGAGCGGCTTGATGTGTGTTTCCCAGGCAGCATCGATGATGGCTTCATGCGACAGAACGGCGTAAGCGTAAACGGGAGCCGGCACGGCCAGCAGAACGGCGATCGGGAAAACTAGAATCAGGCGAAGGAGACTGGGCAGCCGCTTTATGCCGCGAACTCGCGACAGAGGATGCCGTTTCGGCTCCGCGCCAGGAGATAGGACGGACCGGTCCATCATGGCTTAAGCAGCGGCTGAGCGAAGCGAATGGGAACGCCAAAATTTGACCCGCCAAAACCTTTGACCACGGCAAACGTCACGCCAATCACTTCTCCATCACGATTGATGAGCGGCCCGCCTGAGCCGCCGGAAGTGGTCTGCGCATCGTAGACAATTTTGTCCGGAAGAACATCGCCGATATGGCCCTGAGTGACAAGGGGACGAATGAGTTTGCGCCGGAGAAGTTCGTTGACAACTTCTTTCGGCTTGCCACCGGTGCTCTTGGCGATTTCGTCCACGACGTCCTCTCCGGCGCGCGCAAGAATGGCGCTGATACCGGTAGCGTAACCAAGCGAAAGCAACGGCTGGCCGCTGACGGCCGCTTCCTTGCGCGCATCCATTTTCAGAACAGGCTTTTTCAAGCCGGACAAATCGCCTTTTAGCACCGCGAGGTCCGCCACGTCGGAAATTTCGGAAACACTGACGGGAACACCGGCCGTGGTATCGGGAAAATAGGCCGTCAGATCCGCAATAGTGGGACTAAGGCCCTGGCTGGTGACCGCGGTGAGTTCGTCATTTTTCCACCAAGGTTGCGCCACATGATGATTCGTAAGAATGCGGCCTTCTCCGGCCATGAATCCGGTGCCGAAGAAATCAGCGCGAACTTCCGGCGCGCGACCTTCCAACGTATAGACGGGGTTACCATCACTGTCGTGAAGAGGCTCGCCATCCGGATTGATCCCGCCGTACCGCAGGGGGCGTCCCGAGGCCCGGTCCACGAAGGCCACGGACACGTGGATGAGGCACACGCTTGGCGCGTAAGCACGAATCACCTCTTCCGCGGATTGCGATTCGCTCTCCACGCGTTTTAGGCGAGTAGTGGTATCCTCGAGCTCCTTGCGAAGCGCGGTCACGTCGCCGGGTTGGGCGTCCGAGATTTTCTGCCGCAGCTCATCTGTATGTTGCTTGAGCTGCTGCTTTTGCTCGAGAACATCGGATTGCTTAAGATCGGCGCGCGCGCTGCGAGCATCCGCCATCAATTGCTCCTGGCGGTGGGCGCCGCGCTCCATCTGAGCGATCACCGCATAAGCGCGGTTCGCTTCCTTGCTGGCCCGTCGTGAAAAAACAACGAAAATTCCAGCGATCACCAGGGCAATGGCAAATAGGGCGGAGACGCCAATCTTCAACGCTCGCCCCAAGGAAAACGCATCGCGAGTCATCTTCTCCGTTACGGCGAGCGCCTGAAAGGCAGTCTGCGCCACCTCGCGGCCCTCGTCGGCGATGCGCGTCTTTTCCCGCAGTTCGTCGAACGCATGTTTATCGCGCAACTGAACGCGAACCCGGGCGAGCAATTCCGCCGCCGCCCACGGCGAAGTAAGCACTTCGTCCGCACCGAGATCGAGCCCGCGAGCACGTTCCGCTCCCCCTCCCTTCGTGAGAAGGATCACGCGTGTCCCAGAGGTGGCGGCATTGCCTTTGACCTCGGCGAGCGCGTCGCAGCACTGGATGTCGGCAAGGTCCGCGGACAGAATCAAAAGGTCGATGCTGGCCTCTTGAACAAACTGGAATCCTTGCGCCTGGGAGGAGGATACGGCGACGTCGTAGCCGGCTGAACGCACGAGCTCTTCAAGCAGTTGGCGCGAGGCCGCATCGGGATCAACGATCAAAATACTTTGGCGTTTCGAGGACAAGTCAGCGACCTCAAGGGTTAAGAATGCTTCGGCGTGTCTTGGTTCAGCTTCATCTTCCCTGCCACATTGTTTAAAAGGGGCTCCGTGAGAATAACAGGTGACACTCTTCTGATGCACGCAACGGGATTCTGACACAAACAATTCACCAGCGAAAAGCTGAGGGAGCATCCACGAAGGTCTCTTATGGAGGGGCCGAAATTCACAAAGGAAGGGTTGCCTATGGTTCGAGGGTAGAGCCCTCCAGATAGCGATGCTAATATTTGCGAAGGACGCCGATCACACGCCCTTGAATCTTGACCTCGTTCGCCGCCACCATGATGGGAGCCATCTCCGAATTTGCCGGCTGGAGGCGTATCTTGCCCGGGCCTTCGCGATAGAAGCGCTTGAGAGTCGCTTCCTCACCGCCGATTAGGGCCACAACGATGTCACCGGCATTGGCGACCTGCGTCTGCTCGCAGACAACGAAATCGCCATCCATGATGTGATCTTCAATCATGGAAGTGCCCTTGACCTGCAAGACAAAAGAATTGCCGCCGCGCGCGAAATCGCCCAACGAAATCGTTTCGCGCTCTTCCACGGCCTCCAGCGGACGTCCCGCCGCGATTCTTCCTACCAGCGGAAGCTCCTGCATCTTGCGGTCGATGACCTGTTCCTTGACCGACTTAGGCAATTGGACGATCTCGATGGAGCGGCTCTGATTGTAACCGCGGCGAATGAAGCCCTTCTTCTCGAGCGTAGTGATGTGCTTGTGCACGGTGGCCAGGGAAGTGAGTTTCAGGCCCTTGCCGATTTCTTCAAAGCTTGGCGCGTAGCCGTGCTTGGTCTCAAACGCTACAAGGTAGTCGAGAACTTCTTTTTGCCGTTTGGTCAGAGCCATGTGCGCGCCTCCGCTTGCAGATGTTTTCCACAGGCACTTTAGGCGAAAGGAAAGCGAACGTCAAGCTAAAATTTGGCTTTGCCGATTGGACTGGCTTTGCCTCCTGTGTAGGTGGAATTACCCTCTCCGAAATCCTTCCTTCACCTGATTGTCATTCGCATGCGTGCCGAAGAAACTGTAGCCGAAAGTTCAGTCTGCGTTGCAGTGCTCCGTGGCTTTGGAAGAAGCCCAAGTTCCGCGGAGATTAAGAAGCGTGTCGAGTTCTCCCATCGGCGGTGGTGCCACATGGCGAACCATCTCGGCAACGAATCCGGCGCGAGCGCTGTTGCGAAGGGTCACGCCATTTTTCCTGCTCTGGACAAGAATCAACGTCTTAGCGAACGTGTTTTTCTGAACCTACCGGTTCGCCTCTCTGGCGTCGGAAAACAAGGCGCTGATTTCCTGGAGGAAGGCCAAACTGTAGACATTAGCCGCCAAGGCGCCGCGGTCATGGTGGGAGGAGAGCTTTCCATTGGCCAGGCTGTAAAGATCCAGCGAGTTGGAGTTGGCAAAGAGGCGATGGCCCGTGTCGTAGGCCGCATTCCAGGCGGTTCGGGGGGGAATCTGTTCGGGCTGGTTTTGCTCGATCCCGAAGTAAATCTGTGGGACATTTCCTTTCCCTCACTGGCTGATGCGGAGACGGCGGTGCTCCGGGCCTTGCTCCGATGTATCGCTTGCGGGCAGCTGGCGGTGTCCTACCTCAGCGAATTTGAAACTGATCTTTTCCTCCACCATCACTGTATCTCCCGCATTTGCCTGGATTGTGGCGGCTGGACTACCTGGACCCGGCCGTACCACCAAACTTCCCCAAAGGCCGAGACTCCCGATGAACAACACGGTCTTCACCCGGCGTCACGCCACCTCTTAGCCCCTGGAACGCAGAATCAACGTTCCCACGAGCGTGTTCAAGTGGAAGCGGTTGGGTGTATTCGGCACCCCACTCTTGGAAACGAGGTTGTGCTCGTTAGGAATTTGGCGCGTGGGGGACTCAGCTTCTTTAGCGCCAGCAATTATCCCGAAGGATCGCAGGTGGAAATGGCAGTACCCTACACTTCCAGAGCCCCGAATATCTACACGCCTGCCAGGATCGTCAGTTCGCGCAAGGGCGCTGGCAAGGGTTTGATAGAATACGGAGCTGCTTACCTTTTGTAGTTACCCCAGCCACGCATCGTCGGTGCTCGAACTCTGCTTGCTTGCTCGCTCTCACTTGAGAGGCTTCCGCCGAGCGCTGCTTGGAGGCCAATCGATCGGCCTCCGTTTTCAAGAATTCTTATTCTGCGACGAGGTTACGGATACCTTGAATCAGGGAGCTCAACGTTCGTGGAGAATCGAAGACCAGCTCCAACTGCTGGTGGAAAGCGTGAAGGACTACGCGATTTTCATGCTCGATCCCGAAGGGAATGTCGCGACATGGAATCAGGGAGCTGAACTCATAAAGGGGTACAAGGCCGACGAAGTCCGTGGCCGCCATTTCTCGATTTTTTACACTCCCGAGGAAATGGAAGAGGGAAAGCCCGCGCAGGAGTTGCGAATCGCCGCGACCGAAGGCCGGTTCGAAGCTGAAGGCTGGCGTGTGCGGAAGGACGGAACGCGTTTTTGGGCCAACGTGATCATTACTGCGATTAGGAATGAGCAGGGACGGCTCTGCGGCTATGGAAAAGTCACGCGCGATTTGACGGAGCGCAAATGGGCCATGGGTTCCACGTTCGAGAAGTTATTTCGTGTCAACCCTTACCCGATTATGCTCAGCACGCTGGAAGATGGGCGCTACCTTGAAGTGAACGAATCGTTTTGCAAGCTGACGAGATACAGCGCCAAAGAACTAATCGGTCAAAGGTCGAACGATCTGGGGATTTGGGTGGAACCGGACATGCGTACGCGCGTCGTCTCGGAATTATCCGCCGGGCATCCAGTCCGGGAATTGGAAACCACGTTGCGGACCAAGTCGGGCCAGATGCGGACAGTCCAGCTCTCTGCCGACTTGATCGAGTTCGCCGGCAATCGTTGCCTGTTCGCAACCCTCATGGACATTACCGAGAGCCGCAGACTGGAAGCGGCCGTCGAAGAATTGTCAACACCCGTTCTGCAAGCTCAGGAAGGGCTGCTGGTTGTGCCGTTGATCGGCTTGGTGGACGCAAGGCGCGCGGCGCAATTGCGCACCCAACTGCTCAATGACATCCGCGCGCAACGTGCCAAGGCTGTCGTGATTGACTTAACGGGGGTGCCGAAGATCGACCCGGAAACCGCCGATGGTTTGTTGCGCACGGTCGAAGCGGTCCGGCTCCTTGGGGCATTCGTCATCCTTGCCGGCATTTCGCTGGGCATCGCGGATACATTGGTCGGAATTGGCGCCGAGTTACTCACCATCAAAACTACCGCCGATTTGCAAAGTGGCCTGGAAGAAGCCAAAGCACTGATGGACCAGGCGAACAACTGAGGAACTGGGTGTGAGGAACTGGGTGGAGTCACCCCAGCGAAGCTCGTTTCCGGATAAGGCACAGCCCATTGCGGCAGGCACTCTATCCGCCACTCGCGGGCCGGTGTGATATCCTGTAAGGTGTCGGCTCCCGGCGGGCTGCCTTAGAAACCATCCTTTCACCGCAGCGCCTCGTCCTTATGATTGAGCCACACTCCCGGAGACAGGGAGTTCGTCGAAGCGAAGTGCCGGAGGTTCGGACAAGAATGTCTACGCTCGCGGAAGTTCCACCAGTAAAAAACAAGCGCGAAGTGCTGGATCAGGCGGTCATCCGCTTCGCGGGAGATTCCGGTGACGGCATGCAGATCACCGGCAGCCAGTTCACCAATACCGCCGCGCTCTACGGCAATGATATTGCCACGTTTCCGGATTACCCGGCCGAAATTCGCGCCCCTGCCGGCACGATTCCCGGTGTGAGCGGTTTTCAGTTGCACTTCTCCTCCAATGAGGTCTACACCCCCGGCGATGCTATCGACGTGCTGATCGCCATGAATCCGGCGGCGCTAAAAGTGAATGTTGCCGACCTCAAAGCCAACGGAATCCTGATCGTCAACAGTGACAGTTTCAAAGAGGGCGACCTGCGCAAGGCGCAGATGACCTCGAATCCGCTGGAGGATCATTCCCTCGATAAGTTCCGGCTGTTTTCGGTGGAACTCGAACGGCTGACGCGGCGTTCGCTTGAGCATCTGGGACTCGATGCCAAGTCCATGGACCGCTGCAAGAACTTCTTCGCGCTGGGCATGTGCTACTGGCTTTATAACCGTTCGATGGACCCGACGGTCCGGTGGATTGAAGACAAGTTCAAGAACAAGCCGCTGCTCGTGGAAGCGAACAAGCTCGCTTTGAAGGGCGGCTATTCCTACTGCGAAGCGACGGAAGCGTTTCAAATCAGTTATGAAATCCGCTTCTGACATTCTGCACGAGCTCTCTCAGTACAAAGACTTTGGCGTGATGACCTTTCAGGCGGAAGACGAAATTGCCGCCATCACGTCGGCGATCGGAGCGGCATACGCCGGGGCGCTGGCCATCACCACAACGTCCGGCCCAGGTATGGCCCTGAAGACAGAAGCGTTAGGTCTTGCGGTCGCGGTCGAGATCCCGCTGGTCATTTGCGACATCCAGCGCGGCGGCCCCTCAACCGGCCTTCCGACCAAAACTGAGCAAGCGGACCTGTTGCAGGCGCTCTTCGGCCGCAACTCCGAGGCGCCCATTCCGGTGCTGGCTGCAGCAACACCAGCAGACTGCTTCTGGGTGGCCATTGAAGCCTGCCGCATCGCTGTCAAGTACATGGTGCCGGTAATTATTCTCTCGGACGGTTACCTTGCAAACGGTGCCGAGCCGTGGCGAATACCCGAGCTGAAAGATATCCCGGACTTCCCGGTGAAATTTGCGTCCGACCCAGTCAGCTTCCTGCCATACAAACGCGATCCGCACACTCTGGCGCGCCCGTGGGCTGTGCCGGGTACTCCCGGCCTCGAACATCGCATCGGCGGCCTTGAGAAACAGGACCCCACGGGAAATATCAATTACGAGCCGTTGAACCACGAGAATATGGTTCGTGTCCGCGCCGCCAAAGTCGCCGCGGTCGCGCAGGACATTCCCAATGTGCTTCCTGCGGGGGATCCGGAAGGCGACCTGTTGATCGTGGCGTGGGGTTCAACTTGCGGCTCGATTACGGCCGCCTTGAAAGCACAGCGCGCCAAGGGACGCAGGATCGGCCACCTCCATCTGCGGCATCTCAATCCGCTCCCCTCTAATCTGGGCGAAGTACTCAAACGCTATAAGAAGGTGCTTGTCCCGGAATTGAACATGGGCCAGCTCTTGTGGGTGTTGCGCGCCAAGTTTCTCGTAGATGCAGTCGGCCTCAACAAGATCCAAGGCCGGCCCTTCAAGCAGGCCGAATTGGACCAAAAAATCGAAGAGATGTTGGGACTCTAGGAGATTCGATCATGGGAACAGCGACTCTGCCGCCGCCTCTTACCAAGAAAGACTTTCAAACCGACCAGGAAGTACGCTGGTGCCCCGGCTGCGGAGACTACGCGATTCTCTCCGCGGTGCAGTCCGTCTTTCCGGAGCTAGGCATCAAGCGCGAAAACTTCGTGGTCGTTTCCGGCATCGGCTGCTCCAGCCGCTTTCCCTATTACATGAACACCTTTGGCTTCCACACCATCCACGGCCGCGCCCCGGCCGTAGCCACCGGCATTAAGGCCATTCGCCCGGACTTGGAAGTTTGGGTAGCCACCGGCGACGGCGACGCACTATCCATCGGCGGGAATCATACGATTCACATGCTGCGGCGCAATGTCGGCATCAAGGTCCTGCTTTTCAACAATAAAATCTACGGTTTGACCAAGGGCCAGTATTCGCCGACTTCGGAGTACAACAAGAAGACGAAATCAACACCGTTCGGGTCATTAGACCGCCCCTTCAATCCGATCTCACTGGCAATTGGTTCGGAGGCGACTTTCGTGGCTCGCTCCGTCGACGTCTTCCAGGGGCACCTGAAGGAAACATTGAAGCATGCCGCAGCTCACCGGGGTTCCGCTTTTGTGGAGATTCTTCAAAACTGCAATATTTTCAACGATGGCGCGTGGTTCTCCCTCACTGAACGCGACGCACGCAGCGAGCACGTGATCCAGCTTGAGCACGGTAAGCCGCTCGTATTCGGCAAGAATCGCGATAAGGGCATCCGCCGGAAACCGGACGGCGACATCGAAGTCGTCCAATTCGGCAACGGCATTACGGAGAGCGATCTCGTCGTCCACGACGCGCACCACCCGCGTCCTTCTTACGCCTTCCTGCTTTCGCATATGGAGCACCGGCCCGGCTTCCCGACGCCCATTGGCGTTTTCCGTGCCTGGGATGATCTCCCGCGCTACGAAGACGTGATGAACCAGCAAATCAAGGACGTCATCGCCAAACGGGGCCCCGGCGACCTCGGCAAGCTTCTGCGCGCTGGGGACACGTGGGAAGTAAAGTGACCAGCGCTCCTTCGAAAACTTAGAACTCGACAGCAATGATCCCAAAGCGTCGCGCCCACCTCAGTCGCGGCGCTTCATTGTTTTGTAGTTATCCATACGGCGCCTGGGCTGTAAGTCGCCCTCCAACGCGTACACTCAGCCCGTCTCTCTTTCTGCAAGCCCTTTGCTTTCAACCGAGTAAGTACTCCCGAGTACGACATCGTGCGACATCCTCTGTTCCGGAGCTGCTTGGCGTTCCTTGTCGCTTGAAGACCTCCTGGACACCTCGTAGTGTGAACTCAGCGGCGGCTTTCCTTTTTGCTTTGGAAACCGCAGCGAGAAGTGGAAGGAGAAGCACCCATGTTTTACGCGCGCCTGCACGTCACCTTTGTGGGAGTCATCGCGACGCTGGTGGACTCGGTCGTGGTGGCGGAATTTGCCGGCTACTGCCTTCACCGGCTTCTGCACAGTGACAAATTCCCGGCCCTCAGCCGCGGCCACCTGATCCATCATTTCCTGGTCTACGGGCCCACTCAGCCCATGCGCGCCGGCGAGTACCACGACGCGACCGATCATCGCTTCTCCCTCGGCAATGTGGGGATCGAATGGCTCGCGCCGTCTGCGATTATTCTGCTGTTTTGCTGGGCAGCGATGGGGTTACTTAGTGTACTACCCGTGTACCAAGCACTCTCGCTGTGTACTTTGCTCGGCTGGCCCATCCTCATGTTCAGCTACCTGCACGACAGGATGCACACCGAGAACTTCTGGATGACGCGCGTTCCTCTGTTTAGGTCGTGGTTCCTGAAAGCCAGAAGGCTGCACGACATCCATCACCGGAGCGTCAACAGCAAAGGCTTCATGGACACGAACTTCGGCATCGGGTTCTACATTTTTGACCGCTGCTTCCGGACCCTGGCCAAGCGGCACCGCGCGTTCAACTGGCAAGGCTATCAGTCGGCCATCGAGCGCTATGGATTGGACGAATCGGAGCTCGTGTCATTGCGCGGCTGCAGCAAGGCACTGTTTCACAAGGAAATTGGAAGCAGGACAGTTTCGCAAAACACAAATCGCCAGATGTTCAATCAGATGAACACGCTACGCCAAGGCATGCCTCGCCAGAATGTTCACTAACGGGCGCCATTCTTTCAGTCATCCAGGCCCTCCTTAAGAATTCAATTGTGAAACCTCCAGGGATTTGCTACATCCAATAAAGGCTAGCCTTCGAACGCTCCATGGAAGACCTTTCAAAAATCGGCTCTTTTGCACTGTTGGGCGATGCGGACCCCGTCCCCCAGAGCTTGTTCCTTTCCCATCCGGATCAGGCCAATACCCTTGCTCTCCTTTATGAAGTCAGCCGCGAAGTCACCTCCATCCTCGACCGCGAAGAACTTCTCCGCCGCGTCGCGGAGCGCATCAAGAAAATCGTGAGGTACGACATCTTCAGCGTCATGCTCTGGAACGAACAGAGCGAGCATCTGGAAAGCGTTTTCACCATGCGCTGCGGTGATTCCCTTCCTGCGCGTATGCGCGTGCCTCTCCACAAAGGACTCACCGGAACGGCCGCAGGCGAGCGGCGCGTCCTGCGGATCAATGACGTCACGGAAGATCCGCGTTACCTCCACTGTGATAGCGGCGTTGTGGCGCGCTCGGAACTCGTGGTGCCTCTCTTGTTGTGCGACCGGCTCATTGGAGTCCTCGATCTCGAAAGCTCGGAGCCTCACGCCTTCACCCTGGAGCACGAGCGCATGCTGTCAACGCTAGGCTCTTACGTGGCAATCGCGCTGGAAAACGCCCGGCTCTACCAGGAGGCCCGGGAAAGCGAGCGCCGGCTCCGCAGCGAATTGGACACCGCGAGGGAGATCCAGCGGCAGCTCCTGCCCACCGGTGCGCGCGAAGTCCCTGGCCTCGATTTGGCGGCCGGGTATGTGCCCGCCCGGGAGTTGGGCGGAGACTTTTACGACTTCCTGCCTTACGGTGAGGGCCGCTTGGCTCTGGCTCTGGGCGATGTTTCAGGCAAAGGTACCGCCGCCGCCTTGTACGGCTCCCTGGCCATCGGCACCGTTCGCGAAATCGTTGTCGACCGCGCTTGTGAACCGGCATGCATGCTGGCTCTTCTGAATCAACGGCTCCACGCCGCGCGGCTGGATTCGCGGTTTATTGCCATGCTGTTCGCGATTTACGACGCATCCACGCGGCGGCTTACACTGTCGAACGCCGGTGGACCGTATCCGCTCCTCGTCCGCGATGGCCATGTGATTTCCATTCGCTTGGAAGGTGTGCCGCTCGGCCTGCTCCCCGGCACCCAATATGATGAATCCACAATCGATCTGCAGCCCGGCGACGTGATCCTCTTTGCTTCCGACGGCATCCTCGAATCAGCAAACGCCACGGATGAAGAGTTCGGCTTGCAGCGCTTGTCTGCTCTTCTCAGCGCGATTTCTCCGGAAGATTCCGCCCGCGCGATTGCGGATCGTATTCTCGAAGAAACCGACAACCACAGCGGCGTTGATTCCACGCCGCACGACGATCGCACTCTGGTCGTCCTTCGCGTAACCGACGAAACCGCTTCGGACTTCTCGAAACTGCCGATCATCTATTGATGCAAGCAAGAAATCTTGATGGAAGCAAAAAGAAACGCTGCGGAGGCCTTCCGCAGCGTAGGAAACCCAATCTGTTGAGTTAATTGCCAGTATTGATGGCCACGGCGTGCCCGGCATTGGCAAAATAATTCTGCTCGCGGAGCTTGCGGTAGATTCGCCCTGCAACAACGGCGGCTGTAGGGCCCTTCACTCTGCGCGTGTTACCGCGCAGCAGGACGGCGAGCGCGATTTTCGGGTGTGCGTCGTCGGCGTAAGTAAGGAACCAGCCGATTTTCGAAGGCGTCGTGTGATCGTCACAAGTGCCCGTTTTGCCCAGCGGCATCTCGTCCCCGCCCCGGTCAAAACTGGATTTGCCCGTGCCATAAAGGACTGCGGCCAGCAAGCCTTCGCGGATCTCCGGCAGAATCGGCCCGATGTTCAATTCGCGCTTCACGCGCGGGGTGAAATTCTCAACTTCTTCCTGGCTATGCGGATACTGCAAATAATAAAGAGTTCCGCCATTCGCGAACGCCGCGGAGAGCGCCGCGAGTTGCAGTGGGGTAACCTGAATTCCTTCGCCAAAGCTGGACATTCGCGCGACTCCGCCGTAAGCGGGCGGCGTGGTCGGAAACGACCCCGGATGCTCGTCAGGCAGGTTGTATCCGGCAAGTTCTCCCAGGCCGAGCAGGCGGCCGTATTTGGAAACCGTCTCAAATCCCATGCGCGACCCGAGTTGTTCGAAAAACACGTTGTTCGAGTGGGCCATCGCTTCCGTCAAGTTCATGTACTTGCGGCGCCCCACCTTCAGCATCGTGTCGCGGGTGATGACATTTTCCTCCAGGGCGGCGAGCGCAATGGTGGGCTTGATGGTCGAGCAAGGAATGTAGCCGTCGCCGAAAGCAATCTTTTGATTCACGACCGTCAGAATGCGGCCGGTGTTCGGATCAACGGCCACCACCGCTCCGTTGTAACGGCCAAGCGCGGAAACCGCGGCTTCGCGAACGATGGGGTCATCATAGGCGCCGTCGTCCGTGCTGGTGGAATCCGCGAACGTAGGGACGCCCCGATAACGCGCCACGTACTTGTGCGTGCGCCTCACGGCTGACCCCGCACCGGGCGCTGCTGGCAAGGGCATCGCAGTGAATGCCGCCATTAATATCGAAATAGTTGCTTTTCCGAACTGCTTCACCGTTCCCGCCTCTTCCGAATGACCGCGAACCGGTCAACTCGCCCCGTTCTGCCCCACGCTAAAATCACTGGGGTCAGAGTTTTACCTGACGCGGTCCATAGCGTCAACAAGCATTCACAAAAATGTTCGTTGCTGCTACCGGCTCGCTACTGCCGGTCGACACGCCGTTGAGACTCATTGCATCCCGCCCGCCATTCAAGGGCATCATTGATTTGATGCGACTTAACTTCGGCGCGACCAATAGTCTCAGCATCCAAGAGAAACACTTTCTCTCAGATTGAGACATATTTTAGAGTTTTGTGCCCTGCTCGCACAATAGTCTGCTAGCGCTAGTACGAGCTATGTGCTTTATTTTGAATAGCTGACCGTCGGGGCAGGAACCTGAACCTTCGTCCGGCCAGTATGGCTCTTCCACGCGGAAGCAGTTCTCCCAGTGGCCTCAAAAAAGCCGGCCTTCCACCTGTCGGCAGAAGGTCCGGCCTCAAATTATCGTACGTTTTCGTTTAGCGCGTCGGACGGGCTTTGGAAGCCTCTGCACCGGCAGTCGCCGCCGAAGTCTTCATCGGCGGTTTCTCCGGTGTTGCAGTCGCGGCGTGTCCATTCGGTCCAGGTGCAGCCGCGCTCGAATTGCCTGGCACCGGGATTTCGAGCTTCTTGCGCAGCGCGTTTTCCAGCTTGTCACGAATGTCCTTGTTTTCTTTCAGGAAGACGCGCGCATTTTCGCGGCCCTGGCCCATGCGTTCGCCGCCGAAGCTGATCCACGTGCCGCTCTTCTCGAGCACGCCCTTATCCACACCCAGGTCGATCAGGTCGCCCTCGCGCGAAATCCCTTCGCCGTAGACGATGTCGAATTCGGCTTCGCGGAACGGCGCGGCCACTTTATTCTTCACCACTTTTGCGCGGGTCCGCGAACCGACCACCTTGTCGCCTTCCTTAATGGCCTGAATGCGCCGGATGTCCACACGCATCGAGGCGTAAAACTTCAGCGCGCGGCCACCCGTAGTCGTCTCTGGGTTGCCGAACATCACTCCAATTTTCTCGCGAATCTGGTTGATAAAAATCAAGCACGTGCGCGACTTCGAGACAATGCCGGTCAGCTTGCGCAGCGCCTGCGACATCAACCGCGCTTGCAAACCCATTTGCGGATCGCCCATGTCGCCTTCGAGTTCGGCCTTGGGAACCAGCGCCGCCACGGAGTCCACGACAACAATATCCACGCCGCCCGAGCGAATGAGCGTTTCCGCGATCTCCAGCGCCTGCTCGCCGTTATCCGGCTGCGACACCAGCAGGTTGTCCACGTCCACGCCCAGCTTCCGCGCATAGACCGGATCGAGCGCATGCTCTGCGTCAATGAACGCCGCCTGCCCGCCCAGTTTCTGCGCCTCGGCGATAACGTGCAGCGTCATGGTGGTCTTGCCGCCGGATTCCGGGCCGTAAATCTCGATCACGCGCCCACGCGGGAAACCGCCCACGCCTAGCGCCGCGTCAATCGAGAGACATCCGCTGGGAATTACACTGACGGGCACCAGAACATCCCGGCTGCCCAGGCGCATGATCGCGCC